>CAYZSH010000304.1:0-3601 GCA_964481025.1 uncultured Isosphaeraceae bacterium
GATGCAGGAGGAGGGCGGTGCCGTCGCACGGGTGAAGGACGTCCGTCCGACGTCGATTCAGGTGCGTGACATCGGAGTCGCCACCGCCGAGGACGGTGTGGAGCGGCCGGTGTTCACGGTCGAGTGTCGCTGGCAGGTCGAAGGTGTCGTGAGTCACTGGGGACACGCGCATTCGCGCACCAACGAATATCTCGCCCTGTGGTCGGTCGCGGAGGAACCGGTCGGTTGGAGGCTCACCGGCGCGGAGATCCTCGAGCAGGACCGCGTCGACGAGTCGAGCACCGATCCATCGGCGCCGGTGACCGGCGACGAGTTCGAGGTCTGAGTCAGGGCGTGGGAGGCGTCGTGCGGGGCGCGTCGTTCGGCGCGAGCGAACCGTGTTCCCGCATGCGCCCCTCGTCGATCTTCGCCAGATGCCACGGCGACGCCCCGCTGCAGGCGAAGGCGATGCCGTTCGAGGCGTCGCCGACGATGACCGTCCGTCCCCTCGCCGTCAGCACGAGGCCGAGACCGAGCAGTGCCGCGATGCCGGCGACGACCATGCCGAGCATCGTCGAGACGCCGGCCACGGAGTTTCCGGCGTTGCCGAGTGCGGTCAACGCCGCGCCGACCGCGAGTGAACCGACCACCGCGTACACCGCGTACAGCAGGCACACGACGCCGAAGATCATGCGTCCGACGCTCGTCCGGGACCTGACCGCCGCACTCTCCAGCCGATCCAACCAGACGATCGACATCGACGATCGACCGAAACCCGGCATGATCGCCGCGGCGCGTCGATCGGTGCAGATCAGTCGGCCTCGATGACCCAGCACGGCGCCGATGAGCGATCCGCGACCGGCGTCGAGGAACGACTGCACCAGCTCGAACTGGACCGCCTCTCCGTCGAGCAGTCCGATCGGCAGGCCGGCGGCGACGAACGGATTCTCCGACCGTGCCGGATCGATCATCCGACTTCGGAGATCGCGTGGACGCTCCGAATCCGGACCGCCGTCGAGCGTGATCACCGATGACGGGTCGACGTCGTCAGGCTCGAGCAGCGATGCCACCGGTTCGATGATCGTCTCCGCATCGGGCGACTCGTCCAGAAGTCGCTCGGGGGACGGGTCGGGGCGGGCGCGTCGCCGCGTCGATGGCGGGACGGGCGCGGCGGGACGCTCGGGCGTGTCGGCATCGGCACCCGCGATCGGCAACGTGGGCGTGGGCGACGCTTCCGGCGCGGGCGACGTCGTCGATTCGTCGAGGACCTCGGCGAGTCCGGCGATCTTCTCGAACGGACTCCAGGTGCGACCCGTCTCCCGGCGCACGAAGTCGCCCGGCCCGAGTCGCTGCTCGCGAACCAGCTGTCGAAGTTCGTCGCTGGTGAACGGTCCGTACTCCGCACCGTCGACGCTTCGGACGACGTAACGCATGGGGGACTCCTGGAATCGACGGCGACGAGGCTACCGATCGTCGGCGTGGTCCGCCACCGATGCCGGATCGACGAGGGCGGCGATGGTGCCCACTTCGTCGGCTTCCTCGGCCCGCTTGTCCGCTCGGATCCGAACGATCCTCGGAAACCGCAGGGCGATTCCGCCCCGATGTCGATCGCTCTCGCGAACCGCCTCGAAGGCGACCTCCATCACCACCGTCGGTTCCACGAGGCGGACCGGACCGCGGCGCCCGACCGTCGATCGACGGATCCACGCGTCGAGGGTCGAGATCTCGCGATCCTCGAGTCCCGAGTACGCGCTGGCGACGGTGACGAGCCGTCGCGGATCGTCGGGGGTGTCGCGGCCGGTCCACGCCGCCAGCGTGTAATCGGTGTACAGCCCCGCGCGACGACCGTGTCCGAGTCGGGCCGCGGTCATGACCAGATCCGCGGTGAACGGATCGATCTTCCACTTCCACCAGTCGCCACGCACCCGTCCGCCGCGGTACGGACTTGATCGCCGCTTGACGACGAGGCCCTCGATCCGTCGTCTCCGACTTTCCGCCCGCACCTCCGCGGCGGTGGACCATGAGTGGACTTCGACGATCGGCCCGAGGCGGATCGGATCGAGCGGATCTCGATCGCGCAGCAGCGTTTCCAGGCGATGACGACGCTGCTCGAGCGCCTCCGATCGAAGATCCACGCCGTCGAGTTCGAGGAGATCGAACGCGATGAAGGCGACGGGGGTTCCGCCGAAGAGCATCGGTTCGACGCGGGTGGTGCCGAGTCGCCGCTGAAGTTCCGCGAACGGTCGCGGGGCCGCATCCTCGACCGCGATCACTTCACCGTCGAGCACCACGTCGTGCGAGAGACCGGCGGCACTGCCGACGATCTCGGGGAAACTCCGATCGATGGGTTCGTCGTGCCGGCTCCAGAGCGCGATGGTCGAACCTCGCCGGACGAGCTGGCCGCGGATCCCGTCCCACTTCGGCTCGATCTGCCAGTCCGAGACGTCGCCGAGGGCTGCCGTGATCGCCGCCGGGTCGTTGGCAACGCCTCCGGCGGAGATCGCCGTCTCGATGGGCGTGGCGAGTGCCAGTGGATACGGCCGCGCGGCGTCGTCGGTGTCGTCGAGACCCGAAAGCAGACACTCGACGCGGGCCGCGTCGAGTGTCGGATCACCGGCGAGTCGATGTGCCATGACCGAGGCGTCGACCTCGGCGACTCGAGCGAGTGCTTCGATCACGAGCGCCCGTCCGACGCCCATGCGGAACCCGCCGCCGAGCAGCTTGTGCAGCACGAACCGCTCGTCGCGATCGAAGCGTCGCCATGCCTCGATGATCCGGGGTTGCGCGGTGCGTTCCGCCTGAAGATCCGGCGTGAGCACGTATCGCTGCATGACCTCGTCGAGCGACGGGCCGTCATCCGCGACGCCGGCATCGGCCCGGTCCTCGATGTCCTCGGCGAGGATCGCAAGCGTCTCCGCGAGATCGCCGACGTGCTCGTGACACGCCGCGACCAGCCACTCGGGCAGTTCGATCGACTCGGCGAGCCACTCCCGCAACCGTCGTGTCGGCAGTCTCCGCGGACGACGGCGCCCGACCAGGAAGCCGAGGACGTGGGCCACGTCCGCCGCGGGCGCCTCGCGCAGGTAGTTCTCCAGCAACGCGACCTTCGCCGAGGTCCGCCTGGTCTCCGCGAGTTCGATGACGAGTCGTGAGAACCGTTTCACGATGCGATCTCCGCATCGGTGGTGTCCGACGTGTCGGCGGTGTCCTGGTCGTCGCCGCTTCCCGTGAAGCGGGTGTCGTATGCGACGGCGTGCAGTCCTCGCTCACGGAACCATCGGACGCCCGACTCGACGAATCCGTGGGTCAGTCCGACCTCGGTGCATTCGGTCTCCTCGACGGTGCGGAGAAGGCCGGGCCAGTCGACGTGGTCGCTCAGGACGAACGCGTGATCGACCGTCGCGCGGCGTCGGCTCGCCCGGTGCGCCATCCAGCCGCTGGCGGCGATCGTGACGGCGGGATCGAATGCGCGGCGCCAGGGTCCGGCGAGCGCCGACGGCGGGGCGACGACGATCGCCGGGCCACCGAGTGATGCGAGTTCGGTCCGATTCGCCGGCCGGGTCTCGGGCAGCGGCACTCCGACCGCGTGATGCGCCTCGTTCATCGCGGTCACCGCGCCGTG
>CAYZSH010000305.1:0-3585 GCA_964481025.1 uncultured Isosphaeraceae bacterium
TTGCCTGCCGGGCCGTCGAGTCGGACCTGCACGCCCCGACCCACCGCCGCGTCGTTGCGCAGCACCAGCGGCGGACCCGCCACCTGCGTCAGCACGAGGTCGAGGTCGCCGTCGAGGTCGAGATCACCGCTGGCGAGACCTCGTCCGACGACTTCCGTGCCGAGGGCGCCGAGCGCCTCGATCGGAACCTCGCGGAAGCCGCCGCCCTTCGACGCCGGAAGTCCGCGGAAGACCTGACCGGGCTGCCGGTACGACTGGCTCGCCTGCACCACCGTGATCTCCTCCTCCAGATGGCCGTTGGCCTGGATGAGGTCCTCGACGCCGTCGAGGTCGAGATCGGTGAAGAGCAGACCGAAGGTCAGGGCTCGACGCGTGGCGGCCGAGATGCCTTCGCTGGCCGCGTCGTCGAAGAACGCCGCCTCGCCCGCGCGTCGCACGAAGAGCGAACTCGGTTCGTTCGCGAAGTTGCCGATCGCGACGAGCGTCTCCTCGCCACCGCGGCCCGGCCGGGTCGCGACGTCGAGCCCCATGGCCCCGGTCGCGCCGCCGGATCGGTCGAAGGCGACACCCATGCGACGGCCACGCTCCTCGAAGGTGGCGGTGCCGTCGTTGATCCACGCGGCGTTGGCGGTGGTGTCGTTGGCACCGATGATGTCGAGATCACCGTCGCCGTCGAGATCGACGAAGGAAAGCGCGAGCCCCTTGCCCTCGGTCTGCCCCGTCTCGGGGTTGAGCTGACGCAGACCGCGAGCCTCCCCCGCCTCGACGAACCGGGTGCGTCCCGACTCGTCGCGTTCATTCAGGAACAGGAACGGCACCGTCGCGGCGAAGCCGGTCGGCGGACCGTACGCCCGTCCGAGCCCGTCGATGCGGAAGTCGACCGCGGCGTCGATCTCGGGCGACCAGTCGACGTAGCAGAGCCCTGCGAGATCGAGATCGCCGTCGGCGTCGAGATCCGCGAAGCCGACCGCGGTGCTCCAGGCGTGATCGTCGGGCACCCCGAACTCGTCGGTCGCGTCCACGAAGCGGATCTCGCCGGCGCTCGACTCGTTGCGGAGCAGACGGTCGCGACCCATCATCGAGATGAAGAGATCCGCGTCGCCGTCGGCATCCACGTCGCCCGCGGCGACCCCCATGCCGTGACCGGCGAAGGTCGGGATCTCGGCGACGCGTTCGAAACGCGGCGAACCGTCGGCGGCTTCGACGTTGCGGTACGCGACCACGATCTCGCGCGGTCCGTCCTCGAGCAGGTCGCCACCGTCGACGAAGACGAGATCGGGTCGTTCATCGCCGTCGAGATCGACCACCGCGACCCCGCCACCCAGCGACTCGGGAAGCAGCTTGCCGCCGCGGGCGCCGTTGTCCCGCACGAAGTCGATGCCCCACGCCTCGGTCATGTCCGCAAACGGCATCGCGAGATCGACGACCTCGGGTGCGGGTGCGGTGTCCACGACGGGCGCCTCGACACCACTGGTGTCCGCCTGCTTCACCGGCTCGGCATCGAGCAGCGTGCGGGCGAGGATCACGCCGCCCACCACGACACCGATGCCGCCCGCGACGTAGAGACTGCGACGGAACGCGACGCCGATGATCGCGTCGCGGTCAGGTCGGGACGGTCTGGGGGAGTCGGTCATCGCGTGCCCTCCGCGGTCACCGCGGCGACCGATCGGTCCTCGGCATCGTTCGTCGCATCCCCCGCCGCCTCGACCGCGGCCGCGTCAGCGTCCGGGCCCGATGGCATGAGGTCGTAGATCGCGAGGGGCTCGGAGGCGTGGTCCGCGATCTCGCTGCGGCTGCGGGCGAGGCGGATCGCCCGGTCACGGGCGTTGTCGTCGGGTCGCAGCAGTTCGAACTCGGCGAGTGCCGCGGCGGCACCTTCGGCGTTGCCCGTCGCCTCGCGGATCCGCGACGCGAGGAACCACGACTGCGCCATCTGCGGGTTGAGGGCGAGCGATCGCTCGATCGCCTCGCTCGCCTTTCCGACCTGTTCGGCGTGGGCCTCGTCGGTCGCCGCGGCGCGGGCGAGCTGGAACCGCACGGTGGCGAGTTCGTTCCACACCCGTTCGTCGCGCGAGAAGTCGTAGCCCCGCTCGACCGCGGTCGGATAGCGGGCCTCGATGATCCGCTCCAGTCGTCGCACCGACTCCTGCAGATCGCCCTGCTCGCGGGCTGCGGCCGCCGCGTACCAGTCGAGCGCCCACGGCCACTTGAGTTCGGGATTCTCGGCGGCACGGGCCAGCGCCGCGGCCGCGTCGTCGACCCGACCCTCGATGAGCATCGCCCGGCCCTGGTTCAGCGAACCGTCGGCGAGTCCGAGCTTCTCCACCTCGGCGAAGACCTCGATCGCCTGCGCGAGCTGGCCCTTCGCGACGCCGCCGCCGGAGCCGGCGCGGACGAGGCCGATCCCGTAGTCGTTCCAACGCTGCCAGTCGGGGGCCTTGAGCGTGGTGGTCGCCTCGCCGGCCTCGCGCCCGATCGGAATCGTGACCGTCGTCTCGGCGAGATCCAGGATCGGCAGCGCCTTGGTCAGACGCTCGCCTTCCGAAGCGCCGAACGCATGCTGCATGATCGTGAGGTCGAACTTGCGGTACCGCACGCGTCCCCGGATGACGAGTTCGCCGCTCGCGTCCTCGGGCACGACCAGTCGGTAGTGCGTGAGGTCGGCGGCGCCGGGCGGGATCTGGTGGTTGTAGAGCGGGACGAAGATGTCCTCAGGATTGCGGCGCTCGATGCGGTTGCCGTCGCGATCGAGCATCCAGAGGTTGAGGAACTTCGACCACGGATCGACCTTGCCCTCGGCGAGCACGTCACCGGATCCGCCGATGCGGGCCGCTTCGGCCGCGGCGTCGGGACGCATGCCGACCTCGATCTCGATCCAGAGTTCGTTGCTGTCCGCGGTGCCCTGCGTGAGCGGATGGCCGAGCTTGAGGGTGCGGACCACCGACTCGAGCAGCACGGTCTCGCCGGGCTCGACCCAGGTCGGGGCCATGCCGACCGGTCCGCGGAACTCGCCGTCGACGCGGCCTTCCGCCCGCACGCCGATCAGGTCGATGCGAAGCACGTCCTGCTCGTAGCGGGAGCACGCATCGGTGATGCGATCGGCCCGCACGCCGAGCGTGGCGTCCTCGGGGTTCCGCTCGGCGGCGATGACCGCCAACGCGGGATTCGCGGCGTGGAACCCATGGTGATGGACGGTCGGAAGACCCGAATCGTCGCGCGGCTTCGCCGCCACGGTCTCGCTCGGCACCAGCGGCATGTGGCAGTCGTTGCAGTCGTCGCTGATCTTCGGAGGCCAGTACCACGAGCCGATGCCGCGACCCGAGACGCCCGACAGACGCCAGGTGTCGTAGTGGTTCTGACCCGGGAGCCACTTGTAGCCGTTGAACGACTCGGGCAGGAAGACCTTGTGGCAGGTCGCGCAGAACTCGGCCTGCGAGTGGACCGGCTTCAGGAACGTCCGCTTGTGGAAGTCCGGCTTCGCCAGGATGAGCTGCCGGTTGACCCACTGCAGGAACGGCGAGTCGCTGAACGCGAACGGATACCGCGGCGGATCCTTGAAGGTGTACGACGCGTTGCCCATGTCCG
>CAYZSH010000306.1:0-3571 GCA_964481025.1 uncultured Isosphaeraceae bacterium
GTGACGCGATCGAACCGTGTCGCCAGGTGAACTTCTCGACCGCGACACCGTTGGCGTCCGCCACCGCGGAGAGCGCGGTGGACATCGCCTCGACGCCCGTCGGGGTGACATCCTCGGTCCCGATGACGGCCTCGGCCGACGTCCCGGCCTCCAGTTCGCTCATGCTCGCCGCGGCGAAGGCATCGGCCTGACGCTCGAAGCGTCGCGACACCCAGCCGAACCCGACGAGCACCCCGAGCAGCACGAGACCGACGGTCGCGAGTTCGATGCGGTCGAGATCGCGCATCGCCGCGTCGAGGTCTCCGCCGAGACTCCATCGCCACTCCCGCACCGCGGCCGCGACCGGATCAAGCGCCGCCCCCAGACCGATCGCCAGCGCGACGATCGAGAGCCCCATCCAAGGCATGTGATGTCGTCGAACGTGCCCGAGTTCGTGCGCCATCACCGCGAGCACCTGCCGGCGCTCGAGCGTCTCGAGCAGGCCGTCGGTCAACATCACCCAGCGAAGCGGTGCCACAAGCCCCGTCACGCCGGCGTTGACGACGATGCCGCCGGTCGGCCAGATCAGGAGATCCCGCACCCGCACGCCGGTCGTGCGGCACATCGACTCAAGCGCTTCACGCACCTCCCCGGGCGGCAGCGGCCGGGCACCGACCAGCCGCACGACCATCGCCGGCGCGAGCAACGCCACCAGCAGGAACACGACGCCGCTTCCCGCGATCGGCATCCAGTCCGGTGCATCATCGATTCCGCCGAGCACGAGTCGCATCGACTCTCCACCAAGCAGCAGCAGCGCGAAGGGCATGAGCAGCACGAGAAGTTGCGATCGGACCTGGATCGCGACCCACGCGGCGCGGGCCGGCGGCGCCTGCACCGGCAGTCCCTCGTCGAGTCGGCGAAGCAGCATCGACTCCCGGGACCGCTGCTCGAAGGGATGGAAGATCCACCACGCGAGGGTGATCGCGACGAGTGCCGGCGCCAGCGACAAGGCCTCGTCGAGAAGCGGCGGATCACCCACGAAGCGTCGCACCGACGCTCGAAGGCCGAGACCGACGAGCCCGCCGACGACCGTGAACACCGCGGCCCGCTGCATCCAACGCATCGTGCGGTTCGCACGTTCCAACCGACGCAGCCCCCCGGGGCCGTCGAGACCTCGACGGAGGACCATCGCATGCACCGCGCCCGCGAGCACGATGAACGTCGTCGTGCCGAGGACGATCGCGATCGAGGCGACGTCCCCGACCGGCGACTCGCCGGTCTCCGGCAGCATCACCGCTGCGACGAGGATGAGCAGCAGGACCTGCACGCGTCTCAGCCGGGCCGGTTGATCTGGCCGAGATCCACCACCACTCCGCCATGCCGGTAGTAGTCGGCATTGAGAGTGGAACTGTCGATGAAGGTGAAGACCAGACAGTTCGCCCGCGTGCTCTCCGCATACTGGAAGTCACCCAGATGCGGCCCCGCGTAGTCGCGGTTCTCGTAGGTCTGGGCGTGATGGTGGAAGTGGAAGACGCCGCCGTACCCGGCCTCGAAGAGTTCCTGCGACGCCTCGAAGCGGATGTCGCCGGCCCGGGTGCGAGGCTCGAACTCCAGCACCTCGAACCGCCCCTGACCGTCGATCGCGATCACGCCGCCGTGCTCGGTGGTGCGATCGAGAAGATCGCGCTCGGCGTGATCGAAGAGGTGCGCGCGAATCGGTTCGAGCGAGATCGCCTCGACCGCCACCCGCAGCGCGAGAAGGTCGCCCCAGTCGAGCTTGTCGCGCACCTCGCGGAGACGCTCGGTGTAACGACCGGCGTGCCCGGTGAAGTCCGCGGTGTAGATGCGACGTCCGTCAGGATCGATCTCCGCGGCCAGCCCCGCCGCCAACTGCGCTTCGTCGAGCTCGAGCAGACCCGGGTCCAGTCGCATCGCGCCGACCAGCACGCTGAGATCGCGGAGTTCAAGCCCGGCACGACGTTCCGGCGAGAGTCGATCGACCGCCTCGGTCGCGGCGTCCAACATGCCGCGGTTCTCGGGACGACAGAGCGCCCGCGCCCAGATGATCTCCTCGCGATTCTCCGGAATGATCCCGGTCCGAGTGGCGATGTCGCGCAGATCCCGGAACATGCCGTCGTTCTCCGCGACGTCGGCGTTCTCCAGGAGGTCCGCGACCACGTCGCGACGACCTTCCGCGATCAGCAGTTCCCAACAGCGGGCGCGAAGATTCGCCGCGACGATCGGATCCGCGTCGAGCATGACCCGCATCAGCACCGTGGAGAGCTGCTCCTCGCCATACATCTGGATGAGGGCCGCACGCTCCGGCCGCTCCGCCGGCTCGCCGATCCAACCCGGGATCGGGCGTGCCCATGCACGGATGAGCGCGGGCGTGAGATCGATCCAGGACTTCTCGGCGATGAGCTCGCAGAGCCGCGCCCGCCAGAGCGGCGCGGACACCCTCGGGAGGTTGATCTGAAGGAAGGCTTCGAGGTCCTCCGCGTCGCGACGGGCCAGCACGTCGAAAGCCGCCTCTCGACTGGCGACGGCATAGCCGTCGGTCACCAGCACCTGCTGAAGCATGCGATCCGTGGTCTCGGAGTCGGAGGTCGCCTCCAGCATCCGCATCGCCGCCTCGTGGCGTGCCGGGGTTTCCGTGGTGTCGGCAAGCACGCGGATCGGATCGGTGACCGATTGCCCGCCGCAGCCTCCGATCACGGCCATCAGGGTCAGCAGCAGAAACGGGCGGGCCCCGAATCGCGAGGATCTCGGGAGCGGGGATTCCGGGAAGAACGACATCACGACGGCCTCCATGCCGATGGACTCGAATCCCCACAAGCGGGGATCGATCGCCAGGCGCTCTTGGCGATCCTGAGAATGCGACTCTATCATCGCCACATCGCCGCCCGGCGACCGTTTCGATTCGACCCGCTCCGAGGATCCCTGCCCATGCCCGGTCCTGCCGGACGTCCGGACCACGCCTACCGACCCGCCGACGATCCGCTCGTCGGGCGGGTTTCGGATGTCCTGGAGCTGATCCGCCCGGCGGTGCAGCAGGACGGGGGTGATATCGAACTGGTCGGGGTGACCACGGATGGCATGGTCAGAATCCGCTTCCTCGGGGCCTGCGTGGGGTGTCCCTCGAGCGAGATCACCCTCCGCGAGGGCATCGCGCGGAACCTGCGCGAGCGCATTCCGGAAGTCACCGAGGTCGAGGCGATCAACTGACGACCGGCCGCCGGACTTCGCCCGGTCTCAGGATTTTGCGTGCCATCCACAGTCGTTTGGGGTACCGTGCCGGATGGCCGAAATGATCTCGGCCGTCTCGCCGACCGCTCGGGTCGGAAGCGAGATGCAGGCAGGAGGTCCTGACGAATGCTGGTCATCACGCGACGCGAAGGTGAAGAAGTGGTCATCGGCGATCCCGCATCGCCGCTTGGCATCGTGCGCGTCGCGGTGATCAAGGGCGACCGGGTCCGCCTGGCGTTCGAGTTCCCGCGCGAGGTCGATGTGCATCGTCGCGAGATCGCCGAGCAGATCGCCTCCGACGGCGACGCCCCGCCGGTCGCCGGCCAGATCCGCCCCGGCGGCTGAG
>CAYZSH010000307.1:0-3557 GCA_964481025.1 uncultured Isosphaeraceae bacterium
GCCGCGGCGCCGCCGGTGAAGATGATGTTCTCCATGTCCTCGACGTTGAGTTCGCCGCGGCTCAGCACCTCGCAGATCGCGGCAAGCACGCCGGGGCGGTTGAGGTGGCGGACGGTGACCGTCGCGGCGCCGGAACCCTCGGCGATGTTGATGCAGTTGGGCACGCGACCGTGCTCGAGATGCTCGCGCACGATGCGGACGGTCTCCTCGGCGATCGCGGTCTGGGCCTGATCGGTGGACGCCCCGACATGATGCGTGCCGTAGACGCCGGGAAGCGAGACGATCGACTCGGCGAACTCGCCGGTGCCGCCGGATGGCTCGTTCGCGAAGACGTCGAGGCCGGCGCGGATGCCCTTCTCGCGGATCGCATCGGCCAGCGCCTCCTCGTCGATCACCGAGCCGCGGCTGGTGTTGACGAGGATCGCGCCCGGCTTCATCGCGGCGAGGAACTCGCGGCCGATGAGTTTCTCGGTGTCGGCGTTCGCGGCGACGCTCACGCAGACGACATCGCTCATGCGGGCGAGATTCAGCAGGCTCTCGCAGGCGTGGCATCCCGCGGCCTCGGCCCGGGCGTCGGAGATGTTCCGGCTCCAGGCGAAGACCCGCATGTCGAAGGCGTTGCCGCGCTCGATGATCGCCTGGCCGATCGTGCCGAGCCCGACGAGTCCGAGCGTGCGGCCCGCGAGACCCGCGGCCTTCCCGTACTCCTTCTTGTTCCAGACGCCGTTGCGAAGATCGGCGACCTGATCGGGAATGCGACGATCGCAGGCGAGGATCAGACCCCAGGCGATCTCGGCGACCGCGAGGGCGTTCTTGCCGGGACAGTTCGCGACCGGGATGCCTCGGCCGCTCGCGGCGACCACGTCGATGTTGTCGGTGCCCGCGCCCGCCCGCACGATGAGGGCGAGACGGCCCGCCCGCTCGATCGCGTTGGCGCGGACCTTGGTCGAACGCACGATGAGGACCTGCGGATCGTGCGAGGCGATCGCATCCGGCAGGGTCTCCGGGTCGAGGGTCGGATCGCAGATCACGCGATGACCGAGCGACTCGAGCGTGGCGATGCCCGACGCCTCGAACTTGTCGGCGATCAGGATCACCGCGCTGTCGCCGGCTGCGGCGGTGGCGGGTGAGGGCGATTCGATGGTGGCGGTGGTCATGACGTCGCGGCCTCCCGGGCGGTCTCGAAACGATGGGCGAAGAGCCCGCTGCGCAGCTTGGGCTCGAACCACGTGGACTTCGGCGGCATGATCTCGCCCGCGTCCGCGACGCGGAGCAGTTCGGCCATGCTCGTGGCGTGCATGGCGAAGGCGATCGCGGCGTCACCCGAGGCGACGCGTCGTTCGAGTTCGCCGGTGCCGCGGACGCCGCCGACGAAGTCGATGCGGGGGTCGGTCCGCGGGTCGCCGATCCCGAGGATGGGGGTCAGCACGCGGTCCTGCAGCAGGGCGACGTCGAGGCAGGCGATCGGATCGTCCTGCGGGATCGAGTCGGCAGGGAACGCGAGGACGTGCCAGCCGCCGTCGATGAACACCGCGACCTCGCCGTGACCGGGCTCCGGGGTCGCACCGGCCTCGAGCGCGGTCACGGTGCCGACTCCGGCGAGCCGGGCGAGGAAACCGGCGGCGTCGAGGCCGTGCAGGTCCTTCACCACGCGGTGATACGGCAGGATCTCGAGTTCGCCCTCGGGGAAGACCGCGGCGAGGATCCGGTTGTACTCCTCGTCGCCGGTGTGGTCGGGGTTGCCCGCGGCGCGATCGGTCGCCGCCCGCTCTCCCGCGGCGGAGCGATGGTGGCCGTCGGCGATGTAGAGCTCGGGGACCCGGGCGAACAGCCGGACGAACCGCTCCGGATCGCGGACGGTCCAGAGCGTGTGCGTGACCTCGTCGCGCACGAAGTGCATCAGCGGACGGTCGCTCGTCGCCTCGACGAGTGCGGCGCGGATCTCGTCCGCGGCATCGACATCGTCCCGGAAGGCGAGGAAGACACCCTCGGCGTGGACGCTCGAGACCAGCAGGTGCCGGGTGCGGTCGTCCTCCTTGTCGGGACGCGTCTTCTCGTGGCGTCGGATGCGACCGTCGCGGTACTCGGCGGCGTCGACGGTGCAGACGAGGCCGAGTTGGCGACGGCCGCGCCAGACGAGCCGGTACGCGAACATCGTCGGAGCGTCGTCCTCGACGAGATGGCCGTCGGCGAGCAGACGCTCGATCGCGTCACGGCCCTGGTCGTAGACCTCGTCGGCGTGCGGATCGACCTCGGCGTCGAAGTCGATCTCGGGTCGGATGACGTGGAGGTAACTGTGGGGGATGCCCTCGGCGAGCGCCCTGGCCTCGGCGGTCGAGATGACGTCGTAGGGCGGACAGGAGATCTCCGCCGCGAGGGGCGGGTTCGGGCGGATCGCCTTGAACGGATGGATCGTGCTCACGCTCGGCTCCCGGGGGGCCGGAACGGCCCCGTTCGTGAATCGCGGACCGCATGGTACGGCGGTCCGCGGGGACGGAGTCGCCCGGGATCACCCGCCTTCCCGCGGAATCTCCGCCGCGGACCGCCGAGTTCCGGTCTCGGCCGGCGCATCCTCAAAAAGAGATGGAGGACTGTGCGAGGGATTCCGATAGAAACTCGGCCCGGGTGACTTGTCCGGGTCCCGGATCGATGGCGGCGACGTCTCGGTTCGGATCGAGGATCGCCACGGTGGGCGTGGCCGATCCTCTCGCGACAACCCCGTGCAGAGAGACCAGACATGGAACACCGTGCCGCCGAACTCCCCGGATTCGCCTCGGGATCATTGTTCACCGCCGCCACGCGTCCGCTTGCGGGCAGCGCCACGGCCTTCCATCTCGATGGCGACCGCTTCGGCACCATGCACGACCTGGTCGAACTGGCCATCTCCGAGGAGGCGCTCGAGGCCCGCAGCCTGCAGGCCGTTCCGACCGGTGCCCGCGTGAGTCTCGGATTCGAGGCCCCCGGTCACCCCGCCCGGCAGGGCGAGGTCGTGGCCTGCGACCCCTGCGGTGAGGGCTTCCGGGTCGGCATCCGACTCGCCCACGCCGCCTGACGCCCGCTCAGACCGAATCATCCACCCTCGACGCCCCTCCGTTGCCTGGCCCAGGCGGCGGAGGGGCGTCGGTTTATGACGACGGTGACGTCTGTGGCCCGCGGGCAAGGTCCGCGAGCCATGAGAAAGCTCGATCGGGCTCATGCGTGGTCGAGTGGGGCGTCGGAATCGCCGACGACCTTGCGGACCGGGCAACCGCCCGGCCGTGGGACCGGCTGTCCAAGGAGGGACGGACACCCGGACTCGCGTACGCCCGATCGGTCGTGGTGCGGACGATCGGGTCTTTGCTCGAGCAGACGGTTCACGTCTGCGTGTGACTTCCGGCGGACACCGATTCGGGTCCGCGACATCGCCCGCACGGTGCGGACGACTCGTCTTGGTGCCTCGCACGTCGTTGAGGAGTTGATCTCATGAACACCCGTCGCAACCCCGTGAAGCGTGGCTTCACCCTCATTGAAATTCTGATCGTCGTCGTGATCCTCGGCATTCTCGCCGCGATCATCGT
>CAYZSH010000308.1:0-3542 GCA_964481025.1 uncultured Isosphaeraceae bacterium
GCCATGTCGAGCCCGGCCGCCCCGACCACGCCGACGATCTCGAACTCGTGCTCGTCGCCCTCGGCGCCGAGGCTGATCGTGTCGCCGACCCCGAGCCCGCGGGCGAGCAGGAACTCCTTCGCGACGAGCACCGCATCGCCATCCTTCAGCCGGGGGATCGCGGTCGCCGCGTCGCCCTGGATCCAGTCGACGCGGTTGAAGGACAGGAACTCATCCGGCACGAATCCGACGCAGACCACGTTCGGCGGCGCGAGATCGCCGGTGCCGAGCCGGTCCTTCTCGGCGACCCGCAACGGCAGGTAGCCGACCGGACTCGCCGACGCGACCCCTGGCATCCCGCGGATCAACGCCTGCTCGTCCTCGCCGAGGCCGCCGGTCTTCATGACGAAGCCGTCGGCGAATCGCACCCGCTCGCGGAAGTCCTCGACGAGCGCGAGACCGTTGCTCCACGTCGAGACGAGCACCGACAGGCCGACCATGAGGGCGCCGGCGGTGAGTCCGAGTCGCACCGTGCCGGTCCGCAGATTCCCGGCGAGCAACGGCAGCGGGAGTCGGAACAGCCACGCGAGCGGTCGGGCGAGTACAGCTGCCGCGATCGCGAGCACCGGCACCGCGAGCAGGAAGTATCCGATGTGCACCGCGGGCAATCCCACGAACGCGTACACGAGGAATCGAACATCCGGATCGGGAATGAGCAGCAGCAGCACTTGAACACCGGCGAATCCACCGCCGACCGCGGCGAACCACCACGGCGCACTCGCGGGCATCGGCCGCGCGCGATTCGCGAGCGCTTCGAGCGGACTCGTCGACGCCGCCCGCCACGCCGGCCACGCCGCGCCGAGCAGGCCGGCCCCGATCGCGCCCGACAAGGCGGAGATCACGCCTTCGATCGGCACCGCGAGACCGCCGGGAAGCAGGTCGGCGTACCACCATCGAACGACGGCCGCGAGCCCGATCCCGAGCGGCGTCCCAAGCACGCCACCGACGCCACCGATCAGAAGACCGACCATCGCCTGCGAGATCGCGAGCTGCGAGCGTGATGCGCCGACGCACCGAAGCATCGCAAGCTGGCGCACCTGTTCACCGATCGCGGTCGTCATGCCGATCGCGACGATGAACGCGCAGGCGAGGAAGCCGACGATCGTGCCGACGCGGAATCCGACCTGCGACGCTCGAACCTGTCGGTCGTAGCCGGCCCGCGCCCGTTCCGCCGCCTCGAGCAGCAGCGGGAGTTCGACCTTGTCCTTGTTCGTCTCGACCCACGCCGGCACGTCGAGCCCCTCCTCGAGCAGGATCGACACCAGCGACGCCTTGCCCGCCCGCCCGGTCGCCTCCTCGATGACCGTCCCATCGACGATGACCGAAGGCTTCTGCAACGCGCCGAGAATCGGGCGGTCCCGGATGCCGACGACCTCGAGGTCGATCGCGGGGCCGAAGCGCTCCACTCGGACCGTGTCGCCGAGACCGACGTCGAGCCGCTGCGCCGTCAGCGGATCGAGAAGGATCTCGCGGCGGTTCGCGGGCATCCGACCTTCGACGAGGTCGTACTGATCGAACGCGGCCTGTCGTGTGGCATCGACACCGCGAGCCTGCGCGGTGATGCGCAGGCGTCGGCCGTCGTCGTCGCGTCGATCATCGGTGCGGGCAAGCGTGAGCGCGCCCTCGGTCCGGGCGGCGGCGTCGCGCACCCCGGGCCACGACCGAACCTCCGCTGCGATGTCGCCATCGAATGGCGAGCCGTATCGATGGACGATGCGGGCGTCGACGTCGCCGATCGATCGCGAGATGCGGTATTCGACCGTGGCCTGCACGGTCTTCATGCCCGTCGACACCGCCGCGACCAGCGCCGAGGCGAGGCCGACCGCGATCACCAGCAGGATCGTCCGCGTCCTACGCCCCGACAGGGCGTGTCGCGCGATGTGCCAGCTCGGCCGCATTCATGCCTTCCGTGTCGAATTCATCGGACACCTGCCCGTCGCGGAGCACGAACAGCCGGCGGCAATGCGCCGCGGCCGCGGGCTCGTGCGTCACCATGAGCACCAGCACCCGCCGATCCGCCGAGAGTTCATCGAGGAGTCGCCACAATCGATCGCTCGCCGCGCTGTCGAGCGCGCCGGTCGGTTCGTCGGCAAGCACCACGGGTGGCTCGAAGAGCAGGGCTCGTGCGATGGCGACCCGCTGCTGTTCGCCGCCGGAGAGCGCGTCCGGTCGATGATGCGCACGTTCGCCGACCCCGAGGTCGTTCAGCAGACTCCGGGCGCGATCTTCGAGCGATGAAGGATCACGCCCATCGAGGACCCCGGGAAGAAGGACGTTCTCGAGCGCCGTCATCGAGGCCAGCAGGTTGAACTGCTGGAAGATGATGCCGATGCCTCGCCGTCGGAAGGCGGTCAGCGCCGACTCGTCCATGGTGTCGATGCGGGCGCCACCGACGTGGATCTCGCCCGAGTCGGGGCGATCGAGACCACCGAGGAGATGCAGCAGGGTCGACTTGCCGCTGCCGCTCGGCCCCATGACACCGACGAGGCCCGGTCGGTGGATCGCGAGATCCAGTCCACGGACCGCTTCGACCTGCCGATCCCCGAGTCGATACGACTTGCGCACCCCACGCACCTCGATCCCGAGGAAGTCGGGCGTGGTCTCGGGGACGGATTCTGCAGGGGCCTGGGTCACGGCGTCGGGGTTCGTCGTTCAGAGGTCACGGGATGCGAACCCGAGAAGCCCGGGACGATCGACGTTCAGCCGGTCAGGCCTGTCAGCCATCTCATCCGTTCATGGCGTCGTAGGCGGCGGCGTCCATCAGCCCGTCGAGCGGACCGAGATCGGATGCCTTGATCCGCACGAGCCAGCCGGCGCCGTAGGGATCGCTGTTCACCAGCGACGGGTCATCGACGACACCCTGGTTCGTCTCGGCGACCTCGCCCGCGACCGCGGTGTAGATGTCGCTGGTGGTCTTGACCGACTCGACTTCGCCGGCGGAATCGCCGGCGGACAGTGCCGTCCCCGCGGGCTTCATCTCGACGTAGGTGATGTCGGTGAGCGCTTCGGTGGCGTGGGTCGTGATGCCGATGGTCACGAGGTCGCCGTCGGCGAGAAACCACTCGTGCGACTCGGAATAGCGGCGATCGGCGGGGCTCGACATGGTCGGATCTTCCAGAGGGTCGAAGGCTGGGGGTCGAAGGCGGAGCGAGGGGAGTCGAGGGTGATGGTGATGCGTCGATGCGTCACCTTCCCGCGGCTCCGGCGTGCGGATGATACCGAAGCGGCCCCGATCGTCCTTGCGGGGCGTCAGGCGCGGAAACTGCCGGGGGTCTGGGGTATTCGCCGCCCTTTTGCCCGCTCTGGCGAACGAACCGTTGTCCGGATCGGAACGGAGTGCTACCGTCCGCGACGTCGGAGGCGGTGCGCCCGCACAACGACGTTTTTCATTCGATCTTTCTCCCCTCCGGAATGCACCGGCCCATTGGGTCGGTGCATTCTTTTTTGAGCGCGGCGGCGGCCCCGCAAGGGGGGCCGCCTTGCTTTCGTGTGGCGTTGGGCGT
>CAYZSH010000309.1:0-3528 GCA_964481025.1 uncultured Isosphaeraceae bacterium
TCCCATCTCCGCTGGATCGACGCCCGCGACCGGTCGCTTCGTGATCCCGAAGGCTGGCTCTCGCTCGTCGCACTGCACTGGCTGCGCGACGGCGAGACCGTCATCACCGCCTCGGGCGATGCCTCCGATCGCTGCATCGTGCTTGACGGCGCCCTCGCCTCCCCCGCAATGCAGGTGACGCTCGATGCCGATGGCCGCGTCACCGCGACGATCGCGCCGACCCTCGACGCCACGCTCGATGCCGAGCCGGTCCCGCGCGGCACCACCATCACCCTGCGCGACGATCGCCAGGGCTCCGCCTCGATCCTGCGCGTCGGCCGTCTGCACATCACGCACATCCACCGCCAGCACCGCGCCGCCCTGCGCATTCGCGACCGCGAAGCACCCACGCTCGTGCGGTTCGGGGGCGTCGAGCGATTCCCCTATCACCCCGACTTCGTGATCGACGCCCGCTTCGAACCCGCCGCCGCCGGCACGACGATTCCGATCACCCTCATCACCGAGCACGTCGAGGAGCATCCGATCGCGGGCACGCTGATCTTCACCTTCAAAGATCGCGAGCATCGACTCGTGGCCGAGCAGAGCGGCGACAATCTCTTCGTCGTCTTCGGCGACGAGACGAATCGCCGCTCCGACGAGACCGCGACCTACGGCGGCGGCCGATTCCTCACCGTGCCGATGCCGAAGGCCGACGGCGCGACGACCCTCGACTTCAACCGCGCGGTCAATCCACCGTGCTCGTTCACCCCGTTCGCGACCTGCCCGACGCCGCCCGAGTCGAACCGCCTCCCGTTCGCGGTACTCGCGGGCGAGCGGCGAGCCCACTGATCGGAACATCCACATGCCCACTCGACCCGCCGCCTGCCTGCTCGCCCTCGTCGCCGCCGCGACCACCGGGTGCGCGAACGCCCGCCCCGCGTACTTCGCCAAGAGCGAGCACGCCTCGAACCTCAACCACGTGGTCCTGATCTCGCTCGCCGACCCCGCGGACGCCGAAGCGTGCGCGGCGGACTGCCGGACCATGCTGGCGGGGATCGAGGCCGTCGAGACGATCTGGGTCGGGACGCCGTTCGACACCGGTCGGGCCGCCGTGGATGGCGACTACGAGGTCGGTCTCTGCGTCGGGTTCAAGGACGCCGACGGCCTGCAGGCATACCTGCAGGATCCGCGCCATCTGGACCTCGTCGAGATCTGGAAGCCCAGAGCCGCCCGGTTCCGGATCTTCGATGTCGGTGCCGCTTCGCTCGACCGATAGAGACCGAACACGCTCGCAACCTTCCCGCGGACAAGGGTCCGATAGACTCGCGGGACGGAAGGAACCCGATGGCCATTCAGACCTCGATCAAGAAGAGCTTCATCTACTGGAACCTGCTGTACTTCGTGCTGTGCGGCGGTCTCGGCTTGTGGGGCGCGTACGACTACTGGGTCAGCATCCCGGCCAAGGAGGAGGCGGTCGCGCGATACGAAGCGCTGATGACCGAATTCGCCAACCTCGAGATGCGGGGGCAGTACAGCCAGCTCGCCGCCAAGCGTGCCCAGAACGCACTCTCCGAGGACGAGCGGGAGACCCTCACCAAGCTCGAGACCGCGATGCGTGAGGCCGGCGCGACCTCGGCACCGCCCCCGCTCTCGGATGCGGAGAAGGCCCGGTACACCGAGATCAAGGACACGCTCACCGTCGAGTTCGAGAACACGCAACCCGAGGCCCCCGCCAGCTACGACCGCTGGGTGAACCTCTGGCTCTACGTGGTCGGCACCGGCATCCTCGGCGCCCCGTACTTCGGCTGGCGACTCATCTCCCGACGCGGCCAGACCTGGCGGCTCGAGGACGACGGCTCGCTCGTGACCCCCGAAGGCGCCTACCCCGCCGATGCGATCGAAGGCATCGACATGTCCATCTGGATGAAGAAGTCGATCGCCAAGGTCCAGGTTCAAGGCCGAGCGGAGCCCGTGGTCCTCGACGACTACGAGTATCAGGATGCGTACAAGATCATCGGGACGCTGGCTCACCAGTTCCACCCCGACGAGTGGACCGAGGACGCGAAGCCGGTGAAGGAGTCCACGGCCAAGGCGGAGACCGAGGCTGCATCCGACGCCGTCCCCGCCGAGGGCGAGGGCGAGAACGACGGCGAGCCCCAGGCCTGACCGACGCGACATCCCGACCCCAGAGCCCCGAACGCGGCGTTCCAAGTCAGCGTCGGCTGCCGGTATCATGGGCGATTCGACATCGGTCCCCTCACGCCTGAGGGGAGCCCCGGTGATTCCCGAGTCCCCGCCCCGGAGCCGGACGCATGCGCGCCACCACCGAGCCGACGACCGCCCTCGAGAAGACCGACCGCTGCGGCGACCTGCCGCACCGCCCCCGAGTCCTGCTGGGGAAGATGGGTCTCGACGGCCACGATCGTGGCGTGAAGCTCATCGCCCGCCTGCTCCGCGACAGCGGCATCCACGTCATCTACTCGGGCCTCTGGCAGACGCCGCGCAGCCTCGCGATCGGCGCCCGCGACGAGGACGTGGACTGCATCGCCTGCTCGATGATGAGCAACTCGCACCTCGTGCTGGTGCCGAACCTGCTCAAGGAGCTCGCCGCGGTCGGCCGCCCCGACATCACCGTCAACGTCGGCGGCATCATTCCGCAGGAGGACGTCCAGACCCTCAAGGACGCGGGCGTTCATGAGATCTTCCACACCGGCACCGGCATGGACGACATCATCGACAGCGTGCGTCGCTCGGTGATCGACTACGGCCCCGCGACCTACGAGGATCCGAGTGCGAACCTCGCGCGTGTGCTGAGCCTCGCCCACGCCGGCTCGCCGCCGCCCGACGCTCCGCGGGCACGTCCGAAGCGGGTCGTCGGGCTGACCGGCGCCCCCGGCGCGGGCAAGAGCACGCTCGTCGCCGCCATGGCGAACGAAGCGGTGCGACGCGGCGAACAGGTCGCGGTCGTCGCCTTCGATCCGATGAGCCCGATCACGAGCGGCGCCCTTCTCGGCGACCGACTCCGCGTCGACTTCAACGCGGTCGACGACAAGGTCTTCTATCGCTCGCTCGCGATCGTCGGCGAGGACTACCGCTCGTTGCCGGACATCATCGAACTCGTCGGCGGCGCTGGCTGGGACACCCTGCTCATCGAGACGGTCGGCGCGGGCCAGAACGACGTCGCGATCCGCGAGCACGTCGACAAGACCGCGGTGGTCGTCGTGCCCGGCATGGGCGACTCGGTGCAGATGGACAAGGCCGGCATCCTCGAGATCGCCGACCTCTTCGTCGTGAACAAGGCCGACCACGCCGGCGAACACCAGCTCGTCCGCGAACTCATGGACATCGCCGAAGGGCGACCGATCCACGAAACGGTCGCGACCGAGGGCAAGGGCGTCGTCGAACTCCTCGAACGCATCCTCGGCTGATCTGAGCCACCGCCATGGACTCCATCCCCTGGGACGTCGTCCTCACCTCGCTGCTCATCGTGGCGGCGCGGGTCATCGACGTGTCGCTCGGCACGCTGCGGACGGTCTCGATCATGCACGG
>CAYZSH010000310.1:0-3495 GCA_964481025.1 uncultured Isosphaeraceae bacterium
TCGGCCGCGAAGTAGCGAAGCCGCAGTCGTTCCGCCGCGGTGCCGAGCCAGACCGCGCGGCCGCGGGCGCGATCGACGCGACCGATCGCCTCGCCGACCGAGTCGACGTCGATCGCCTCACGCCCGAGCCCCGCCGCGTGCGCTCGTGCAAGCCAGCCGACGCAGGCGACGTCAAGCGCCAGCGCCTGCAGTCCCTGCACCACCGACCAGCCGTAGTACCCCGCGCCCCAGGCGCGGCCACCACGAAGCGTGCCGCGGAGCCAGCGGGCGACGAGGTCGTCGATCTCGGGATCCGGCGCGATCGACGGCAGCGCGTCGATGGCGGCGAAGGTCGCGGGCGATGCCCAACCGCGAGCGAGTCCGGGCAGTCGTCCGCGTCCGCGTGCGAAGCGGGCGCTGCGTCGCCACTGATCGAGTCGGGCCGACAGCCGCGGTCGCGACTCGTCGTCGGTGAATCGCGGATCCTCGATGCGGGCGAAGACCGCCTGCCGCAACTGGCGGAGCTGCCCGCGTCCCGGCGGATCGACGGGCAGGTGATCGAGTTCATCCGGCAACGCCGACGCCAGCAGGTCCACGAGTTCACGCACCCGGGTGCCGCGAACGTCCTCGAACGACGCCGCGCCGAGCGACTGGGCGAGCCATGCGAATCCGTCGAGTCGGGTCGCGAGCGAGACGTCGTCGCACGCGATCCAGCGATCGACGCCGAACGCCACGCCGTCGACCTCGTTCGCGTCGGCCCGCAACTCGCCCGCGAGTCGCGGCGGCGCAGGGCGAGCCATCTCCGGCAACGCCCGCAGCGTGCGATTCAGATCACCGTCGTGCGACGCCAGCGTCGCCCCGCGATTCGCACGCACGCTTCGGCACGCATAGTTCAACCCGGCCTGCGGCCCGCGGGCATCGGGGGCGAGATTGAACGGGAACACCCGGCACGCAAGCGGTTTCTCGTGCAGTCCGTGGCGGGCGTGGATGCGGCAGAGACCGTCGTCCTGCAGGAACAGGCACGCGCCGTCGGGCCGCTGTCGCAGATACCGACGACCACGGAACTCGACGGTGATCGGCTCGCCGAGTTCGCGTTCCCAGCCCTGCTCCTCAAGCCTTGCCAGATCGTCTTCCCGCAACTGCACGCTGAAGTCGCGACAGCAGTCGCCGCATCCGTGGCACGAGTACCGCTGCTCGGGAAGGTCGAGGATGCGGAGCGAGACCCGTGCCGCCATCAGGCGATCTCCAACGCCGACATCGCCTCGGCCATGGCACGGGTCGCGGCCCCTCGATGGCTGCGGGCGTTCTTCTCGTCGGGCGACAATTCCGCGCTCGTGCGTCCCTCCTCGGGCAGCCAGAGGTGCGGGTCGTAGCCGAACCCGTTCGAGCCACGGGGTTCCAGCGTGATGACGCCGTCGAACGTGCCGCGCGTCTCGGCGAGGATCGTGCCGTCGGGCGCGGCGAGGCACATCGTGCAGACGAAGCGGGCGGTGCGGGCCGACTCGACGGTTCCGGCGAGTCGTTCCACGAGCTTCCGGTTGTTCGCGGCATCGCGCGTGGCGCGGTCGCCATCGACGCCGGCCCAGCGGGCGCTGTGCACGCCGGGTTCGCCGCCGAGGGCATCGACCTCGAGTCCACTGTCATCCGCGAGGGCGAGCCGCCCCGTCGCCGCGGCGTACGCCACCGCCTTGATTCGCGCGTTCGCCTCGAAGGTCGCACCGTCCTCCTCAGGCTCGGGCGGCACCGGCCCTTCAAGATCGTCGAGCCCGAGCACGGTCCAGCCGAGCGGCGCAAGCACCGCGCGGACCTCGTCGAGCTTGTGCGGATTGCCGGTCGCGAGCAGGACCTCGGGCACGTCGGGACTCCGGTTCGGGTGTCGGGGGTTCGGGACGGGCATCCTACGACCCCCTCCGTCCGCACGACCGCACATCCCCGCGTCCGGGAACCGAGCGTGACGGCGGCATCGAGTGGACGCCCACGGCTTCGGACGCAGTCTTCCGACGGTCCACACCCGACACGCCATCAGGAAGATCAGATGCCCCACGCTCCCGTCGCGACCGTCCTCGCCCTGCTCGTCGCCGGTGCCGCCGCCGCCGAAGTGGCGACCTTCGATGCAATCGCCCACGGCACGCTCTACGAGTCGACCGGCGACCAGCTCGCCAATGGCCTGGGACAGCACCTCTTCGCGGGGAACAACGGACAGGATCTGACCCGACGCGGACTCATCCGCTTCGACCCCGACGGCCTCGGCGACGTGGTGGTCGAGTCGGCGGTGCTGCGTCTTCACGTCTCACAGGCGAATGCGACGCCGAGCGGCGTCTCGTTGCATCGCGTGCTCTCCGACTGGGGCGTCGGCTCGACCGATGCGTCGGGCGGCGAGGGCGGCGGCGGTCCCGCGACCCCGGGGTCCGCGACGTGGACCCACGCCTTCTTCGGCAAGGTCCCGTGGGCGAACGCGGGCGGCGACTTCGACGCCCTCGCGCTCGCTTCGGCCAAGGTCGGCGATCTCGGCTGGTACGAATGGTCGGGCGATGCACTCGCCGAGGCGGTGCAGGGCATGATCGACGATCCGTCGTCGAACTTCGGGTGGCTGCTTCAGGGGGACGAGTCCATGGCTTCGACCGCGAAGCGATTCGACTCGATGTTCGCCGCCCCGGAGTTCCGACCGCAACTCGTCGTGAACTACTCGACCGTGCCGGCGCCCGGCGCACTCGCGCTCCTCGGGCTCGCGGGCGGCATCGGACGTCGGCGGCGCCGCCGCTGATCTGTTCAGGTCTGCAACACACCAGTCGCGAAGGGACGCGTCGCGTCCACGCCCTCGGCGATCGCGAGCGCCTCGCCGAGCTCCTGCCGCGTCTCGGTTGGATCAATCATGCGGTCGATCCACCCCCGAGCGGCACCGTAGAGCACGTCCTGCTGCTCGGTGTAACTCGCGGTGATCGCGGAAAGCAGTTCGGCCCGGGTCGTCTCGTCGACCTCCTCGCCCCGTCGCTTGCGGGCGGCGAGATCGATCTGGAGCAGCACGTTCGCGGCCTGCGCGGCACCCATGACGGCGCACTTCGCACCGGGCCAGGCCAGCGTCAGGAACGGGTCGAACGCCCGGCCGCACATCGCGTAGTTGCCCGCCCCGTAGCTGGCGTTGACCAGCAGCGAGATCTTCGGAACCACCGAGTTGCTCATCGCGTTCACGAGCTTCGCACCGGCGCGGATGATGCCGCCCTGCTCGCTGTCCCGGCCGACCATGAAGCCGGTCGTGTCGTGCACGAAGATCAGCGGGATCCGCTTCTGGTTGCAGTCCATGATGAACCGCGCCGCCTTGTCCGCGGCGTCGTCGTAGATGACCGCCGGCATGTTGACCGCCTGTGACGGCCCCGCCTTGCCACCCGGCATCCGACGCGTGGTCATCATCCGCTGGTTGGCGACGATGCCGCAGGGGCGTCCCTCGATCCGTGCGTAGGCGCAGACGATCGAGCGGCCGTAGTCGGTCTTGTACTCGTCCATCGAACCGCCATCGAC
>CAYZSH010000311.1:0-3475 GCA_964481025.1 uncultured Isosphaeraceae bacterium
CCGACCTTGAGGTTCGCGATCATGCGACTCGTGTCGGGCAGGATCATGACCAGTTCGTTCTGACGGAGTTCGGTGCCGACCTGCGGCGGCGGCTCGTTGTCGCGGCCCCGACGCTCGCCGCTCGACAGACTCGACGCGTAGACGACGAGGCCGTCATTGGGCGCGATGAGCACGCAGCCCTCGAGCTGCTTGCGGAGATCGTCGAGTCGCTCGGTCGCGGTCTGCAGCTTGAAGCGGGCGCTCTCGACGTCGGCCTCGATGCGGACGATCTCCGCCTCGTGACGCTGTCGCACGCGTGCCTTCTCGGCGGTCGACTGCTCGACCGCGGAGACCTTCTCGGCCTCCTCCTGCTTGATCGTGTAGTTCTCGTAGACCTGCTTGGCGAGTCCCGCCTCCTTGAGCCCGGCCTCGGCCTCGATCAGTCGGATGCGATCCTGCTCGTACTCGTCGAACGAGATGAAGCCCTTCTCGACGAGGCTCTTCGCATCCTCGAAGCGCTTCTTGAGTCGGTCGCGCTCGATGGTTCCCTTCTCGATCGCCAGGTCGAGCGACTGTCGCTTCGAAACGACGTCGCCCTCCTGCCACGCCTGCAGGTCCAGCTCGGCGATCTGGATCTCGAGATCGGACTTCTCCAGATCGCTCGCCATCGTCGAGCGGCGGATCTCGAGGTTCTGCTCGGCGCTGATGACGTTGCTCTCGGCGGTCTTGACCTGATCCTCGCCGTCCTTGATGCGGTCGATGATCTCGTCGTCGGCGAGTCGGAGCAGCACCTGTCCCTTCCGAACGAAGGTGCCCTCGTCCACGATCTCGGTGATGACGGCTCGGCCCTCGACCTGGTTGCGGATCTCGACCTGCCGCTCGGCCGCGAGTTCACCGCTGACCGGAATGACGATGTCGAAGCCGCCCCGGGCGACGGTGTGGAGCTGGGTCGCGTCGATGGTCGCCTCGGGGGCGTCGGTCATCCCGCCGCCCGCGAGCATGACGCCCGCCACGGAACCACCACCGATCACGAGCAGCCCGACCAGCAGCCCGAGGGCCTTGCCCGAGCGACGGGGGTGACGGAGATGGAGGCGACGGAGGGTCGAGGTCGGCAGGTGCGAGGTCATCTGGAGCGGCATCCGGAAGCGTCGAAAGGAACGGGATCTACCGGCCGTGGATCGGTCCGATGCACCCCGAACCCTGAAGGGTATCAGTCCCCGGCACGAGTCCGCGGTTTCGCGGAGGGTTCCCAGCGGATTCGATGCCGACCGCCCCGAGGACCCCTGGTTCGCGTGCGGACGCAGCCCCGTTCCCGGACCCGGGGTCTCGGTACCGTGCCCGGAATGCGCCTCACGCCCCTCGTCGCCGACCTCCTCATGCTGCTCGCCGCGGCGATCTGGGGCTTCGGGTTCATCGCTCAGAAGGAGGCGATGGACTCGGTCGGACCGCTGACCTTCAACGCGGTCCGCTTCGGCATCGGCGCCCTCGCGGTCGCACCGCTGAGGCTGTTCATCCCTCGCATCCCGCACGGTGACCCGCGGACTGAACGTCGCACCCTGCTTCGCGGCGGCATCGTCCTCGGACTCGTGGTCGCGGTCGCCTCGGCGTTCCAGCAGTGGGGGATCGTCGGCACCGATGCCGGCCCGGCCGGGTTCATCACCGGGCTCTACGTGGTGTTCACGCCCTTGCTCGGACTGGCGGTCGGCGTCCGGACGCACCTGGCGACCTGGATCGGATGCGGCCTCGCCCTCATCGGCATGTGGTTCCTCGCCTTCAAGGCAGATGCGGGGTCGTTCTCGATCGACATTCCGGCGATGCTCGTCCTGATCGGTGCGTTCGCATGGGGTGCTCAGGTCCTCGTCGTCGATCGCTTCTCCCCCCGCACCGATCCGATCGAACTGACGGTGTTCCAGTTCGCGATCGTCTCGGTGGTCAGTTTCGCGGCCGCGATCGTCATCGAAGGTCCCGACGCCCTGAACATCCCGCACATCATCCGATCCGCCCCGATCGAGATCGCCTACTCGGGCGTTCTCGCGATCGGCGTGGCGTTCTTCCTGCAGATCGTCGCGCAACGGAAGAGTCCGCCCGCACACGTCGCGATCCTGCTCAGCCTCGAAGCGGTCTTCGCCGCGATCGGCGGCTGGTGGCTGCTCGACGAGAGCTACGACTCGCGCACCCTCGTCGGATGCGGACTCATGCTCACCGGCATCCTCGCCAGTCAGGCTCCGCGACTGTTCGGTCGCGAGATGCCGCAAGGCACGCCCGAGCCGACGACTCCCGGCGCCGGTCCTGACTTCTGATCGCGGAATCCGACCTGCCTGCCTCTATAGTGGTGGCGTGACCGGCCAGCCCTCGAAGATCGGATCCGGACTACTCGCCATCACCGTGTTGTCGATCGGCGGCCTCGGTGCCTCCGCATTCGATGACGACGATCGCACGGTCCCCGATGACGCGATTCACGCGGGCATTCCGGCCCCGCCTGACTCGATCGACTTCAATCGCGACGTCCGCCCGATCCTCGTGGCCCGGTGCTACGCCTGCCACGGCCCCGACATCTCGACCCGCAAGCGAGGTCTTCGCCTCGACACCCGCGAAGGCGCCGTCGAGCCCGCGAAGCCAGGTCGCGACCCTGCGGTCATTCCCGGCGACGCGCATGCGAGTCTGCTGTACGAACGCATCACCGACGACCTCGACCCGATGCCCCCGTCGGGCGAACCACTGACCGCGGCCGAGATCGAGACGCTTCGCCGCTGGATCGACGAGGGCGCCGAGTACGACGGGCACTGGTCGTGGAAGCCGATCGCCGATCCTGCGGTGCCCGCGATCGTGCCGCGACACGAACCGATCGCCCGCACCGACGTCGATCGTTTCCTGCTCGCCCGCCTCGCCGCCGAAGGCATCGAACCCGCCGGCGACGCGACGCCCGCCCAGCAGCTTCGCCGCCTCTCATACGACCTGACCGGGCTTCCTCCCGATCCCGCGACGGTCATCGCGTTCGAGAACGATCCGAGCGACGAGCACTGGGATCGACTGGTCGAGGCGTCGCTCGCCTCGCCGCACTTCGGGGAACGCTGGGGTCGGCACTGGCTCGACATCGTCCGCTACGCCGAGACCTGCGGACACGAGTTCGATTACCCGATCCACGAGGCGTGGCGGTACCGCGACTGGGTGGTCCGCGCGTTCAACCGTGATGTCCCGTACGACCGCTTCGTCGCCGAGCATCTCGCGGGCGATCTGCTCGAGGCTCGAATCAACCCCGACGACGGCACCAACGAGAGTCCGATCGGGACCGGGTTCTGGTACTTCCATCAGGCGGTGCACGCGCCGACCGACGTCACGCAGGATCAGGCCGACCGCATCGCGAACCAGTTGGAAGTCTTCGGGCAGGGTTTCCTCGGACTCACCGTCGCGTGCGCCCGCTGTCACGACCACAAGTTCGATGCGATCTCGACCCGCGACTACTACGCGCTCTCGGGCTACATGCAGTCGATGCATC
>CAYZSH010000312.1:0-1535 GCA_964481025.1 uncultured Isosphaeraceae bacterium
CCACTCCGGCTCATCCACGGCGACCTCCACCTCGGAAACGTGTTGTTCACGAGCGATGCCGGCGGCGGCGCTCGCGCCGCATCGCATGACGACCTGTCTTCGCGCATTCGGATCATCGACTGGCAGACGGCGTCACTCGGCGACCCTGTCCACGATCTCGCCCGATTGACGATGGAAAGTCTGCAGTCGCCGACGTTCGCCTCGATCCGTGCGGCCGCCACCCACCTGCCCGACCCGACCGACGACGCCACGCTCGCCCGCGCGATCCTGCTCGCCTTCGCCGGATTCGTCGTCGGTCTCGGCGGCCGCGATCCGTCGTCGCTCATCGCGCCCGATCGGGTCCTCGTCACCCGCCTGCTTGCCGACCACGTGCTCGCGGACACCCTCGGCCGCTGCCTCGCGTCTTGCCACGACTGACCAAGCCTGCGGGATTTGGTCACCGGCTTCACGGGCCGAGACGGGTCGCCGTACGCTCCCGCCATGCCGACCCCCGCCCTTCTTGCCAGCCTGCTCGCCGTCAGCCTGACCATGACGCTCGCCTCCCCGGTGTCGCCGCAGGAGGAGATCACGCCGTCGCCGAACTCGACGCCCACGCGACTGACACTTGAACAGGCGATGGCGGACCCCGCGTGGCTCGGCGCATTTCCCGAACGGGTTCGCTGGACCGCCGACGGACGTCTGCTGTTCGATCGACGGATCGGCGAGACCGACGAGCGGGAGACGCTCGACGTCGACCCCGAGACCGGCGAGACCCGCACGCTCACCCTCGACGAACGGGTCGCGATCGTGCCCGCGGGTGTCTGGAATCGTGACCACACCCGCATGGCGACGACCCGCGACGGCGACCTTCTGATCGTCGACGCTGACGGCACCGCCACGCAGATCACGCGAACCACCGCCCGCGAAGGTCGACTCGCCTGGCTCGCCGACGGACGACTCTCGTTCGAACGCGACGGCACGCTCGTCGTCCGCGATCTCGACACCGGCGTCGAGATCGAACCCGTGGACGTGCGATTCGCCGATCCGCCCGAGCCGCCGAAGGACCCCGAAGGTCTCGCCGCCGATCAACGACGTCTCTTCGAGACGCTCCGCGACGCCGCGGAACGGCGCGAGGCCGCGCGACTGCGCGGAGACGCCGCCCGCGAGGCGACGACTCACGACGTCGTCGGACCGGTGTACCTGCCGCCGAACGAACGTGAGACCGGCCGACACCTTTCGCCCGACGCGCGGTGGATGCTCGTCGAACTCGCACCGAAGAACCGCCCCGACGCGAAGCGCGACGACATGGCGATCTGGGTGACCGACGACGGCTACGTCACGAACAAGGACCTGCGGCCGAAGGTCGGCACCGAGAACCGCACTGCGGAACGGCTCGTGCTGATCGACCTGGTGACCGGCGAGGCGCACGACGTCGACCTCGATGATCTGCCTGAGCGGCGGGTCGATCGGTTGGCTGCGGTTCGGGTGGAGAATGGTCACCACGGAGGGCACGGAGGGGCACGGAGGGCCACGGAGGGGGGATTGGGTGAGGATGG
>CAYZSH010000312.1:1635-3462 GCA_964481025.1 uncultured Isosphaeraceae bacterium
GACCCGCGTCCGGCGTCGGTGATGCGGGTGTCGTGGCATCCGGAAGGCTCGCTCGCGGCGGTCATGCTGCGAAGCCTCGACAACAAGGACCGCTGGATCGTCGCGATCGATCCCGAAGCGATCGTCACGAGCACCGAGGCGTCCGAGTCGGAAGACGCCGAGTCTTCCATCGAACCAACCGAACCCGCCCCCACCGACGACTCACCCGACGAAGACCCCACCACCCCAACCTCCCCTCCGTGGCCCTCCGTGCCCCTCCGTGTCCTCCGTGGTGAAGAAACGCACACCATCCACCACCTCCACGACCCCGCCTGGATCAACTGGTCGTTCAACGAGATGGACTGGTCCCGCGACGGGTCGCGACTCTGGTTCCTCAGCGAAGGCGACGGCTGGAGCGATCTTCTCGCGTGGACGCCCGGTGACGACGACCATGAACCGGCGTCGACGCCACTCGTCACCGGCGCGTTCGAGGTCCGCGACGTCACCGAACACCCGACCGACGGCACGCTGTTCTTCCAGTCCAACCGCGACGACCCGAGCGTCTGGCGACTGGAACGCTTCGATCCCGCGACCGGCTGGAGCGAGACGATCGCGGGCGGCGACGGCATGATCGAGGACTACACGCTCTCGCCCGACGGTCGGCGACTCGCCTTCACGCAGTCGACGCTCGAGCACCCTGCCGAACTGTTCGTCGTGGACCTCCCGACCGGTGACGCCCCCGCCGCGTCACCCCGCCAGCTCACCGAGTCGACAAGCGACGCCTTCGCCACCCTCGACTGGCAACCCGCCACGCTCGTCGACATTCCCGGCCGCCACGGTCGCGACATTCGAGGCCGTCTGTACCTTCCCCCCGCGGACGCCCCGACGCTTGCCGACGGCCGACACCCGTGCGTGTTGTTCGTGCACGGCGCGGGCTATCTCCAGAACGGTCACGCAGGCTGGAGCCGCTACTTCCGCGAAGGTTTCTTCCACGACGTGCTCGCCCGCGAAGGCTTCGTGGTGCTCGACCTCGACTACCGCGCGAGTTCGGGCTACGGCCGCGACTGGCGCACCGCGATCGCCCGCAACATGGGGCCGTGCGAACTCGACGACTACGAGGACGGCGTCGCGTGGCTCGCGGAACATCACGGCGTCGATCCGGCGCGGGTCGGCATGTACGGCGGGAGTTACGGCGGCTTCACCACGCTCATGGGACTGCTCACGCGGCCCGGCACGTTCAAGGCCGGCGCCGCCCTGCGACCGGTCACCGACTGGGCGTTCTACAACGACGGCTACACCGCGAACATCCTGAACACCCCGCAGGTCGATCCGCTGGCGTACCGCCGAAGTTCACCGATCGAACATGCCGACGGCCTCGAGGACGAACTCCTCATCTGCCACGGCATGGTCGACGACAACGTGCCCTTCAGCGACACCGTCCGGCTCGCCCAGCGGTTCATCGAACTCGGCAAGACCCGCTGGGAGGTCGCGATCTACCCCGTCGAACCCCACGGCTTCCGAGAAGAAAGCTCGTGGATCGACGAGTACCGTCGGATCCACGAGCTCTTCGATCGGGTGTTGTGGCGGGAGTGATGTGAGCCGCGACGAGTCGTTCTCCACGGAACGCTACGGACACACGCCCCAGTTCACGAACAGCAGCCCCAGATCGCTCCCACCGACGGCACCATCGCCGTCGAGATCCTCGGCGCATCCCCGACACGGCCCCCAGGCGGTGAGAAGTCGTCCGAAGTCACTTCCGCCGACCTCGCCGTCCCCGTCGAAGTCGCCGACGCAGGGGGCGATCGGATCGGCCACGAGTGCGACGACCGTCATGTTTGCGCCCGCGGC
>CAYZSH010000313.1:0-3459 GCA_964481025.1 uncultured Isosphaeraceae bacterium
AGCAGGCCCGCTGGCTGCTCGCGTGCGATCTCGACGTGACCGGCGACGGCACGGTCGGAGGCGACGATCTCGCGGCGTTGCTCGCGATGTGGGGCACCGACGATCCGGCCGGCGATCTCGACGAGTCGGGCGTCGTCGGCGGCAGCGATCTCGCGATCCTGCTCGGCGCGTGGGGCTACGAGTGCCCGTGAGCGGGCGGAGTTTGCGCAACGTGACTCCTTGATCTCGCGGCGGGATGAACCCTTGGTTCTCCCGCCGCGAGGCGTTACTCTCCATCAGGCAACGTATGAAGGTCCCCGCGCGACATCAGACCCCGTCCCGCTCGCAGCGGCGGCGTGCCCGATCGATCCAGCGGGGTCGCGTTGCCGGACGTCGCGGGCTCGGCGCATTCGAACGACGGATTGGACTCGTCCTCGCGATCTTCTTCGCCGTCATGCCGATCGTGGCGGGACTCGCGCCCAAGCAATCCGCGGGCGGATTGGGTCGGTTTCCCTGCGAGCAGTCGCCCTGCGGCTGCCGCACACCCGAGCAGTGCTGGCGGTTCTGCTGCTGCAACTCACCGGAGTTGCGGCTGGCGTGGAGTCTTCGGGAGCGGGTGGTCCCGCCCGACTACGCGGTCTTGCCCGCCGGCTGGTCGTCGGCGCGGGTAGCCGCGGAAATCGAGAATCGCCGCACGGCTGCGGCCACGGGCGCACCGATCGCACCGGCGTCCTGCTGTCGGTCGGTTCCTTCCGCGGGACCGGGTGCCTTGGACACATGCTGCGTCGAGGGCCCCGCGAAGTCCATGGCTGACGGAGCCACGTGCTGCAGCGATTCGGCGAGCGACTCGGAGTCAAGGCCGTTGCCGGTCGGTGGCACTCCGGGGCGTTGCAGCGGCGAGCCGGCCTCGAGCAGCGGTGGCGCGGTGGTGCTGCTGACCATTCCTGATTCGAGTTGGAGCGATGGTCTGATGATCGCCCCGTCGGATCGGCAGGCGATCGAAGTCTCCGCCGAGCGTGGCGTCGAGCGGGCACTCGCCATCGAGACGCCGCCCCCGAGGCGCTGGCCGGCTCCGATCGTCATGTGACCGTGGCAGGGCCTTGCCCCGCCGCGGCATCTTTCGGCGAACGGTCGCCCATGTCCCGGTCGTGCCCGACCGCTACGGCGATCGTCCCCGTCGGCCATGCTTCCTCGCAGGTTCTTCACGAACTCATGTCTCGTCTCGAGTCGTCTCGAGGCTGGCGTCGCGGCGCGACGCTGGTCGAGATCTGCATCGTCATCGCCATTGTGGCGATGGTGGCGTCGCTGCTTGTCGTGGCGGCGCACCGCGTGCAGATCGTGTCGCGGAGCGCCGCCACCGCGGCAGATCTCCGTGACCTCGGCGCCTACGTCTTCGCTCGCGCGACGGCGTGGCGTGGCGTCTTGCCGAGAAGCCGGCACAGTGGGATGAACTTCACGTATCCGGATCGTCGTTTCGAGATCTGGGGCCACGAGTACTTCCAGTATGTCGGCGCTCCCGGCGACTACGCCGTGGCGGCTGATCGTGTGGCGTTCATCGACGATCGCCTGCGATCGCCGTTCGATCCGCGCACCGATGCGTCGGAGGGATACGGGATCAACGTCTACTTCGAGCTTCGAGGCGACGACGATCCCGACGGACCTCCCGAGACGACGGACGGCAGGCAGTGGCGGAGACTCGGTTCGATCCCCGCGCCGTCGAACACGGTGCTCTTTGCGGAGACCGGCGTTCCGCCGGTGTCGGGCGGGGCGACGCCACAGCCTCGGGACCACTTCATGGCCCACTTCTGGGCGCAGTTGGGAAGCGACACCACCCACGAGGTCCGATCGGAGCCGGCCTCGGTTTCTCCCTGGTTCTGCATGCTCGACGGGCACGTCGAGCAGCGTGTCTTCACGGCGACCTTCCGGCACGGTCCGGACGGCATGGTCGAGACCGATCGATGGAACCCGGCCACCGCCGGCGTCGTCGGGAGCCTCGATCCATGACCGACTCGGGATCGCCCCTTTCGTCAGTCATGGCCGCGCGAGCCATCGGGCCGCGCGATCGTTCAACAGGAGTTCGAAGGATGCTTCGTTCCATTCACTTCATCGTGCTCTCCGCCGCGGCGGCGAGCGTCACCACCTCCATCGCGTCTGCGCAGGCGCCGCCGATGGGAGGCCCCATGCAGATGTACATGGTCTCGGTCGACACCGACATGCAGACGCTCATGGCGATGCCCATGAGCCCCGACTTCACGACGGTCGAGCTTCAGAACTACGGCGAGAGCTACTCGGGCGACGCCGCGATTCTCGATGGCACATGGTTCAACCGCCAGTGGGGCTGGAACTCGGGCGGCTTCGTCGATCTCGGGGACAACCGCGTCTGGATCGAGCTGCTCTCGGCGACGCCAGGCCTCTCGGTCTATTCGGGCGGCGCCTTCGGCAACCCGGGCACGTTCGACCCGATCTTCGGAACCGACGGTTCGTCGAGTCGCATCGCGTGGAACGGAGCGATGCTCCACAACTGGTATGCCGGGACCACCCCGGGCTTCTACGCCCACACCTACCGGTTGTACGTGGGCGATGCCGATGGCAACGATCTCGGATGGACGTCGGCGCAAGTCGAGTGGACGTTCAACATCGTGCCCGCCCCGACGGCCATGGCGGCGTTCGCCATCGGCGGACTGTTCGCGGGAGGAAGGAGGCGGCGACGATGAGAGGCGCTCTTGCCGCGATCGTCGCGACCGCGGCCTTCGCGAACTGCCTTGCTTCCGCGGACACGCCGCAGATGGGCGGGCCGATGGTGCATCTGGTCGTCGACTTCGACGGCGAGACGCTGTCCATCGAGCCGGAGAGCACCGGTCCGCTCGTGCTGCATCGCTACGACGGCGAGCAGTATCGAGGAGCTGCCGCCGTGCTCGACGGTACTGCCTACAACGCGCAGTACGGCTGGCTCGTCGGAGGCTTCTGGTTTCCGCCGGGCGGCTCGGCGGTCTGGATCGGACGAGTCGCATCGACGCCGGGTCTCGACGTCTATGCACAAGGCTCGTTCGAGCCGATCCACGGCACCGACGGTTCCGCGGATGCCTCGACGTGGAACGGCGTGATGCTCCACAACTGGTACGCGGTCGGGTCGCCCGGGATGTACGAGGCCCGCTACCGGGTCTGGTTCGGCGACCCGGTCACCGGCGAGCCGCTCGAGGGCTTCGAGCCGGCTGAGGTTCTGCTGCAGTGGGTGCTCGAAGGTGCAGCGTGCCCGGGCGACCTCGACGGCGATGGGACCGTCGCGGGTGCCGACCTGGCGATCCTTCTTGGATCGTGGGGCGAGAAGGGCGGCGCCGCGGACCTGGATGGCGACGGCGTCGTTGGCGGAGCCGACCTCGCCGTGCTGCTTGGCGGGTGGGGCGAGTGCCCGTGACGCCGTGAGGACGCGTTCGCGATCGGGTCCTCAGGTCCAGATCGCGACGAGCGTCATGACCAGCA
>CAYZSH010000314.1:0-3454 GCA_964481025.1 uncultured Isosphaeraceae bacterium
CCCCCCCCCTCACCCCCCGATGATCATCTGCATGTCCCCGAACCCCGGCGGAAGCATGCGCTGACGCTCCTCCGGAAGCTCGCCGACGATCTCCTGCTGTTCCGGGGTCAGCAGGCTCTTCAACTCCCGCATCGCCTTCTCATTGATCTCGTTCCGCTCGAAGCGGACACGACGCCGATCCGACTGGGCCTTCTGCATCGCGGCGGGATCGAATGCCGTCGGATCGGCGGCGAAGGGGTTCAGGCCGGGCGTCGCCTGATCGATCGCGACGAGCTTGCGACAGGCCTTGGTCCACTCGGTTTGCCATTCGGAACGCAGCATCTCGATCGCGACCCGCGCGGCGCCATCGAGATTCTCAAGTCCGAGGGCGCGGTCGAAGTTTCCTTCGGGTGAGCGGGGATCGCGGAAGCACTGCGGCCACGCGCGGCGATCGACGCCCAGCTGGAACGCGTCGCCCGCCTCGCCATCGACCGGCCCGAGGGCGGTCACGATCCGCGTGGTCCACTCGGTGTTGGCGTCCGCGACGGATCGCTCGAGCTCGCCGCGGCGCCCTTGCACCGCCTGCATGGCCGCGAACATCGACTCGTCGATCTGGAAACCCTCGGCCTCGCTGCCCTGCGTGTCCATCTCGAAACTCCGCTGCATCGCCATCTGGGTGATCGCGAAGTCGCGGTCGATGTCGATCAACGCCCGGGTCCGGCTCTCGAGTACGGGCGTGTGCGAGGTCGACCATTCGCCGAGCAGTTCTCCGACCGCGGTCCGGGTCGGCTCGTCGAGCGTCTCTTCGGCCACGTCGACGAGATCCACGGTGCCCATGCCTCCGCCGGGCTGGAAGCCTTGCGAGGCGGCATCGATGCTGACGGTTCGTCGTCGCGCCGCCGCGGTCCGCTCGACGGCGTCCCGGTCGTTCACGAAGACCGCGAGATCCCGGAAGAGCGCCGCGTCGATGGCGAGCACGCCGTCCAGAACCGCGGTTCGGAGCGCGGCGGCGCGTTCGATGCTTGCGTTGGTCGCGGGCGCCGCGTTCGGGCCCTCGAATCCGCCGCGGCTGGTCTGGTCGTACTCCGTGACGAGGGTCGCATCGATCTCCGACCAACCGTCGCGGTAGTCCATGAAGATCGCATTGGCGATCGACGCGGTGTCTTCATCGATACCGAGCTCGGTACGGATCCGGTCGAAGCCTTCCTGATCGATCGGGCGGGGCAGGCCGTTTCGCATGCCGTTCATGCCGCCCGCGAGTCCCATGATCATCCCGCCGCCGCCGAAATCGTCAATCTCGAAGACGATGGGTTCGCCGCCGCCGACCTCCACGCCATCCGCGACGATCGCCACGCTGAACGAGACCTCTCCGCCGCCATCGCCACCGAACACCATGGTGGGGACGTCACCCTCCTTGACGCGGCTCGCGAGCGCCTGCGGCGCCACCTCGCCGAGTCGGGTCCGGACGTCGCGGTCGAGATCGGCGCGGGCCTGTCGCAGTCGGTCGACATCGGCCTTCGCGTCGTCGCGCTTCGCATCGCCGCCGCCGTTGCCGACCTCGATGAACACGCCGCCGAACTCCATCCCGCCCCGAGCGCCTTCCTTGATCGCGGTCTCCAGCGCGCGAACGAGTTCATCCTCGATCCGGCGATGGCTCGGCTTCCACGATCCTTCGATCGCGACGACCGCTTCGAAGGTCTCGTCGTCGAGCTCGCCGGACTCGTGCATCTTCCGGGCCTCCTCGAAGAGGGACGCCGGCGACTCGCGGTCGGGGAAGTTTCCCGCATGGGCCTTCGAGAGCCATTCGGCCCGGAACGCATCGGCGAACTCGGAAACTCCGCCGGTGGCGGCGAGGATCCGCTCGAGCGCCGAGCGGTCCGCGGAGAGCATCGCGGCCTGCAGCTTCCGGGTGTCCGCACCCGCCTCCCGCTCGGCATCGCGTCGGGCGGCGAACCATCGCTCGAAGTCCTCGGGCGTCGCGTTCTCCGCCTCCGGTCGGCCGCCTTCGACCGCGGCGAGGAGCTCGGCGCGGGCGAGTGGAATGTTCATCGCCTCGGTGGCGAGTGCGCTCAGCCGTGCGGTCCGGTCGCGATCGTGCGTCTGGATCAACTCGCGAACCGCCGCGTCCAGCGCCCACTCGGGCGAGGCGTCGATCGACTCGCGCACGTCGAGGTAGATCGCCATCGGCTCGAAGTCGAGTCCGCGGGTGTAGCGACGCCCCGCGAGGGTGCGGGCTCGATCGCGGGCTCGGGCGTCGCGGGCGCCGTTGGCGACCGCCTCGTCGATCCCGGCGGCGATCAGTTCGGTGAAGAGCGTCGTGTCGAGGTCGGCGATCCGCTGCGCCAGCTGCCGACGACCGGTGGCCTCATCCTTCACACGATCGACCTCGGACGTCTCGAACAGCCCCCCGGCGTCTCCGGCACGGCGATCCTCGAGCCAGTTCTCGATCGCGCCTTCGCGCAGGGTTGCGAAGGCGGCGTGGTATCGATCGATCGGCACGGCGATCGCATCCGGGTCCTCCGCGTTCCATCCGGCGATCTCCAGCAGCCCGACGAGCTCGGAGGACGAGATCGGGTCGGGCAGGCCGCGGGCGCCCTGCGCCGTGGCGGGGGTGTCCAGAAGCGATGCGAACAGCACCACGATGGCGGTGACGATGGTGCGGGAGATCGACATGTTCGATGGCCCCTGGAGGGATCGGTGGATTCGGAAGCGTTCGGAACCGGACGAGCCGGTCACGGTTGCGAATGGATCGGAAGGCCCTGATACTACCGGGCTCGGGCCCGTTTCCCGTTCGCCAGCCGTTCGCAACTCCAGACCCTGAAAGGGGCCTCATGTCCTTCGACGCCGCCGTCCACGCCAAGGCCATCGAACTCGATCTCCTCGCCCTTGACATGACGGCGGCCGCCGGGAGCGGCCATCCAAGCACGGCCATGAGCCTCGGGCATCTGGTGACGGTGCTGATGTACGCCCACATGAAGTGGGCGCCGGAGCATCCGAAGTACCCGACCGCCGACCGCCTCGTCCTGAGCGAAGGTCACGCGGTGCCGATCGTCTACGCCGCGTGCGCCGACGTCGGCGTCACGATCGGCCGCGAAGGCGAACCGGGCCGCCCGATGACCCGCGAGGACGCGATGAGCCTGCGGGCCGCGGACTCGATGATCGACGGGCATCCGAACCCCATGGAGGGCTTCCCCTTCTTCGACGCGGCGACCGGCTCGCTCGGCCAGGGGCTCTCGGTCGCGGCCGGACTGGCGCTCGCCGCCCGGGCGGATGACGTCGACAAGCGGATCTACTGCATCATCGGTGACGGCGAGGCCCGCGAGGGCCAGATCTGGGAGGCGGTCGACTTCATCGTCGACCATCGGCTCACCTCGGTGGTGCCGATCTTCAACTGCAACCAGTACGGTCAGTCCGATCAGGTCTCGAAGCAGCAGTCCGCGGAGACGATCGCCCGCAAGCTCGAAGCCGCGGGCAT
>CAYZSH010000315.1:0-3433 GCA_964481025.1 uncultured Isosphaeraceae bacterium
GGACTCCCGAAGCGACTCCGCGGACTCCGGGAGAAGCACGCGTTCGTTCTGGAAGGGTGACGGCGTGGTTATCAGCCGTTGAACTTCCGGGAGAACTGGACCAGGCTCCAAGCGGTGCCACAATCTGGATCGGCACCGTTCCGATGCCGCGTCGATCCGGGAGTTGTCAGTGATTCTTCAGCTGCTCATCATGGGAACGCTGGCAGCCGCGGTCGCCCCGCCGACTCCGGTTCGCGTCACTCGATCACCGAGCCGCATCGAAACCGTGACGCACGCGCGATCGTCACCGAACAGCCCCTCGCTGAATCTGAAGAGCATGGCGCCTTCCATCGTTCGCGGCAAGGCGAACGTGACGGTCATCGGCGACAGCATCAACATGTCGGATCAGCCCGACTGGATGTTCGCCGGCTACCTGCTCGAATGGCGGCCGCATCGATGGCGGCAGGTGCAGACGGCACCGGTGTCGAACTCCGCGGGAACGGGCACCTGGGTCGAGTACTCCGGCTCCGCCAGTTACCCGATCATTCGTCCGGGGCAGTCCCGCCCCGGTTTCGAGGCGTTCGCTGGCGCGACGGCATGGACCTGTCGCGGCATCGAGGGGAACGACTGGACCGGACGAGCCATCTCGCATGGCGTGAACAAGCAGTCGTTCAGTTATCAGGGTGGCATGTTCCGGGACGCGGATGGCGTGGGCCGATTCCTCCGCTCCGGTGGAAACCAACGGCATCGAAGCATGGTCGTCGGGTCCACTGGTCCCGAACATCGGATCGAGTGGTCCGTGCGTTCGAGGAACTCCGACGCCGGCACCGCGTGGACCGTCTCGGAGTCGGACGTTCTATTCCCGTGCGGACCAGAGATCGGTCTCGCATGGCATGACCAGGTCGTCGTCGGCAGCACCGCCGGATCGGGAAACGTCGGAACCGGTCTGTACTCATCGTCGATCGGTCCGCTCAACGCCGGCGTGCGAACCGTGCTTCCAGGCACGATTCTCACCGAGGTCGATCTCGAGGATGGTCTGGGACTCGACTACATCGGACACGCCGGATGGCGCACGGAGAATCACCTCCTCCCCTATGGCGATCCCGGCACGCCACTGGTGCCAAGTTCGAATGGACCGTACCCCGGGGGCTACAGCGATCAGGCACTGCTCGAACACATCCTGGCGCACGAGACAACGCATTTCCTGATCTGGATCGGCACCAACAATGGCGGCGCCGATTCCGGCCAGCCCGCCTCCACCGCGGCGGATATCGGGGGCATCATCGACCGTTGCACTCGGGTCCATGAAGAGGCACAAGCCATTGATCCGACGCTCCCGGATCCGGGCTTCCTCGTCATCAGTCCGTATGCAGTCAATGACTCACCTGACTTCTTCCCCGGACTCGCCGCGGCGCTGCGAGACCTCGCCCTTGAGAACGGGGTCGGCTTCATCGATCTCCACGGCATCGTGCTCGACCGATTCGGACCATGGTCGGCATGGAAGGATCAGTTGCTCGTCGATGGCGTGCATCCAAGACTGGCTGGATCGAGGACATTCGCATCCATCATCTGGCGTGAACTCATCTCCGCCGCAGGTCCACGTGCCGATCTGAATCGGGACGGCGAGGTCGATGGCATCGATCTTGGATTACTGCTTGCCGCGTGGGGATGCGTCGAACCGGGCTACGCCGATGTGGATGGTGACGGCTGCGTGGACGGCGGCGACATCGGCATCCTGCTTTCGGAGTGGTTCTCCTGATCGTCCGGCAGCGGTGGCCAGGGTCGATCTGAGCGTACGAAGGAGTCATCAGCATGTTCTGCAAGAGCTGGATCGCTGCGATGCTCTTGAGCATCGCGAGTCCTCCGGGGCTCGCGCCCTCGCGAGGCATACTCTCGACGACGCCTGCGACGATCGCCTCGCTCACCGAGGATCCGTCGATCAACCTCGAGCAGTTCGCCATCGATGTGGTTCGCGGCCGCGCGAATCTCACGATCCTCGGGGACAGCATCCATCACCCCGGCCAGACGACCACGATGTTCGTCGGGCACCTTCTGGAGTGGCGGCCTGTGCGGTGGCGACAGTTCCGGCCGCCGGTCAACTCGAGTTCCTCGGACAACGGCGTGTGGCTAGAGACCTCGGGCTCGGCGACCTACACCTACCTTCGTCCGGGCCAGATCAGTCCAGGCCAAGAAGCAATCGCGGGAACCACCGCATTTCCGGTCCGGGTGGTCTCTGGCGAGGATTGGTCAGGGAGAGCCATCTCCGCCGGGGTCCATCGCAGCATCTTCAGCGAAGGCTGGGGCCTCTTCCGCAACGCTGATTCCCAGCAGACCTTCTGCTCGACGGACGGTACGTATCGCCATCGCCTGCTCGCGGTCACCTCCGACGAACCTGATTGCCGAAAGACCTGGAACATCGCCTCGCGAAACTCCAGCGACGGTACCGACTGGACGCTGTTCGAGTCATCGATCGTCCTTCCGACGACCGGCGAGCCCGCCCTGCACTGGTTTGATCAGGAGATCCCGGGGGCCGACGTCGGGGAGGGGCATCAGGGTTCCGCGATGCTTCTTCCATCATCAACGCCACTGAGCGCGGGCGAGAGCCTGGCGATGGGCGGAACGATCGTGACAAGCCTTGACGAGGAGGTGGGGCTGGGCATCGATTACGTCGGCGAAGGCGGCTGGCGGACGGAACACCATCTGCTGTCATTCGGTGATCCGAAACTCCCGATGATCAACAGCTCGGACGGCCCGTATACCGGCTCCTACACCGAAGAGGCTCTGTCGCGACACTTCACCGCCCACGAGACCACGCACGTGATGATCTACCTCGGCGCCAACAACGGCGGCGCGGACTCCGAGCATCCTGAACGCGTGGCGGCCGATATCCGCGCCATCATCGAGCGATGTCGGACGGCCCATCTGAGTCGCGCAGACGCACCCGCAACACCACTTTCGTTCCTGGTCGTCGCGCCCTATCCCACCACGACGACGTCGTTCTTCCCCGGGCTGGCCTGGGAACTGCGTTCGCTTGCGGAGAAGGACGTCGCATTCATCGATCTGCACGGCCTGGTGCTCGATCGATTCGGCGCGTACGAGACCTGGGCGGAGTGGCTGCTTCGAGATGGCGTACATCCGAGTATCGACGGAGCTCGGTACTTCTCGAGCATGCTCTGGCGTGAACTGGTGACGGCTGCTGGCCCCATCGCCGATCTCGATCGAAGCGGCCGGGTGGATGGAGCCGACTTCGGGCTCCTCCTGCTCGACTGGGGACGCACCGGGCATCCCGGACCGGCGGATCTGAACGGCGACGACCGGGTCGGCGGCGCCGACCTCGGCGTGATGTTGGAGCAGTGGTTCGATACCGCGCCGTGATCGCCCCCCGGCTGCTCCTCGAGGCACACCCGGTATCCTCCCGCCGATGAATGCGACGAACGCGATGACGGATCCGGTC
>CAYZSH010000316.1:0-3405 GCA_964481025.1 uncultured Isosphaeraceae bacterium
TGTGGTAGGCCTGTTCGCGTCCGGAGGGGAAGAAGCCCGTGCCGGTCATGCACTCTTCGCGCACGATGACCGGGACCGAGAGCGGCGTGAAGCCCTGCTCGATGGTCATGAAGTCGAACGCCCAGCGCAGCACCGCCTGATGCAGACGCATGCCGAGCCCGGTGAGGACGTAGTGGCGGCTGCCCGCCATCTTGACGCCGCGCTCGAAGTCGACGAGGCCGAGATCGCGCACGAGCTCGAGGTGGGTCTTCGGGGCGAAGCCGCGGTTCTCGGCGAACGCCTTCGAAGGATCGAACGATGCGGGCGACCATCGCCGGATCTCGACGTTGTCCTCGCTGCCCTTGCCGGGGGGGACGTCCGAGGCCGGCGGCTGCGGCACCTGCATCCACAGATCGCGCCACGACGGCTCGATCGCGGCGAGCTCCGACTCGAGGGTCTGGATCGAGGCCTTGAGTTCCGCGGGACGGCGCTCGAGCGTGGCGAGCTCGGCTTCGATCGCCGCCTTCGCGTCGCCTTCGGCGGACTTGAGCTGTCCCTTGAGCCGCCCCATCTGCGGGCCGGTCTCCTTGCCGAGCTTGTTCTGCGCCGCGCGAGCCTCCTCGAGACGCGTGAGGATGCCGCGCCGCTCGTGATCGAGGGCGAGCAGGCGGTCGAGGTCGACGGCGACGCCCTTGTCGGCGCAGCCCTGGCGGAAGCGGTCGGGGTCGTCGCGGAGTTGCTTGAGGTCGATCATGGGCGGCGGAGAATATCCGCCACCCATGAGCAGCGTCGCGAAGGATCAGTTCGCCGCGATCTGGACATTGGCCATCACCACTCGGCGAAGTCCCAGCGAGTCGATGACCGTCACCGAGACTTGGAAAGTTCCTGGGCTCGCAAAGGTCCGCGAGGCGGTCCAGGATGCCCCGTCCGCGGATGGCCTCATGGTGGCTTCCTGTTCACCATCGTCCCAGGTCAGCGAGCACGACCTTACGCTCATCAGGGGAACTCGCGACGGCTCCTCGGTGATGCGGACAAGCACATCGTCGCCAACAGACGCCTGTTCGGGGGCAATCATGATGGTGACGCGAGGTCGCACGTCCAAGACCTGGAAGGTTCGGGTTGCCATCCCCCACCAGCCATCGGCGCTTCGATTCACGCTGACCAACGTCACGTCGCGGCCCTCCGACTCCGGCATCCAGACGCACTCCGGTCCACGTCCGAGCAGCACGAGTTCGGACTTCTCCGTCTCGAATCTCAGGCGGAGCCAGACCGGAAGGCCGGAGAAGGACAGCCGTCGACCACCTGGCCCAAGATCGCTGGTATCGAGCCACTCCTGCCAGACCTGGGTGAGGTCGGACTGGGACCTGTTGGCCTTCAGTGCTTCCACCACCCGATCGAACCGAGCAGCAACCTCCGAGACGAGACCGAGATCGAAGACGGTCTCCCATTCGTTTGCGGTCTGATTGGCGAGATCGACTTCCCGATCTCCGCTGGTGACGATCCGGTCGCCGAGCTTCGCCGAGAGCTCGGCGGTCAGGAACTCGTTCTTCAGCCTCGACAGTTCGCGTGACCGCTCGGCCGCGCTTCGGCGGCCCGATCGGACGCCACTCTTGCCTTCGCTCTCGACCGGGACATCGCCATCGTCCGTTTCCGACTCATCGAGGAGGTCCTGGATGCGTTGGAGCATCTCGACGCGGCGTTGGAACTGCTCAAGGTTGCGGTCACGCGGTCGATCCAGGACGAACCAGGTCGTATCTCCGGCCATCTCGTTGGTTCGAAGCTGGATCGTGTCACCGGCATAGACGGCGTTCGGTTCGAGCGGCCGGCCGGCCGCGATGCCGATGGACGGGCTCGGCGTGGCCGAGATCACCATGTTCTGTGTGGTCGACGCACCCGGCTTCACGAGGATGTCTCGGAACCATCGGGTGCTCGGGAGACCGTCCGGGGAATGCAGATCCACGGAGAGCGTGGCGAAGGCACCGGTCAGGTGGAACGGGGATCCCGGAGCCTGAAGGAGGAAGATGCGGTTCCGCTGTTCGCGGCCCGCCATCAGGCTTCCTACCGGTTCCGCGTTCAGCAGCACGACCCGGCCGCCTGGAGTGTTGGAAACCCCGGCCGACAGCGAGCACCAGCCGATGCCCCTCATAGCCGAAGCGATCTCGGCGGTGCAGGTCGCGTCGACCCGAATCCAGTTGCGCTCGAGTTCGCCAAGGTTGAAGGACTTGAAGTTTGAAGACTGCGGGTCGGTTCCCAGAGCCTTGAGAACCTGAATCGTCGGTGCGGAAAGAAGTTGAGATGCAGCGGCTGGCGACCCCGCTCGCTGCGCCGCTTGCACCTCCCTCACCATGGCCCGGACAAAGGGGTTCGCCGGCCCAGACAGCGGTCCGCCCGGAGGCTGAGAGTAGAGCGCCAGGCGAAACTCTCGCGTCGGTGGCACCCCATCTGGCAGCGGGCGGCGATTCTCCGGGGCCTGATTGATCCACGTGGCGATCTGCTCGGGGCTCAATGCATTCACCGAATCCAGCGCTTCCGCGTTCACAGGCGACACGGACAACTGGCATCGGGTTGCTCGCGCTGGCGACGCGACTGCGGAAGGAATGGACTCGGCGACGATGGTTGGTCGCTGGACCTTCGGTCCACAGGCTGAGAGAGCGCAACCGAGAAGGAGCGTTGCCACCACCGGAAGTCTTCGATACATGGAGTTGCCCCAGAGATCGTTGCCGTGCAGCCCGTACGCACAGGCTGCTCGACCCACGTTTCGATCAGTGTAATGGTTGAAGTCGGCGACTCAACCAATGTCGTTGCGTTGACAAGGACTTTCACCCCTTGTCTACTCCGATGGCGGGGGATCCCCTCGCGAAGTCATCGCAGGAGACAAGGCAATGCGCAGAACCGGGTGCGGTTGGGGCGGAGCTCCGTCGAGTTGGCTGCTGATGGTTTGGGTCATCATGCTGACCTCGATCGCTGGTTGCGGTGGTCCGCCGAACTTCGTCAAGTCGCCCGAGGTCTCGTGGGCGGCCGTGCCGGTCAGATCCGACATCACCTACGACCGCGCTTGGGACGCCCTGATCGGCTTGCTCGTGAGACACTTTGACATGGAGGTTCTGTCCAAAGAGGACGGTTACTTGCGGACGACGTGGTACTACCGGTGGACTGGGAAACTGACTGAGGACTACCGGGTGAGGGTCATCGCCAAGTTCAACACCGACCGGACCGCCTGCGAGGTCAAGGCCGAGGCGGAGTACGGCGGGCCGGGGGACTGGGTCACGGGCACCGACACTCGGCTCTTGCAGGAAGTGCAGGGGGCGATGCTTGGAACGATCGGTGCGAGCGGTCGTTGACGCTCAGTTCGATTTGCGAGTGTTCGAGCGCGATCGATACTCCGGCGGCGCAGCCCAGCGCATCTTGCCCATGAGCGTCCGCCAG
>CAYZSH010000317.1:0-3403 GCA_964481025.1 uncultured Isosphaeraceae bacterium
CCAGCTTGCGCCCGCAGCGCCGCGTCCAGCGATGGAGGCAGCGGCTTCCCTCGGCGCTTCGCGCGTCGGAGGATCCCCTCGCACGCTTTGCTGCTCAAATAGAACCGCTGCGGCACGTCGCCAGTCTCCAAGACATCCGACAACGAACACACGGCGACGGCGCTGGGCGACTCCAAACCATTGAGCGTCCAGCGTCCGGTAGGCCCACCCATACCCGAGTTCTTCCAGCGCCCCGAGGATGGAGCCAAACGCCCGTCCGCCATCGACACTGAGGACGCCTGGGACGTTCTCCCAGACGACCCATCGCGGGCGAGCAGCAGCACAAAGCTGCATGAATCGGAGGGCCAGGTTGCCACGCGCGTCATCCAATCCGCCGCGGAGTCCTGCGACTGAGAAGGACTGGCAGGGGGTTCCTCCCACAAGCAGGTCGAGCCGTCCGTGCTCATCGATCATGTCTCCCGTGATCTCGGTCATGTCGCCGAGGTTGCGGAACCCCCACCGCAGGTCGACGACCGCGATGGGGAACTTGTCGATCTCCGATGTCCACGCGCACTCCCAGCCGAGCGGCTGCCATGCGCAATGCACCGCACCGATGCCGTCGCAGAGCGAGGCGTACCTCACGTCAGCCCCCAGCGGCCACGCCACTCGAGCGGAGGCAACGGCCGCAGCTCGGTGGCGGGCAGGACGTAGGCACCGGCGAAGGTGCCTTCGTCGCAGATCCCTCTCGCCATCAGGTCGCTCGAGACGGCGAACCCGACCAGCACGACGCCAGCCATGAACGGCTCGACGAGGGCGAGCACATACACCCAGCCGTCGTGCATCTCGGCGGGCCGCACCGGCAGGCGGTACGACAGCGGGTCGTACGACGCCCGCATCAGGGAGGTCTTCACGTCGATGTTCGAGCCGACGAAGTCCGCGCCGCCGTCGCCCTGGGTCGGGTAGGCGTTTGCCGCCGCCCGCTGGATCAGGTACTCCCCCATGTGGCCGTCCTTCCAGATGGCAAGCGCCATCTGGCCGAGCTGGCCCACGGTCTGGTCTTCCATCAGCCGCTCGAGGCGGTCGGCGTCCTCGCGGACGCTCGAATTGCCGCCGATGCAGGCGGCGGACGCGAACCGCTGGGCGGTCCGCAGCATCGTCTCCGACACCGGAATCCGGATCGGAGGGGGTCCATCTTGGGTCGGCATCCGTGCTTCTCCTGTCGGAATCCGTGCGGATTCCTGCCGCCTTATACTGCGGCACAGGGGGACGGTCAATGCTCAAGGGCTGGGACGACGCCGTCGTGGGATGGACCGAGGTCCGAGGCCGTCGGCACGTCGTCTACGACTGCGACCGGGCGGTGGTCATGTGGGAGCGGCAGGGGATGACCCATCGCCAAGCGACCCACATGGTCGCTCTCGCCATGCACACCGGCGGCAGGAGGGTCTGGGTCCGGCCAGCGAACGCAGCCGAGCTCCACGAGCACGCCGCACGCCGCAAGCACGAGCGGATGATGCGGAGGCTCCAGGAGGGCGAGGAATAGAAAACCCCCCGCCGGGCATAGGGTTCCGGCGGGGGGCGTCTGGAGTCCGCGTGTGACCGCGGAACCTAGTGGAGTGTATCGCTCGGCGGTTCGCGTGTCGCGTGCCGGTGGGCGGCCATCAGGCAGACGTAGTTAATGATGTCTTGGCAGGTGTCCTCGAAGGACTCGTCGGTGACCTCGAAGTGGCCGGTCTTCGAGAACTCGGCGAGCCTACTGACCTTGTCGACGATGCGGACGAGGAAGCCCTTGGTCGTCGTCGTCACGCCCATCGACTCGACACGCTCGAAGTTGGCGAAGGGCCGTCGCCCGCCGTCCCCGGCGTAATCGTTGTTCTTCCGCACGCTGAGGGCGCGTGCGGCATCGCACAGCTGCCGGTGGTACTCGACGTACTCCTCACGATTCATGGCGAGCCCTCGATGCGGCGAAGCAGATCCTCCATCGCTTCCGAGCGATTCTGTCGGAGTTGCTGGTTCATGGAGGCAATCGCCTCGCGGACCTTGGTGGCGGCGGAGGCTTCGGCCTCCATGCCGCCCTCGAGCATCGCCAGCCGGGAGCTCAAGGCTCCCGCCACGGCGGCCAGTTCGGTCGGGGTCAGTTCGACGGAGACCTTCATCGGGTGACGCCTCCGTCGGCGAGGTTGTGGATGCCGTCGATCAACGCGGACCTGATGTCGGTGCAGTCCCCCAGGGCCATGCCCCCAAGGAACATGACCTGCGTCGGGTCGGATCCGATCGCGGACTTGGCGATCGCCGCGACCTGCTCGGCCCTGCTGGCGGCGAACGCCATCGAGGCACGGGTCTCCTTGATCAGACGCTCGGCGTCCTCGAAGCCGAGCGTGCGGAGTGAATGCTCCAACGCCCGCAGGCGGGCGAACAGCGGGAGCGAGGCGTCTCGGACGGTGTCGTCCCAAGTCTCGTGAGCCATGGACTTGAGCACGCGGTCGGCGGTGTCGTCACTCATTCGGGATCTCCAGACAGGAGGTTGAGAAAGACCTCGCCCAATGCGGGGTCTCGTTCGATCAGGCCGCGCAACCGTCTGATTGCGCGGTCGTGAATTCCCTTGACCTGGGATGGCGTGAGGGCGGCCTCTGGATGGCGGAGACGCCACTGGCGGGCCACCCACCCCCACGGGCGTAGGCCAGCTGCGGCCTGCGGTGCGGTGATCCGCCCGCATGCCGCACACATTCCGCATTCGACGGCCTCCCTGCCGCACGCGCACCGCATGAGTGTGCGGCATTCTGCCTCCGGTTCAGGCGGATGTCCAGCAGCGCCTCGTCGGCGAGCTTCAGCCAGGCGAGCCGCGTCGGCCAGTCGAATTCGAGCCAGTCGGCGTACCGCGAGACCAGCAGCGAGTGGTTCCGCCTGCCGAATCCGGCAGCGATCTGCGGCCACGAGCCCTGCGAGATGTCGCGTGCAATTCCAGCCCTGATTGCCCAGTGGTGCCAAGACTTCGTCACGCCCTCGGGCATGGGACAGACGATCTGAGCGGCAAGGGCTGCGTCTCGAGGGCACACTCGCATGGCGTGAGTATGTCCAGCCCGGCAGGCGAGTTCAAGCCGTCCGACGGATTTCTGCCTGAAACAGCACGCCCCGGCGGGTGTCGCCGGGGCGTGGCTGCGGAGAAGAGATGGAGCGTCGGGATGCTAGCACGGATCCGTGCGGGATGCCTGCGGCATCCAGTTGAACGAGACTGTGGCGGTGAGCACCGGCGGCTCGTCCGGCGAGGCCATCGCCTCGCGGACGGCCTCGAGGCAGATCCGCCTGCCTTCCCAGACATCACGGTCCGGGCCTCCGATCGCGGCGGCCCAATCGATGGCTGCGTCGAGGGCGTCGAGGATCTGATCCATGCTGGTCACGCGGGGTTGGGACACCATGCCGATCTCCT
>CAYZSH010000318.1:0-3386 GCA_964481025.1 uncultured Isosphaeraceae bacterium
CTCATGCTGGGCCATCGCCATCGATGCAACTCCCAGCATCGAGATGCAGGGAACGGCGGCGAGGCCGGAATGGACCGATCTGAGCATGTGGGCAGTTCCGAAAGGCGAGACGGCGACTGGGAACCCCAGTGTACGGTCGCGGGGTCGGATTCCAGTCGCGGTTCAACCGCTTTGACGGGTGGGAGTTCCGGATTCCCGGCGACCCCCACGCGCTTCACTCGCTCGCGAAGCCCGGTCGATCCGGCTGGCGTCGGAGCCGTCGCATCGGCATCGCCACGATCTCGCGGCTTCGGAGCATCGCGAGCAGGTGGTCGAGGGGAACGGGACGGCCTTGCCAGCAATCGACACCGACGTCGGTGGCGCGGCCGATCTCCTCCAGTCGCCCGTGCGTGTGTCCGTACAGGTGGCACGAGCCGCGACGATTCCCTCGCCATGACCGCATCGGATAGTGACAGCAGATGACGCGATCGCCCTTGGCGGGCCAGCGGACATCGAGGAGTTCGTGGACGGCGTCGAAGATCGCCCGGTAGTCGGCATGGTCCGGATCGTGGTTCCCGCGGACGAGGACGATCCGACCGACCGCCAACCGTTCCCGGACCCGGGCCGCCACCCGGACCTTCTCACGCTTCGATCCAAGATCCCCGACGAAGTCGCCAAGGTGCAGCAGCAGATCGTCGGGACCGGCGACCGCATTCATCGCATCGACGTACGCCGTCTCCATCTCGGAGGCGTCACGGAACGGACGGTCGTACGAGGCCGGTGCCGAGTCCTGTCCGAAATGCGTGTCCGCGGTCACGAAGACCCGGCCGGATGTGTCGAGCGGGTGGGGCATGGTCAGTCGCGGGGCGCGTCCTCTTCGGCATCGATGGCCGTATCCCTCAGCCGCACCAACTGAATCGACTCGAAGTTGCAGACGGCGCGGCGGGGGCGGGCGCGGGGTTCGAGGCGAGCGGTCACGGAGCCGGTCTGCGCGACTTCGATGACGCCCAGATCACGCCATTGGAAGTCTTCCCAGTCGTCGGTGCCTTCGATGCGTCCGTCGGTCGAGGCGTCGCCGAGATGGAATCGAACCGGCGTGCCGGCGTGTCGCGTCGGGCAGGCGGTCCGGAGGCGCACGAGGAACCGCCCGGGTTCATCGAGTTGCACCTGCCACTCGAGTGCGTCGTCGGCCGCGGACCAGTCGCCCCAGGTGGTTCGGCCGTCGCGGCCAAGTCGCTCGCGGCGGATGGTGCTGCCGTCGGGGTACGCATCTTCCGCGTCGAGGCCGATGCCGGCGTCGGGCGACTCGGTGGCGACGACGCGGTAGCTGCAGAGTCGCAGTTCGGTGGCCGCGGGATCGGGTTCGAGTCGTGCGATCGACGCCGCAACGCGATCCCAGGGCACGACCACCAGTGACGTTCGTGCCCGAACCGCCGCGATCCAACCGAGCAGTCGGCCGTCGAGGTCGAGGGCCGGGCCGCCGACCGCGTGCAGCGGTCGATCGGCATCGACGAGATGCACCGGGCCGAAACCGCTGCTCAGGCGACTCACGCCGAAGGAGGTGTTGCCCGGGAGTCGTTCGCGACTGCGATCGGGGCGGATGCCGAGGGTCACGTCGAGGTCCAGGGCCTCGCCGTCTCGAACGATGCCGATGCGAACGCGGTCGCCGAAGTCCCGCATCGCGAGGGCCTCCGGGAGATCGCCTGGTCGTGACACGGTCACGCCGTCGATCGTGAGCAGCCGATCGCCATCCCGCAGTCCGGCGCGGGCGGCCGCGGAGTTGGCGACGACCGTCGTCAGAAGCAGGCCGCCGGCCGGACTCGGACGGGTCGCGACTCCGAGGAACGGTCGATCGTCGGGCGTGTCGTCGAGCGGAAGTTCGTCGTTGTCTCGGGCCACGATGCCGAACGCCGCGGCATCGCCGCTGTCGCCAGGAACCACCACGATGGTGCCGGCATCGACGGGGCGCGTCCGCGCGGGCAGCACCTCCGAGTCGGGATGGCGAATCCCGGGCGCGTCGAGCAACACGAGATCCAGATCCGGATCGACGCCGATCGGGACGGCGGTCGCGGTGACACGCTCGCCACCGAGCCGCTGCACGACGATGGGTACGCGGGCATGTCGGGCGAGAAGCGAGGCCTTGGTCACCACGCGATCCGGCCCGACCACCGTCGCGGAGGCGACCAGCCGGTCACCGTCACGAAGTTCGACGACGCATCCTTCAGTGGACGCCGTCAGGTCGCCGAGCTCCGCGAGCATCCTCGGGTCGCGCTTCGAGCCTGCGGGCGTGCGACGGCCGATGCGTCCGGTCCAGTCGTCGATCGACGGAGGAGCGATCGATTCATCTTTCAGATGCGGAAGCCAGGCGTGAATCGCGTCGAGGGCGGTCGCCAGATTCTGCCAGGCCGCAGCCCCGCAGCGACTCGCGATGCCGACCACGCGACCCTCGAGGTCGACGATCGGACCGCCGGAGTCGCCCGCATCGATCGGGCTGTCGATCGCGAGCGACGCGCGGTCGATCGCGAGCACGCGACCGAGTCGGCTGGCGGGTTCGCCGACCGCGGTCGGCGAGATCGCGGCGGCGTGGCCGATCGCGAGCACCCAGTCGCCGCGATCAAGCGATCGCTCGGGGGCGAGCGGTGCATGCGGCCAGGCCGGCGATTCGTCGGGCTCGATCTCGTTCGGGGTCACGCGAAGGAGTGCGAGGTCGAGGTCGCCTTCGAACACCGACCCGAGGAGTTCCGCGGGATGGACTTCGCCGGTGGGCCACTCGACGAAGAACCGGGGACGACGACCGGTGACGACATGGCCGGCGGTCAGGACGAGCCCGGTCGGATCGATGACGACGCCGCTGGCGGTGGAGGAGCCGCGCCCGCGGGTGGTGATTCGCACGACGGCCGGGGCGACGCGATCGATGACGCCGCGTGCGGTCGACTCGACGCGCCGTAGTTCGGCTGCCGCCTCCTCGGAGCGGGGGGCTGCCGCCATGGCCGCAGTAGGGGCGATGGCGATCGCAGAAGGTGTCGGTCCGCACACCAACACGACCGCCAGACCGAGGGTGGCGGGCTGCAGTCGGAGCCAGAAAGCTCCCGCCCGTCGCGTCAGTGCGATCCATTCGAATCTGGCGGCGATGTCTCGGATGGGATCCTCCGTCGGGGAGACGGTCACAGGATAGGTTCCGATTCGGGGGGAGCGAGCCGATGCGGCGGTGGATTGCTAGCGTGTCTCCTCATGACCGCATCTCTCAGCCCGGCACACGCTCCGCTCGACCCCGATCGTCCGATTCGGCGAGTGGCCATCCTGTTCGCGTTGTCCGCCGAAGGTCTGGGGCTGGCCCAACGACTCGGGCTCTCGGACCAGGGCCAGCTTGATCCGCCGCTGCCGGCACACTGGTGGCAGGGGCGTCA
>CAYZSH010000319.1:0-3379 GCA_964481025.1 uncultured Isosphaeraceae bacterium
TGACGCGTGGGTCGTGACCGACGGATCCTCCGTCGCTGGGGGGCACGGGGAGAACCGCCCCGAACCGGGTTCCGTTCACGACTTCCGGAATCTCGGATGGTCGCCGTTCGCGATCTGTGGAGGGCTGCGCGGATCGCGCCGATCATGCCGTCCGGATATCGGCCGCGGGCTTGGTCGCGAGCGTCGCCACGCAGACGCCGAAGGTCAGCGGCACCTGTCGTTCGACGTCGAGACCCGCGTCGCGGGCGAGCCCGGCGAGCTGCGCCGGCGACTGGAACGTCTCGATCGACCGCGGCAGGTAGTGGTACGCGCCGGATCGGTCGCGGGCGATCAGGCTCGCAGTCCACGGCATGATGCGGGCGGTGTAGAGGTGGTTGAGCCAGCGGATCGGTGCGAACCGCGGCTCCGCGAACTCGAGGATCACGAGGCGGCCGCCGGGCCGCAGCACCCTGGCGAACTCCCGGATCGCGGCCGCCGGGTCGGCGACATTGCGGATGCCGAAGGCGATGCTGATGACGTCGAACCGCTCGTCGGGCTGATCGAGCCGCATGGCGTCGGCGTGCTCGTACCGAGGCCGCCGGGCCTCGGGCAGACGCTCGGCCTTCCGGCGGGCGTGGTCGAGCATCTCGGGGGTGAAGTCCCCTCCCACGACCTCGGTCGCATCGGTCGCCGCGAATGCCTCGGTCAGGTCCCCGGTGCCGCAGGCCATGTCGAGGACCGCCTCGCCGGGCTGGACCCGGGCCAGCCGGACGGCGGCCCGTCGCCACGCCTGATCCTGGCCGAAGGAATGGAGGCGGTTGTTGAGGTCGTAACTGTCCGCGATCGCCCCGAACATGGCCCGGACCTTTCCCGCCTTCTCGGCGGAGGCATGGGGATTCTGGGCCAGATCCTCGGAACTCCAGGCTCGGGAGGCGGCATCGGTGGTCGGGGGCGTGGAGGGCATGGGGCGGAGTATAGGACCCCGCGGGCCGGGTTCTTCTCGAAGTCCGATGTGCAATTCGGTACCATGCCGATGGTTGTGGTGGCCGGATCCCCGGTCCCGCCCCTGCCTCCCGGCGAGAGTCCGTCTTCATGATCATCGACGCTCAGACCAGAATCTGGCCCTCCCTCGACTGCCTCGGCCGGGAGTCCGCCGCGATCGCGCGACGACTCCACGCGAGCCGCTGGATTCAGGACTCCGCCGAACCCGCCCATCTGGACGCGGCCATCGAGTGCGTGAGCGCGGCGATGGTCTTCGCCTACCGGGCGGACCGTCAGAACGCCTGCATCCCCAACGAGTGGGTCGCCGAGGTCGTCTCCCGCAGCCGTGGCCGTCTCCTCGGCGTCGCGGGCATCGACCCCATGACCGCCGATGCGATGACCGACCTCGACCGGGCGGTCGAGATGGGATTCATCGGGATCACCGTCTGTCCGTCCGATCAGGGCTTCCACCCGACGCACTCGGTGGCCATGCGGCTCTGGGAGCGGTGCGAGCATCTCGGCCTTCCGGTCTTCGTCTCCCGTCCCGGCCCTCCGGGCCCCGGCGCGGTGCTGGAGTTCGACCGGCCGCTCGCCTGGGACGAGGTGGGTCGCAATCTTCCGAACCTTTCCGTCGTCTTCGGTGGCATCGGTTCGCCCTGGGTCGAGGAGACCCTGCTGCTCCTGCAGAAGCACCCCCGCTTCTTCGCCGATACCGCCGGCCTCGTGCAGCGACCTTGGCAGCTCTTCCAGGCCCTTCTCGGCGCCACCTCGATGGGTGTCACCGAGAAGCTGCTCTTCGCGAGCGGCTGGCCCGTCGAGACGCCGGCCAAGGCGATCGAGACGATCTATTCGGTCAACCGGTTCAGCCACGGCACTCAGCTCCCGTCGATTCCTCGCACGCTCCTGAACGGCATCGTCGAGCGTGACGTGGCGACCACGTTGGGCATTCCGGTTCCGGCCGGTCGCGCCGCGTCCTCGGCGACCACGACCTCGTCTTCCGCCGACACGACCCGAACCTCGTGACGCTCTCGCGACATCTCGTCCTTGGATGGACCGGGCTCTGCCTCGTGATGTCGGCGTTCGCGTCATCCGGCTGCGCCCCGTCGTACGTCCGGGGTGACGTCTCGATCACGAGTCGAACGGCGAATCCGGTGCGTCTGGAGTCGACGTTCGCCCACGGCGGGTATCTCGTCGAGCCGGGTGGCACGAGTCTGATCCTCTCCACGGTTCCGATCGATGCGTTCCGCAACGATGAGATCGAGTCGGCGCAAGTCATCGCGATCCATCTGCTCTGGGAACCGTGGCCGGGTCGCACGCCCGTGAACCCGGAAGCCACCAACCTGATGATCCGGCACGTCGTGATCGCACAGGATGAGATCGGGGTCTACGGCGGCGGTGGTTTCGGATGGCCCAAGGGCACGCCGGGGAAGACCGGGCTCGGGATCGGCATCGAGAACAGCAACGTCTCGCTTCTCGACTCGACGCCGGGCTTTCGCGATCTCCTGACCCCGGCGGTCATTCGCGGCGACGTCGCGGCGGTGCTCGACGAGACAACCACCATCGAACTTCGCGATGCGGTGAGCCAGTACGTCACCAATCGACTCGGTCGCATGCGATGGGTCGGCCCCGACGTGCTGGACGGCGACGTCCGCGTCGCGACCCGCTGACTCAGCCCCCCGCCGCTCGCAACACATCACGGGCGAGTCCCGCCATCGCGATCGCCGCCGCGCTCGCCGGCGTCGGCATCGAGTCCGGCGTGACCGCCGCGAAGCCGTCGTGCTCCCAACCCGGAGGCGCCGCGGGCAGGACGTCGAGGATCGCGCGATGCACGATCTCCCAGGTGCCGACCGTGCGATCCTCGAGGATCGCGAGCGCCACGGGATCGAGCACCTCCGCCTCGACGCCGATCTCCTCGTGCAGTTCGCGTCGCATGGTCGCCAGCGGATCGATCGAGCCGTCGGGCTGCGGTTCGACGCCGCCGCCGGGCAGGTACTCCCAGCACCCCGGGTACGACCCGCTCGACGCACTTCGGCGACCGGCGAGCAGTCGCGGGCCGTCCGAGGTCGGAACGACGCAGAGTCCCTTCACTCCGAGCGGTCGGACCCCGGTATCCATCCCGAGCCGCCGCACCGCGTGAAACCGATAGCTCGTCGGCGCAAGATGGATCGTCGCCCCCGCGTGGCCGTTGCGGACCACGCCGAGCACGTGCACGCAGTCGCCGTCGTGGTAGCGAGGATTCGATTCGACGAGGGCACGCCAGAGGGCGTCGACCTCGTCGAGATCGACGCCCTCGGGCACCCAGCGGTCGGGCACGAGATTCACGACGGGCGGACGCCGCAGGCGCACGAGCCGACCGTGAGCTTCGTCACCACCGCTCATTCCTTGATCGCCACCCGCATCAGCGATCGTCGGTCTCGCC
>CAYZSH010000320.1:0-3375 GCA_964481025.1 uncultured Isosphaeraceae bacterium
CCGTCGAGTTCGACGACGCGATCGTCCGTCAGTTCATGATGGCCACCATCTTCTGGGGCATCATCGGCATGCTGGTCGGCGTGATCGTCGCCCTGCAGCTGGCGAATCCGCTGTTCAACTTCGAGACCTCGTGGCTCTCGTTCGGACGGCTCCGACCGCTGCACACCAACGCGGTCATCTTCGCCTTCGCGGGCAACGCGATCTTCACCGCCGTCTACTACTCGACGCAGCGGCTCCTGAAGGTGCGGATGTTCAGCGACCTGCTGAGCCGCGTGCACTTCTGGGGATGGCAGGGCATCATCGCGGCCGCGGCGATCACGCTCCCGATGGGGCTCACCCAGTCGAAGGAATACGCTGAACTCGAATGGCCCATCGACCTCGCGGTCGTCTTCATCTGGGTCGTCTTCGCGGTGAACTTCTTCGGAACGCTCATCCGTCGGCGGGAGCGTCACATCTACGTCGCGATCTGGTTCTACATCGCGACGATCATCGCCGTCGCCATCCTCTACATCTTCAACAACCTCGCCATGCCCGCGGGCTGGGACCGGAGCTACTCGGTCTACGCCGGCGTGCAGGACGCGTTCATGCAGTGGTGGTACGGCCACAACGCGGTGGCGTTCTTCCTGACCACGCCGTTCCTCGGGATGATGTACTACTTCCTTCCGAAGGCCGCCGATCGACCGGTGTTCAGTTACCGCCTGTCGATCGTGCACTTCTGGAGCCTGGTGTTCATCTACATCTGGGCCGGCCCGCACCACCTGCACTACACCGCCCTCCCCGAATGGGCCTCGACGCTCGGCATGCTCTTCAGCGTCATGCTCTGGATGCCGTCCTGGGGCGGCATGCTCAACGGGCTTCTCACGCTCCGCGGCGCCTGGAACAAGGTCGCGACCGATCCGGTCCTGAAGTTCTTCGTCGTGGGCGTGACCTTCTACGGCATGAGCACCTTCGAGGGACCGCTTCTCTCGGTGAAGAGCGTCAACGCCCTCAGCCACTACACCGACTGGACGATCGCCCACGTGCACGCGGGCGCCCTCGGCTGGGTCGGTTTCATGACCTTCGGCATGCTCTACTGGCTGGCCCCGCGGGTGCTGCAGGCACCGCTGTGGAAGCCGAACTGGGCGACCCTGCACTTCTGGCTCGGCACGACCGGCATCGTGCTCTACATCATCGCCATCTACTCCGCGGGTCTCACGCAGGGTCTGATGTGGCGAGCGTTCGACGCCGAGGGCTACCTGCAGTACCCCGACTTCATCGAGACCGTCACGGTGCTCATCCCGATGTACTGGGTGCGGGTGGTCGGCGGCACGATGTATCTCGTCGGCGCGGTCATGTGCGGCGTCAACCTCTTCATGACCTGGCGGGCCCGCCCCGCGACCTACACCCCCACCGTCATCCACGCCGCGCCGCTCGCGGGCGGATGGCGCGAGCCCGCGATCCCGGGATCGGCGCTCGCCAACGCTCCGGTGGTCGAGTTCGCGAAGAAGCTCGACGTCTTCGCCCAGATGCGGTGGCACCGGAAGTGGGAAGGCCTGCCGATGCTGTTCACCATCTTCGTGACGGTGTCGGTGACCGTCGCGAGTCTCGGCGAGATCGTGCCCATGATCCTCCTCAAGGGTGACACCCCGCGGATCGAGACGGTCGAGCCCTACACGCCGCTCGAACTCGCCGGCCGCGACATCTACATCAGCGAAGGCTGCAACAACTGCCACTCGCAGATGATCCGTCCGTTCCGGAGCGAGACCGAGCGGTACGGCGAGTACAGCAAGCCGGGCGAGTTCGTCTACGACCATCCGTTCCTCTGGGGCTCGCGGCGCATCGGGCCGGATCTCGCCCGGACCGGCGAACGGATTCCGTCGGCCTTCTGGCATCTTCGTCACCTCAACAAGCCGACGGACACCAGCAAGGACTCGATCATGCCTCCGTATCCGCATCTCCTCGAGGAGACGATCGACTTCGACGCGATCGAGCGGAGCATGGTCGCCATGCGGAAGCTCGGCGTGCCCTACGACGACGCCGACATCGACGGCTCGCCCGCGTCCGCCCGCGAACAGGCCGAGGCGATCGCGGCCCAGATCGTGGCCGAAGACGGTCCGAAGGGCACCGAGGATCGTCAGGTCGTCGCGCTCATCGCGTATCTGCTCCGACTCGGCACCGACCTCAACCGACCGATCGAGGTCGACGTCGAGGAGATCACGGTCGCCGGTGCCGAGGGGACGGAGGAGGACGTCGATGTCTGAACCGATCTTCTTCCTCGCCGCGAGCGGCACGGTGGGCACCCTCGCCCTGCTCTTCTTTCTCGCCCTCTTCATCGGCCTCGTGCTCTGGCTGAGCCTCTCGAAGTCGGATCGCTGGAAGCGCGACGCCGACATTCCGCTGCACGACGAACCCGTCGAACCCCGTCACCCGGAGTCCACCCATGAGCGCTGAGAACACCGGACACCACCCGACGTCTGCGACCGACTCCGGCGAGCCCCCGATCCTCGATCACGGCTACGACGGAATCAAGGAGTACGACAACCCGATGCCTGCCTGGTGGACCTGGTCCTTCTGGCTCTGCATCTTCTTCTCGCTGCCCTACTTCGTGTACTACCACATGGGGGTCGGCAACTCGATCCATGCCGACTACGAAGGTGAGATGGGCGCGTTCTTCGAGCAGCAGTCCGCGCTGCTCGGCGACCTGCAGCCCGATGCCGTCACCCTCGTCTCGCTGCTCGACGACGAGCGTGCCATCAAGGGCGGCGGCAACATCTTCAAGACCAACTGTGCGGTGTGCCACGGACCGGGTGGCATCGGGCAGACCGGCCCGAACCTGACCGACGACGTCTACCTCAACATCAAGTCGATCGAGGACATCGCGACGATCGTTCGCGACGGTCTGGTGGCCAAGGGCATGCCCGCCTGGGGCCAGAAGCTCAACCAGACGCAGATCGTGATCGTCAGCGCGTACGTCGCAAGCCTTCGCGACACCAACGGCGCGGGTGGCAAGGCGCCGCAGGGAACCCCGATCGCGCCCTGGCCGACCGAGTCGATCACGCCCGACGCCACCCCGGTGGCCGCGGTGACCGGACCCTGACCGATGACCCAGACCCCGGTCCAACTTCCGCAGTTCGAAGCCCCCCCGGAACGGGTGCTTTCCACGCTGAACCCGGACGGGACCCGTCGCTGGCTCCGCCCGAAGGCGGTCCCCGGCCGGATCAAGACCGCCCGGGGCTGGGTGGCCTGGGGGCTGATCGCGATCTTCACGCTGCTGCCGTGGATCCGGATCGACGGTCGACCGCTGCTGCTTCTCGACGTCGTGCACCGACAGTTCACGATCTTCGGCACGATCTTCCGGCCGACCGACACCCTGCTGCTCACGTTCCTCGCGTTGGC
>CAYZSH010000321.1:0-3373 GCA_964481025.1 uncultured Isosphaeraceae bacterium
CCTCAACGCACATAGATGAACTCGTTCGAAGCGATGAGCACCTTGCACAGGCTGCGCCAGGCGTGGTGACGGGGGGTGATCTCGGCCGGGGCCGGGGTGTTCATGCCGTCGGCGGGCGGCCAGGGCACGCTCACGCCCGGGCCGGCTTCGGCTTCGATGCGATCGACGAACGCGAGGGCTCGGTCGATCTCGGCATCTTCCGCAGGGCGGGCGAAGCAGATCTCGTACACCTGCGAGACCCGGCCGCGGTCGTCGAGGCCGGCGTCATCCAGCAACGTCGCCGCCAGTGACTCCGCCTGCGCCGCGACCATCGGGCTGTTCATCATGAAGAGTGACTGCTGGGCGACGACCGTCGCGGGCCGGGCTTCGAGCGAGATGCTCGGATCGGTGTAGTCGAAGGTCGAGAACAGCGAGTACATGTCGTTGCGGATGACCGGCATGTACAGCGCCCGCCGCGTGGCGGTGTACCGCTCGTTGCTGTTGGACTGATCATTCGTGACGTAGCCGAAGTTGCCCGACCGGAGCAGACTGCCGCCGACCTCGCGATCGAGCGACCCGCCGACTTCAAGAATCGCGTCGCGGACGAGCTCGGCCTCGAGCCGCTTGGGCTCGCGTCGCCACCAGAGGTCGTTCGCCGGATCGATCTCCATCGCCAGCGAATCCGGTTCGCCCGAGAGTCGATAGACCGCGGACGCCATGATCAATCGGTGCAGGTCCTTGATCGACCAGTCGTTCGCGACGAACCACCGAGCCATCCAGTCGAGCATCTCGGGATGCGTCGGACGTCCGCCGCGAAGTCCGAAGTTGCTCGGCGTCGAGACGATCCCGCGGCCGAAGTGCCACGCCCAGACGCGGTTCACGATCGTCCTCGCGGTGAGCGGATGCTCGGGATCGGTGATCCACGTCGCGAGTTCGAGCCGGCCGCTGCCGTCGGTCGGGATCGGCGGCGACTCGACGGTGCCCGCGAGCACGGTGAGGAACCCGCGCGGCACGACCTCGTCCTTCTTGTTCGTGTGATCACCGCGGATGAACACCGGGAGATCGCGAGGCGCGTCCTCGGTCACCGCGATGCCCTGCATGATCGGTGCGGGCGTCGTCGTTTCGAGTTCGGTCCGCGTCTCCTCGAGCGCCGCGATCCGCGTCCGCAGATCCTCCGAGTAGTACGGCACGACCTCAGGACCGACCCGCAGCACGCCCCGGTCGCCGAGGAGCGCCAGGCGATACGTCTCCTGCGCCGCATCCGGAAGCGCCTTCTTCGCGTCGCCCTCCGCGGCCGCCTGATGTCGCGACCACGCATCGAGCACCAGACTCGTCGCCGCCTGCCAGCGGTCCGCGACCGCCTCCAGACTCCGCGGCGCCGGACCCGCGACGATCGACCGCACGAACGGCACCTCGCGGGGTGTCGCACCACTTCGACCGTCGGTGCCGTCGCCTTCCTTCGCCTCGGGCTCGAAGCGTGACTGCAACACTGCGGTCACCGAATCCACCTCGTCGGCGAAGCGATCCGCGGGAATCGCGGCATACGCCCGCCACGCGGTGAACAACGACTCGCCCGCGAGCGCCTCGGCCCAGCGGGCGAGGAGCGGGGCGTCGAGTCCACGCTCGGCGGCGACCTCTTGAATCTCGCGTTCCGACGCGGCGATCTGCTCGGCACTGGCGAACGACACCTTGTCGAGATGCGGAAACGCGCCGGTGCGTTCGAGTCGCACCCGCGTGGTGCCCGCGGGCAACTCAACCTCGAACTCGGTCCACGCGAGATTCTCGACGCTGAAGCCGCCGGTCGGCGCCTTGCACACGTCGCTCGCCATGACCACCCCGCCCGCATCGCCCGCCTTCAGAACCAGCGGCCGCTCTTCGCCCGCGGCGTAGCGGAGTCGAACCCGCCATCGCCCCCCCGCCGTCGCATCGACGTCGTACTCGACGAATTGCGGCTGCTGCTGACGCACGGTGTGGATGACCCCGACCCCGTCGCCCCAGCGATCGAAGTTCTTCCCGAGATTCGTCGCCGCGTGCTCCTCGGCCTCACGCACCACCGGCGTGTGCGTGAGCGACGCCGCGGCGAGCATCGCGTCGGCGGTGCGATCCGCCCACGCATCGGCGAGCGTCGTCGCACCCTCGGTGTTCGCGGCCGCGAGCGCCTCGGTGTTCGCCTTGAGCGCCTCGGCGTGCGCCTTCGCGGCCTCGATCTCGGCGGCGGGCGCGAGATCACGCTCCAGCACGCGGGCGACGGTGTTCAGCGTCGCCATCGTCTTCGTCGAGATGAGGATCCCCGCCATCGCGTAGTAGTCGTCGTGCGGGACGGGATCGAACTTGTGATCGTGACACCGGGCGCAGCCGATCGTCTGGGCGAGGAACGTCTTGCCCAGCACGTCGAGCTGCTCGTCCACGAGATCGACGAGCATCTTCTCCTTGTCGGGCTCGGCGAGGACCTTCGGCCCCAATGCCAGGAACCCGGTCGCGAGCAGGTTGTCGATCGCCTCGTCGCGGGCGTTCGGGCCGTCTTCCGGCTGCGGCAGCAGGTCGCCCGCGATCTGCTTCGTCACGAACTCGTCGTACGGCAGATCCGCGTTGAACGCCCGAACCACCCAGTCGCGATACCGCCACGCGTTGCCGAACGCGGTGTTCTCATCGAGCCCGTTCGAGTCGGCGTACCGCGCGACGTCCAGCCAGTGCCGCCCCCACCGCTCGCCGTAGTGCGGCGACGCGAGCAACCGATCGACGAGCCGCGTCCACGCCCCGTCGGGATCGCTCGCGTGATCGGCGAGGTACGCGTCCATCTCCTCGGGCGTCGGCGGAAGTCCGATGAGATCGAAGTACGCCCGACGCGCGAGCGTGCGCGGATCGGCCTCGGCGACCGGCGCGATGCCCGCGGCCCGCAAGCGATCAAGAACGAAGCGATCAAGATCGGTCCGCGACCACGTGTCATCCGCGACGACCGGCGGCGTGACCTCGGCCATCGGCACGTACGCCCAGTGCTCGCGGCCCTTGCCGTGCGGGTCGAGCCACGGATCGCGGGCGTCGAGCTCGGCGGCCTCGACCGCGGGCCCCGTGCGGGGATCGGGGGCCCCCATCTCGATCCACGCCCTCAGCGCCTCGACCTCCTGGTCGGAGAGCCGGCCGCGGGGCGGCATCGCGAATTCCTTGTCCGCGTAGGTGACCGCGTGGTAGAGCGGGCTCGCCTCGGGGTCGCCGGGCACGAGGGTCACGCCCGACTCGCCACCGCGGAGCACGCCCGCCGCGGTCGAGAGATCGAGCCCGCCCTTCAGGGCGTCCGGGTCCTCGCCGTGACACTCGAGGCAGTGCGCGATCAGGATCGGACGGACCTTCGACTCGAAGTGCTCGAGCCCCCGGGCGTCGATCGCGGCCTGAATCG
>CAYZSH010000322.1:0-3366 GCA_964481025.1 uncultured Isosphaeraceae bacterium
AGGGCGAGAAGGCCGCCGCGACCGATCCGGGCATGGCGACGGCGTAGGCGGTTCGGGCTTCTCGGGCTACTCTCTGCACAGGCCGAGCCTCGGACGGCTCGACCAATCTTCCGGACCTGTTCGAATCAAGTAGCCGGGCGCAGTGATCAGGGCGTGGCTCCGGATCCCTCGTTGCAGAAGGGATCCGGACCGTCGTACGACGGCAAGTCCTCGAGGAGGCCTGATGACCGGCAGGCACAAGGAGACCAAGACGATGGCTAGTTTCTTGATCAACACGTCGTATCGGGTTGTGGCAGCGTGCTCAACGCTTGCGATCGTGAGCGGGCTGCAGGCGCGCCCCGCCTCCGCGGATCCGCCCGAGACCGACCAGACGAGTGCGCGGAGCCAACTCCTCGCGGCGGCGGACCGCTTGCTTGAGCAGGGCGGCAACGGCTCGATGTCCCTGGCATTCGGGCCGCACGAAGCGATTGTGGCGGTAGCGAGGACTCGCGTGCCGTCGGATCGTGATCTGGGCATGCGCAGTGCTTGGCTCGAGGCGATTGGCTTGGCGGCCTCGAAACTCCCCGCGCCCCCCGAGAAGGAGCCAGTTCGAGTCCGCGCTGCCAGCGCTCTCCGTCTCGTGGAAGACTTGGATCGCAAAGAGATCGCCATTGTCATCGCCTGTTGGCCGGGCGGCGTTGGCGCCCAGGCGGCCGCTGGCTGCGCTTTGGTTGCGGCAGACCGCGCCGAGGCGATGCGTCTGCTGGCCGCGGCGATCGAACGAGGCGAGGTCCTCCCGGTTGGAGGTATCGCTCTGCGGCTCGCTGATGACGCCGTGTTCGCTGTTGGCGTGGGGGCTGCCGCAATTCCGAATGGCGCAGATCGCGGTAACGATCCGGGGTCGGCGCCGAGGCCCTCTGCCATGAAGGCCGAGTTTCAATCGCAGACATCCTTGGCCGAGTACCTCGACGGGATCGAGGTCGAGTCGAGCCGAACTTCGAGCGGACATCAGACCAGTGCTTCGAGCAGGTCCGTCCAGCTTCCGGGAGCGATCTCCTTTGGCTGCGGGATCGGCGGTGCCGATGGCGGACGTTGGGCTTGGCACGCGATGGCAATCGACATGGCCGACGTGGAGCGAAGTGAACGCCTCCGTAGGAAACTCCAGCCCGACGCACGTCAAGACTTGCCGCCATCGATCTCGAAGCCTTGAGGCAGGTCGAGCTCGCGTCGCAGATGACTCGAGATGATCCGTTCGTCGGGCCGGACGGAGTTCGTCGCTGTCGAAGTCGGCGCACGCAAGACAGGATCACGTCTGATGAGAAAGGTTACACTATGAAGCAGCAACGATGTAAGCGTTCGAACTCCCGGCGCCGGGGCATTTGCCTGAGCGGCATCGCGGTCTTGGTGGCGATTGCCGGATCCATCGCCGAAGGAACTCAGTCGGGGTTGGATGACGGAGGTCTGGGAGACAGCGCATCTGCATCAGGCTCGCAGCCCAAGGTGGCTTGCTCCAAGGAGATGTTGCTCCGTGGTATCGACGTTCCGGAGGGATTCTCCGAAGCCGGTTGGTGTTCCTCGGCAACTGCCTTCATTAGGATTCAAGGAGGAGCTGGAGCTCGTGCTCGTCGAATCGCTTTCGAGATGGCGCGACTTAGGGCGGCGAAGAATATCGTCAGTCACCAGAGGCTTGCCGAGTCCATTAATGCTAAGGATTGGGTGGGCTTCAAATCAGGCTCAGGGCGCAGTGCCCATCGAGTCCATTCCAGTCTTGCGGCTGGGCAGATTCGGGTTCTCGACGCATGCGTACGCTGGTCGCCGAATGGGTCTATCCGGTGCGAAGTGGTCGGGTTCTTTCCAGCGAGCGGGGCTTGCGACGCGTCCCAGTACGGACGCCCTCTTGAGCTAGGCCAGTTGCGGCAGTGCGATGAGGGGATACTGGTCGAAATGCTGGGCGTTCGGAATGGAGTTGATGAAGCAGGACTTCCGATCCTGATCGCATTCGGACAGACGGACCCTGCCGACGAGGAAGCGGGCGAGTCTCCAGCGATCCGCGCGAAAGCGGTCGCTGCGAGTCAACTGTTCGCCCGATGCATGGCCAGCGAGCTGCGAGCATCGATGGAGTACACGGGGCACGTCGGACTCCGCGAGCTCGCCGAGCAAACTCCGAGTAAGATCTCCGGCGGCATGAAGGCGAAGAACGGTGGGGAGGGGAGCGGCGACGGCGAGCCAGCGAGCTGCAGGATTCTCGCTGCCGAGGCTTCCTGGGATGGCGTCCGTGTCGACGAGATCGAAATCGTTGCGGGCGATACCAAGGCCGACTACGTGGTGATTGAGAACGTCACGACCAGGTTGGACTGGCAGTGGGATGTTGAGCGCGGAGCAGCCGCTGCATTGTCTTCGGCAGGGGTAGTGAAGGAGGGTTGGGACCGAGGCGTTGAATTGCTCCGGCTTCTTGAGGAGGGTGGATTCATTCGAACGGTTCGCCAGTGGTCTTGCAAAGACCCGGTGACGGGCCAGGAGTTGCATGGAGCGATCATGGCGATCACGAAGGCGGACTTGAAGCAGATTGACTTGCTGCTCGGCCTTCGTTCGGATGAGGCATCCGAGTGACGCATGGACCCGCATCTCATCGTCGTCGTCGAACGATGTTCGATGGATCGTGGATGCCCTAAGCGACTCCTGTCGCGGCATGCTGGTGATCGCGCTGCCAAGAACTCCGCCGAACGCCGATGAAACACCTCACCGAACATCTGACCCTGAATATCCCTTCTCGGCGGGCGTTCGTGAACATCACCCGCGAGGTCGAGGACGCCGTGCGGCGCAGCGGCGTGCAGGAAGGGCTCTGCCTCGTCAACGCGATGCACATCTCCGCGAGCGTCTTCATCAACGACGACGAGCGCGGTCTGCACCACGACTACGAGGCCTGGCTCGAGAAGCTCGCCCCGCACGCTCCGACGAGCCAGTACCGCCACAACGACACCGGCGAGGACAACGCCGACGCGCATCTCAAGCGGCAGATCATGGGCCGCGAGGTCGTCATCGCCATCACGAAGGGCCGCCTCGACTTCGGCCCGTGGGAGCAGGTCTTCTACGGCGAGTTCGACGGGCGCCGCCCCAAGCGGGTGCTCGTCAAGGTGATCGGGGAGTAGGTCTGGCGGCGCGCGCGGGGCGGGTCACCGCCGCATCCAGCGACGCAGCAGTCCGCGGATGCCCGCGCGGTCCATGCCCCCGAGCAGCGATCGATTTCGAATCAGCCATGGCACCAGGAGCAGCATGGACCATGGGATCAGCAGCACGCCCCAGCCGAGTCTCGGCACTTCCAAGCCGAGGGTTCGCGCGCTCCGGGCGCAGAGCAGTCCCAGCCAGGCGCTCTCCAAAGCGGTGATC
>CAYZSH010000323.1:0-3360 GCA_964481025.1 uncultured Isosphaeraceae bacterium
CGTCGTCGCCGACGCGTGCGTCTCACGCACCTGCATGCGTGCCTGCCATCCGGCGAGATTTCGGACCGCGCCGTCATCGCGGACACGGAACGCGAACGTCCACGTCGCGCCCTGGCGGATCGTCACGTTGCGTCGCGCCATGGACCATCCTCACTTCTTGAAGAGCTTGCCGATCGGGAACAGGTTGCCTGCGACGTATCCGATCACGCCGAGCAGCAGAGCGAACCAGACGGAGCCGAGCCAGTCACCGAAGTCCATCGCGTAGCCTCCTGCGACGCCATGCGGCGTCGAACTCGGGATCCATGCCGCGCATCGCTGCGACAGCCTCGTCTAGGGTGGTCTCGGAGTAGTCGCTGCTCGCCTCGTCGAGGAGCTTCGCCGCGGCGACCTTGCGCTGCGGTAGCCATCCGATCGCGGTGCGGACGAGCGTGCCGAGACCCAGCTGCCAGACCAGCACGACGCCGGCGACGGCGACCGCGGCGATCGCCAGCCACGTCAGCGTGCCGAGCCATTCGTTCGGGCGGTCCTGCACTCCGGGGACCGCCTCGGCGATCCTCTCGGCCGCGGCGACGATCGCTTGCTGCTCGCGGATCCCGCTCGACGCCTCGTCGCGGATCTCGCCGAGCGCCGCCTGCGCCTGCAGCGCCCGCTCGTCGATCACGACAAACCGCTGCTCGCTCGACGCGGCGTTCGCGCGGGCGACGTTCGCGCCCTCCGCGATCCGCTGGCTCGGGCTGCAGCCCTGCATGATCGTGCTCAGCACGATGCACAGCAGGATGGCTGCGCCGGCCGCGATCGCGATTCTCGTCGAGCGGTTCCGCATCAGTGCTTCGACTCCAGACGCTCGAGCCTTCGCCGGATCTCGTCGAGAGATCGCGCGGTGTGCTCGTGGTTCGTCGCGAGTTGCGTCACCGTCGCGGCGAGTTGCGTCACGGTCTCGCGCAACTCCTTGATGTTCGCGGCGGAGTCGCGAAGCAACTGCTCGCGACCGCCAAGCTTCGCGACCATGATGACGATGCCGCCGACGATGGCGATCGTCTGCAGCGCCTGCATGGCTTCGATCGGGATCAACTCGCTTGCCTCCTGTCGACGAACACGGACTTGAGCACTTCGATTCCGACCTTCGCGTCCTTGCGTTCGGCCATCGGGTGGAAGTCGAGCGGCCCGAACGCTTGCGACTTCTTGGGGTCTCGGTTGATGTTCGCGAGCAGCGCCATGCTTGCCGCTGCGATGTTCCAGTCGTGACGCATGCGGCCTTCCGCCATCCACACCAGTTCGCGAAGCGTCATGCCGTGAGGCTCGACGCCAGCGATCCCTGCTAACTCGAAGGCTCCTCGCCAGATTCGAGAAGCGACCTCAGACGCTCCGGCGTCGTCTCCGCCTCCAGCTTCGCCATCTCCGCGTCCATCACTCTGCGGACTTCGACAAGCAGGTTTCGCCTTGCCCGGCGTTCCGCCGGGCTCGGGAAAAAATCGACGATCGCATCCATCAGCGCATCACGCGCGGCTTGGATCGCGTCACCGGACAGCCGATCGAGGAACGCATCGAGCGCGATGCCGCGACGATCCGCCTCCGGCTTGACGACGGCGAACAGTGCCGTCGCCGCCTTCACCGGGTCCGCGACGAACTCCGCGAACGCATCGCCGCCGACGACCGTGAGCAGGTCGATCGACGCGATGTCCCGGCACCGCTGCACGGCACCGAGCGTCACGCGGACCTGCCACTGGTCGCCGGCGGTGTCGCTGAATGAAGCCATCAGGACTGCCAGGTCGGAGCGGTGCCGTACGTCGGCTTCAGGCTCACGCTCACCGTGACCGCCTCTTCGAGCGACTGGTTGATGCTGAAGTTCGTCACACGAACCTTGGCGACGAGGCCGTCGCCCGTGGTGTGGTCGCCGGTGCCGCCGCTGTCCCGGGTGGTTCCGTCGAGCACCTTGCACCACAGGTCGGTGTCGTTGAGGAACGCCTGCTGCACCTCGGTGAACCCGGTGTCGCCAGTGTCGTAGATCATTTCAAACTCGATCGACGCGTCCTTGAGGGTCGGCGTCGTCGCACGCCAGCCGTTGTTCGATCGAGTGGTGACGTCCGCCTCCGCCGTCTCAAGCGACAGCGTGACGTTGCGGGCGTTGGTCATCTCGATGTAGGTGCCGGCCGCACCAGACGCCCCGCTGTCGTCGGCGATCCAGAGGACCGCGTCGATGCCAAGAACCTGTGCCATGTGGTCTCCTAGTCAATGACGCGGAACGTCACCGTCAGCACCGACGTGAACTGCCGCATCGTTTCAAGCGTTTCCGTCGACACGACGGGTTCGTTCTCGATCGAGACCGCGCGCAACGGCGAGCGGCCCTGTCCTTTCCACGTCTCGGGCTCGGGGAGCGTCGCGTGCGACAACAGCCCGCGGACCTCCTCGACGAACGCCATGAGCCCGTCGATCTCCGCGTCGTAGGGCTCGTCGCCCAGCAACGCGCAGATCACCACGCGGACCTGCGGATCGCGCTGCCAAGAATCGCGGCCTACGCGTGTGGTCAGATACCCGTCGCCGGCCGTGACGATCACCTTGATGCGATCGCCCAGATCCGCCAGATCGAACCGCGGCAGCCATTCGCGCACCGCGACGAACGGCCTGCTGAAGCTCGCCGCGTTCAGCATGAGCGTTACCGCGTCGGCACACTCGGCGACGGACAGGATCCGCGCACCGAGGCGAGGCTCTGTTGCCGTGACGACCTGAGCCATCAGGCCGTCCCCCTCGACACCATCTTGGTGTGCATGCGCAGCGACGTGCGATGCGCGTCCGCCCAATGCACGGCCGGCGTCCCCGAGGGAGCCATCACGACGTACTTGGCGACGGTGGTGCCGTAGGTCTCGGACACCTCGTCGCCCTCCTTCGGATGAACCGGCAGATCGGCCGGGTCGACGATGAAGTCGCGAGACTCCATCCGCTCGACCCGGCCGTCCGCCGACTCGACGTCCCATGTCGTCCTGCCGATGCGCGCCGCCACGGTCGCAGACTGCGAGCCGCGAGACCACGCGATCGTGGTGGCAAGGTGCAGCTTCTGCGCACCCGCCAGCCACGACGCAGCATCAGCGAGGACGTTGGTCATCAGCGTCCGAGCTTGACCCGCACGGTCGCCGCGCCCGCCGCAGCCAGCGCGATCGCGTGGCCGCAGAAGACGTTGCCGCTCGCCGTGGTGACGATCTCGGACTCGGACTCGTCGTAGTAGACGGCCGCGCCCGCGGTGATCTCGTTGCCGTCCTTCGCGATGTCGAAGACACCCTCGATCTGGATCGCGCCGAGAGCGTTGGCGGCGATCGCGCGAGGCGCGACGCCGACGATCGAACCCACGACGACGACGTCGCCTGC
>CAYZSH010000324.1:0-3353 GCA_964481025.1 uncultured Isosphaeraceae bacterium
GTCGGCCGCAGGATGACGCCCGCGAGCGCCGGGCTCAGGGTCAGGGCGTTCAGCGAACTGAACAGCGTCGCGATCGAGATCGTCAGCGCGAACTGCTTGAGCAGGCTGCCTGTGATGCCCGCGACGAACGCCGCGGGCACGAACACCGCGAGCAGCACGATCGTGGTCGCGACGACCGGTCCCGACACCTCCTCCATCGACTTGCGGGCCGCCTCCTTGGGCGAGAGCTTCTCCTCGTCGAGCAGGCGGATGACGTTCTCGACCACCACGATCGCGTCGTCGACCACGATGCCGACCGCGAGCACCAGCCCGAACAGCGTCAGCAGGTTCAGGCTGAACCCGAGCATCTGCATCACGAAGAACGTGCCGATGAGCGACACCGGGATCGTGACCGCCGGAATGAGCGTCGCCCGCAGGTTCTGCAGGAAGATGTAGACGGTCAGGATGACGAGCGCGATCGTGATGAGCAGCGTCACCTGCAGTTCGGCGAGGCTCGTCCGGATGATCAGCGTGCCGTCGAAGACCACCGAGTACTGGACGCCCTTGGGAAACGCTGTCGACATGCGATCAAGCGCCGCCCGACAACCGTCGGCGACGTCGATCGCGTTCGCGCCCGGCAGCTGATAGATCGCCATCGTCGCGGCGGGCTGGCCGTCGAGCGAGCTCGACAGCGTGTAGCTCTGCGAGCCGAGCTCGATCCGGGCGACGTCCGCCAGACGCACGAGCGCACCGCCCGAACCGCTGCGGACCACGATCTCCTTGAACTGCTCGGCGGTGCGGAGCCGTCCGGTCGTCGTCACCGTCAGGTCGAAGACCTGTCCGGCCGGAGCGGGGGCGGCCCCGATGCGGCCCGCGGCGACCTCGACGTTCTGGGCGCGGATCGCGGCGACGACCTCGCTGGTCGTCATGTCGAGCGACCGCATGCGCTCGGGGTCGAGCCAGATCCGCATGCCGTAACTGCCGACGCCGAAGATCTTGACGTCACCGACGCCCGGGACGCGGGTGATCTCGTCGCGCAATCGTGCTTCGGCGTAGTTCGAAAGGAACAACGCATCGAAGTCGTCGCTCGTCGACGAGAGCGCCGCGTACATGATGATGTCGGTCGACTGCTTCTTGGTGAGGACGCCCTGACGCTGAACCTCCTCGGGCAGCTTTGGAATCGCCGACGCCACCCGGTTCTGCACCAGCACGTTGGCGATGTCGAGATCGGTGCCGACCTCGAAGGTCACGGTGATCGAGCACGACCCGTCGCTCGCCGACACGCTCGACATGTAGAGCATGCCGTCGACGCCGTTGATCTCCTGCTCGATCGGCGTCGCGACCGTCTCGCCGATCGTGATCGCGCTCGCGCCGGGATAGAACGCCGAGACCTGGATCGTCGGCGGCGCGATGTCCGGATACCGCGCCCGCGGCAGCGACTGATACGCGAGCGACCCGAGGATCACGATGACGATCGAGATGACCGCCGCGAAGATCGGCCGCTTGATGAAGGTGGCGCTGAACATGGATCAGGCCACCTTTCCGTGCGCTCGGCCCATCACCACGGAGGGCACGGAGGAAGACCGAGGGCCACGGAGATCGGAGGAGAAGTGGGGCATCTCACGTCGTCGCATCCCCGACAGAGACCCGGGCAACGACCTGATCAGGGGCTTGATTCCCTTGCCACCGTGTTCAAAGATCCCATCCCACCCTCCGTGGCCCTCCGTGAATCTCCGTGTCCTCCGTGGTGATCCTGGTGAGAGCCCGTTCATGCGCCACCCCCTGCGATCTTCGCCGCAGGATCCAGTCGCTCCATCGCCTCCGGCAGCGTGACGAGTTCCGCGTCGACCGTGGCCCCCGGGCGGGATCGCAGGATGCCATCCACGATCACGGTGTCCTCTGCCTTGATGCCCGCCACCACTTCCACGAGTCCGTCCAGGCTCACGCCGGTCTCGACACCCTGTCGCGCGACCAGGCCGCCTTCACGGACCAGGTAGACGTACGCGCCCGCCATGTCGACGAGCACCGCCGACGCGGGGAGGGCGAGGGCGGTGCGCTCCGGCTGACGGAGCCGGACGCGGACGAACATGCCGTCACGCAGGAACTTCTCGGGGTTGTCGATGACGCCCCGCATCGTGAGCGTGCCGGTGGTGCGGTCGATCTCGAAGTCGGCGAAGTCGAGCGTGCCCTGCCGGCCGTAGACGACGTCGTCGGGCAGCACGAGTTCGAACGGGTAGTCGACCTTGCCTTCCTCATCGACGCCGTCGCCCACGAGTTCTCGTCGGAACTGCAGGAACGCCGTCTCGGGCACGTCGAAGTAGACGTTCATCGGATCGACGGTGCGGACCTTCGCGAGCAGCGTCGGTTCGCCGCGGCCGACGAGGTTGCCGATGCTCACGAGGTCCTCGCCGATGCGGCCTTCGATCGGGCTGGTGATCGTGGTGTACGAAAGATCGAGCGTCGCGCGTCGCAGCTTCGCCTCGGCCTGATCGACCGACGCCGCCGACACCTCGACCTTGGCCTTCGCCTCCAGCAGTTCGACCTCGCTCGCGGCCCCGCGGTCGAACGCCTGCTGGTACTTGCCGAGCACCTCGACGTCGAGCTGCTGCCGAGCCTTCGCCGCCCGCAGGTCCGCGGTCGCGGCCGCGACCGCGGCCTCGTACTCGTCGGTCTCCAGCGTGAAGAGCGTCTCGTCGACGGTCACGAGGTCGCCCGGCTCGAACGACCGTGTCTTCAGGAATCCGTCCACGCGGGCGCGGATGTCGACCGATTCGCGGCTGCGGACGGTGGCGACCACGTCGCGGTAGGGGGCGAAGACGTGGTCGGGCGGGTGGATCGCGGTGACCTTGGGCGGCGGCGGGGCCTTGAAGGTGTTCTCGTCTCCACCGCAGCCGGCGAGGAGGACGGTCGCACCAAGAACCACCGCCGCGGACCGCAGGACGCGGCCGGATCGACGAGTCTGGGGGCTGGCATGCATGGGGAGGATGGTACCGGACCACCCCCGACGGCGGTCGCGGTCCCAACCGCGTGATCATGGCGTGATCATGGCGGGATCATGGCTTGATCATGGCGGAATGACGGCCGAGAACAACCCCGGCACGCGGTCGCAAGCCCCGGTGGGCACGCAGCATGCCGTTTCGTCGTTGGAGCCCGTGGCGCGGTTCGGTATCCTCGAGCGTACACGACGGAGAGAAGCCATGACGACGATCGGACGACGAGGAGATGGATCGAGATTCCATCGGGGTGGTCAGCATCGGGGCGGAGGCCATCAAGGCGAACGCCCACGACGCCTCGTCACCCGCACGGCCACGACAAGCATCGCTTGGCTCGCCATGATCGCGCTCATGGTCGTGACGGCCGCGATCGCACGCCCG
>CAYZSH010000325.1:0-3331 GCA_964481025.1 uncultured Isosphaeraceae bacterium
ACCGCGGCATTCCCGGCCTCAAGGGCGGCGCGTTCGGGTTCCGGGTGGTGCTCGGTGAAGATGTTGCACCCGGTCCCGCGATCGATGGCGGCGCGAACGACGCATCGGCGTCGCCGGAATCGGCACCCGTGCCCTCGGACTGAGGCTGCGGCACCGCGTCGAGCGGACCGGCCGCCACGCGCGATCGACGCGGCGTCTTTCTCGTCCGGCGGAGTGCGGTGACGTCGTCACGAGGCTCGCGAGAAACGTTGGTCTCGATCGGGGCGAGGCGGATTGGCGTGATGGTCGTGATTGGTCGGCCGATGAGTCCGGCTCCTACCGATCTGCGAGATGGAACTCGAACCGGTCGAGGCGGTCGGCGACATCGCGCGGCACCTCGATCGAGAGCTCGATCTCGAGTCCGCCCACCGCCCACGGCGGGGCGATGATCGTCGACTGCCATCCAAGCATCGGCAGGAACATGAGATCGCCCACGGTCTCGGGGAGTTCTCGCGCGGCCCGGGCAAGCGTGCGGTCGTGGGCAAGCCACTGCGCGGCGTTCCGCCAGACGACGGGTTCGTTCGCGTTCGTGCGGCGATCGCGGATCCACCAGGGTGAGAGCAAGGCCTGCGGCCGATCGGGGCGAGACTTCGCCATCGGCAGCAAGGGAAGCGAGACGCCGTGGATCACGCGCCCGTGGCGGTCGACGCCCAGCAGGCGGACCGAGCGAGGACGGTCGATCGATTCGAGCAGCGGATCGAGTTGCGTCTTGCGATCGAGGACGTGCCGTGTGATCGCGGCGCCCCAGTGATCGCCATCGACGACGAGCAGCCCGAAGCGGTTCGGATCGTCCGTGTTCGGCAGGTCGACCGCAGACATGGCGAGTTCGGGCGAACGGGTCTGCGTCGGTCGTCGAACGGATCGCGACGAGTCCGCATCGGGAAACCCGCCCCGCGCGAGCAGCCGCGATCGTTCGACCGACCCCTCGCTGGGAGCACGCGCGGCGAGTCCTTCCATCCAGTCGAAGGCCGCATTCGAATCGAGCTGCACGAGGCACGGGATCGTCACCCGCACGCGATCGGCATCGAGCGAACGATGCTCGATCGGTCCCGCTGCGGCGACGACGAGCAGCGACTCCGCCCAGGTGTCGACGGCCGCGGCGGGATCGACCTCGTTCATCGGGGTTCCCGATGCGGAGGACTCGGACGAGGCTGAGTCGAGACCCGAGCCATGCGGGGCAGTCCGATCGGCCACGCCGACGAGGGTCTCACGGTCGAGTCGCGTCGTCGCCTGACGCGGGGAGGCGTGTTGGCAGCCGATCAGGGCGCCATGAGTCGCGATGGCGAGAAGCGTCAGGGTGGCAGGGCGAAGCGGCATCGGCGAGGGTCCTGATCTTGACAAGGGTGAGCAACAGCCCGGGCGTTCTGGACGGACGCGATCCGAGCAGGAACTTGCGGATCGTTCTGCAAGATCGTCCGTCTTGGGCCTCGTCTTCTCGAGGCCGATCTCGCCGTGCCGGCCGATTCCCGGTCGCCGCGGTCTCGCAACAATGGTCGAACGAAATGGTTCAAGCCTCGGCAGAACGGACCGCGCCGGATTGGCGTCGAACCAACCCGCAGGAGCAGGACATGGACTTGGCGACTTGGATGAATGCTGGTTGGCTCGCATCGGGGGTGGTGGCCATCGCGACCGCCCAGAGCCCGATCGACGAGCCGATCCGCCCCGGGGGCATCGAGCTGAGCTACCTCGCCGAGGAGGGACTCGGCGAGTTGCCATCGTCGAACGAAGCCACTGGTCCGATCTCGGCCGAAGCGCGTGCACGGGCGTTCGTGCGGGATCACCCTGGTCTTCGGGTCGGATGGCACCACATCGGAACGGATGACGAGTACGTCGTGGTCGTCGCCAGCCAGGCGATCGTGCAGGGTGCCGACGGACCCTACGGCGATGTCCGGGCGATCGCCTTCGAACTGGCTCGGGCGCGGGCAGGCCTCGAACTGGCCGCGATGGCCGGTTCACGGATCGAGGTCGAGGCCGAGGGGATCGCGTCGGAAGCCGGAATGACCACGAACGAGCTGCTTGAACTCGTCGCTTCGCGTTTCAGCCGCGGTGATGTGGCCGGGAGCGTGAAAGACCTCGACGCGAGTCGGCGCGTCGCCGTGGAGGAGTTCTCGAGTCGCGTTGCCCGGACGTGCGACGAGATGATCGCAGGCTTGCAGGTCTTCAAGGCCTTCGAAGGTCCTGAAGACATCGCCATCGTGGCGACGTGGAGTCGCGCGACCCGCGATCTGGTCGATGCACTTCGTGCTCCGGATGCCTCGGTTCGCGGCAAGGCTGCTCAGGCGGCCATCGCGGACTGGGCGGCTGCGATCGGCGATGAACTGCTCTACAGCCATGGATGCCACCTCCGGACGGACGAGCATGGGGAGCTCGGCGTGGTTGCGTTCGGTCAGGCGGACATGGCCGGCTCGTCGCGTCTGTTTCGCGACGTCGCGAAGGCTCAGGCCAGCCTGGCCGCCGACGTCGCCTTGTCCCGCTTTGTGAACGAGCTGATCGCCTCGTCGCAAGGCCGCGGCCTTGCCAGCATCGCGCTCGCAAGCGGGTACGGCGATGGATCCGTGAGCCTGTCCGAACTGCAGTCCAGCTATCGCGAGCAGCTGCGGTTCGCGAGCGCGATGCCCGACCTGCCGTCCGCCACCGAGGTCGAGGTGCGCGAGATCCTTCATCCACGGAACGGCGAGAACGGCGCGAAGACCGTGTGCGTCGTGAAGCACCTGAGCATCTCGTCGCTGCACGCACAGGAGCGCATGCATCGTTGGATGAAGAATCAGGCCGCAGCGGGCGATGCGTCGGCAAGCGGTGCCGGGGCCGCCGACGATGGTGATTCGGTCTCAGGAGAGGCTGGAGACTCGCCAGGGTCAGAGCCGTCTGGCGGTCAAGGAGTGACGGGCGAAACGCCCTGATCGATCTTCATGCATCCGACGGGCACGATGGCGATGGATCGTCCGATCTGGTCGAACTTGGATCGGCATGCCGCGCGATCCAGACCGCCTCGGCGGACTTCCGAGACGCCGCTCGAACCGTGCGCGACTCGACTTCCACTCCGGCTATCTTCGATTCCAAGCATGCACGAGGTCCGCGGGTTCCGACGTCGACGATCGAGAATCGCATGAAGACAAGCTCCCTCCGAGGCGTCGTCCGCTTGATCGCGCTATCGACGGCTGTCGCGATCCTCGCAGCGACCTCGATGGCGACAACGTCGCAGGACTCGGCGCCGCCGGAGCAGGGCCGGGCAACCGCCCTCCGCCTCGTCGTCGCCACCTTCGACGAGCACGGCACGATGCCGGGGCTCGGC
>CAYZSH010000326.1:0-3320 GCA_964481025.1 uncultured Isosphaeraceae bacterium
CGACGTCACCCTCATGAACCCGAAGGTCCTCGGCGGCCTCTTCATCGGCGTCATGCTCGTCTTCGTCTTCTGTGCGATGACCATGAACGCCGTCGGTCGAGCGGCCTACTCGATGATCGACGAGTGCCGCCGCCAGTTCGCGATCATGAAGAAGGCCTTCAAGGCTCAGGGCCTGAGCGACGAGGACATCGCCAACCCGCTCAAGTGGCCGTATCGCGTCGAGGCCGAGGGTCACGAGTATCCCGACTACGCCTCGTGCGTCGCGATCTCGACCGCGGGTGCGCAGAAGGAGATGGTCGTGCCGTCGCTGATGGCGGTCGCGGTCCCGATCGTCGTCGGTCTCATCCTCGGCGTCGCGGGCGTCATGGGTCTTCTCGCGGGCGCCCTCGTCTGCGGCTTCGCGGTGGCGATCTTCATGGCGAACGCCGGCGGTGCCTGGGACAACGCCAAGAAGTACATCGAGACCGGCCAGTTCGGTGGCAAGGGTTCCGATGCCCACAAGGCGGGCGTGGTCGGCGACACCGTCGGCGATCCGTTCAAGGACACCTCGGGACCGGCACTCAACATCCTCATCAAGCTCGTCAGCGTGGTGTCGGTGGTCTTCGCGGGCCTGATCGTCAAGGTCGGCCCCTACATCTCCGACATCTTCGGACTCTGACCGCATGACGACCCGTCAGCGGATTCAGAAGGATCCCGAGCAGGTCCGGGCGTTCGCCATCGAGTGCGCCCGGACCTGTTCCGACATGAAGTGTTCGGACGTCCGCGTCCTTGACGTTCGCGGCCTGAGCCAGGTCTCCGACTATCTCGTGGTCGCCAGCGGCACCAGTGATCGACAGATGAAGTCGGTCGCCCAGTCGCTCGAGGACCTCGGCAAGGAACGGGGCGAGCCGCCGTTCCGAACCAACCGAGACACCGGAACGACCTGGGTGGTCGCCGACTTCGTGGACGTCGTGGTGCATCTCTTCGAGCCGAGCCAGCGGATGTACTACGACATCGAGGCGCTCTGGCGAGGTGGTGCGAAGGTCGAATGGCGGCGTCCCGAGGACGTCCGGCCCGACGAGACTGCAGGCGACGCCGACTCGGACGCCGGCTGACCGCGTCTCGGGTACCCTTCGCGCCCTCGTCACCCCCACGTCCCAGTCGCTTCAGGAGTTCGAGATGCTGCGCGAAGTGCTCTTCGCCAAGATCCACGGTGCGAGCGTGACCCAGTGCGACCCGGACTACGTCGGGTCGATCACGATCGACACCAACCTGCTCGATGCGACCGGCCTGCGGGTCAACGAGAAGGTCCTCGTCTGTGACGTCGACAGCGGCAGCCGCTTCGAGACGTACATCTTCAAGGGCGAACCCGGCAGCGGCATCATCGGCATCAATGGTGCGGCAGCGAGGCTGACGGCCCCGGGCAACACCGTGCTGATCATGTCCTTCTGCCACATGACCGCCGAGGAGATGGCGGAGCACCATCCCAAGGTCGCGATCATCGGCGAGGGCAACCGAATCGATCGGATGATCGAGTACGCTCCGCACTGACCGACACGATCCCGGAGTTCGATCCCGACGATTCGGGGTCCTGTCCTCCGATCGGACCGGAGACTGGACATGCGAGGTTGGAGCCTCATCACGGCGATCGTGCTGGTGGTTGCGGGCGCGGTGTTCCAGGACGCCCTCGCGTCCGGGCACGGCGCGGTCGCGACCGCCGTGGCGCCCGAACTTCTCGACGACCTTCGTGGCGAATGGCGGGGCGAGGCGATGGTCCCCGGGTCGCCGGTCTACGTGCAGGCCCGCGTCGCCGGCACCGCCGAGTCACCCGAAGTCGTCCTCAGTATTCCGCGGCTCGGGGTCTTTGAGGTCGAGGCCCGACAGGTCGAGGTCGCGGGTGACGAACTGGTCATCTCGCACCCCGCCGCGGGACTGGTGGCGGAACTTCGGCTCCGGTCCGGCGAGCGGCCGCAGGGGACGCTCTCCTTCCCCAATGGCCCGCCGCAGGTCACCTCGATCGCGCCGGTGACGTTCGACCTCGTCGCCGTCCCCGAGCTTCGAACCGCACCGAACGCGAGTCGCCACGATGGCGAACTCGTCATTCCGGGCGGCGGACGACTCCCGATCACCGTGGTTCTCGCGGAGATCGACGGCGTCGAGCACGGCCTCGTGGACATTCCGGCTCAGGGCATTCAGGGACTCGCCTTGATTCCGGCGGCGCTGGACGACTCGTTTCGCGACGACCCGCTCGCCGCCGCGTCGGGCGTTCGACGATGGCGAGTGCCGGTGCCGGTCGAAGCGAATCTGATCATCGTTCCGGACGGGGATTCGTGGCGAGGTCGGTTCATGCAGGGGCCGCTCGCGCTCGACATCGCATTCACCCGGGCCGCGGACGCCGCGGTCCTCGCCAGTCGCCGTCCGCAGGATCCGGTGCCGCCGCTGCCGTACGAGGAGATCGAGGTCGAGATCCCGACGCCCGGAGGTCACGTGCTCGCCGGCACGATCGCGTTGCCCCCCGAGGCTGCGACCGCCTCGGTCCCGGCGGTGGTGCTCGTCACCGGAAGCGGTCCGCAGAATCGCGACGAGGAACTCATGGGCCATCGCCCGTTCCGCGTGCTCGCGGATCGACTGGCCCGAGCGGGCATCGCCTCGCTTCGCTACGACGATCGCGGCATCGCAGGCAGCACCGGCGAGTTCGCGACCGCGACGACTCTGGACCTCGCCGACGACGCGGCCGCGGCGCTGGCGTTTCTGAAGACCCAGCCCGGCATCGATCCGGCCCGCTGCGGCGCAGCTGGTCACAGCGAGGGCGGGGCGGTGGTCGCGATCGTGGGGGCGGGCATGGCCCCGCGGTTCGCGGAGTCGTCTCCGGCGTTCGTGGTGTCGATCGCGGGATGCGGCGTCTCCGGCGCCCGCGTGCTCGCCGACCAGTTGGCGCGGATCTACCGCGCGTCCGGCGTCGATGAGCCGACGATCGAGGAGATCCGCGCCAGACAGGCCCGGTTGCTTGCGGCGATGACCGCGGATGAGACGGACGTCGACGAACTTCGCGCCGCCATGCGGGCGTTGCAGGAGGCGCAGATCGCGTTGCAGGGCGGCGAGGTCGACGACGCCACGCGAGCGTCGCTCGAGGCTGCGGGCGTCGCGGAGATGTCGTCGCCGTGGATGCGCTTCTTCGTGCGATTCGATCCCGCCGAGGCGTTCGCGAAGGTGCCGGTCCCGATCCTCGCCATCAACGGCACGCTCGATCTGCAGGTCTGGCACGATCTGAACCTGCCCGCGATCGAGAACGCCGTGAAGGCCGGCGGTGGAATCGTGGAGATCGTCCGTCTCGAAGGTCT
>CAYZSH010000327.1:0-3292 GCA_964481025.1 uncultured Isosphaeraceae bacterium
AGAACCTGATGTCCGACGACACGCTCGTCGAGGACGGCAAGCTCACCGACAAGGCCATGGACATCCTTCGCGAGCGGATGCCGCACGTCGATTTCTCGAGGCTTGATGCCGATCGACGCGTCAACCAGCTCTCCGAGGTCTTCACCGTCGAGAGTCTGGTCGACTTCATCGAGCGCAAGCTCGCTGCCTGATCCAAGTCCCGGAATCGGAATCACGGCCCCATGCGCTGGATGTGGATCGATACCGTCACCGCGTTCGAGGACGGGGTGCGCATGGAGGCCGTGAAGAACCTCTCGCTGAGCGAGGAGCTCTTTCACGACCACTTCGATGGCGAGGAGGACGGGCTTCCACCCGAGCCGGTGATGCCGGGAAGCCTCATGGTCGAGGGCATGGCCCAGACCGCGGGGATTCTGGTCGGCTCGGTCAACCGCTTCCGCGAGAAGGTGGTGCTGGCGAAGGTCTCCAAGGTCGAGATCGACGAGGACGCTTCGCCCGGTCAGACGCTCCGCTACGAGGCCGAGATCGAACGCATGGACGCCGTCGGGGCGAGCACCCGGGGCGTCGTGCGGCGACTCGACCACGCCGACGGCGTGTGGCGTGAGATCGGGCGCATCGACCTCATCTTCAGCCACCTCGACAACAACACCGGAGGACGGGAGTTCCCCGAGCACAACTTCGTGTTCGGCGACAACTTCAAGCAGATCCTCGTCTCCGCCGGTCTGGACCGTCTGTTCGACGACGCGTCCTGACTCGCTCCGTCCGTCACGGACATCGCCTTCGGGAACCCATCGTGGAGATCGAGGCACCGAGCGTGTCCCGATCGGCGTCCGCGTGGTGTCGATCCTCACGTTCATTCCGGAGCGAAACCATGCCGCGTCTGCACCTGCACGATCACGAGTCCGCCGACACCCGCGTCGCCGCGACGCTCAAGGCGACACCGATCAACATCTTCAAGGGGATGGCGAACAACCCCGACGTCATGCAGGGGCTGCTGGGGCTGAGCGGTTCACTCGGCAAGAGCCAGTGCCTCACCCCCCGCGAGAAGGAGGCCGTGATGCTTCGTGTCTCCGAGCGGAACGGGTGCGACTACTGCCTCGCCGCTCACACCGCGGTCGCGGCGAAGAAGGGCGTTTCCGCCGAGGAGGCGCTGGCCTTCCGTCGTGGTGAGGGTGGCACCGAGCGGGAGACCGCGCTGCTTCACTTCCTCGATGCGGTCATGAACAAGCAGGGCTATGTCGATGATGCCGAACTTGAGGCGTTCCGCGCCGCAGGATTCGATGACGCCGCCGTCGTCGAGGTGTGTGCAGGCATCGCGTGGATGACCTTCACGAACCTCTTCAACCATGTGAACGACACCGAGATCGACTTCCCGCTGGTGCCGGAACTGACCGAGGCCTGAGGCCTCTCTCGTGCGATCGCGGCCCTGGGCCGGCAACAACGCAGATGATCACGGGAGCGACCGCCTTGCGGTCGCTCCCGTGTCATTCGGAGGTCGTCGTCGGGTCTCAGACGAGTCCGCGGGCGGCGTTCATCACGATGTTGTCGCGGCCGGGCACGAGTTGATCCGCGATCTCGACGGCCTCGCGGAAGCTCTCCTGCGCCTGTTCGAGACTCGCGACGTGCGGCAGCACCGCGCCCTGTTCGAGATGCTCGATGGTCGGCACCGCATCGCCGCAGATCAGGATCGTGGTCCGAGGCATCGGAAGCAGCAGGCCGCAGAGCCCGGGCGTGACCCCGGGGAGCGGAAAGAGATCGACGCCGTCCATGAGCCGATCCGGCGCCGCGCCGCAGCGGGCGACCACCCGCGACTCGAGTTCCAGCAGTTTCTCGGTCTCGGGATCGAGATCGTCCTCGTCGTCGAGTTCGCGGCGTCGCGTCTCGATCACGGCGCGATACGTGTCTCGTTCCATCTCGCCGACGTGCCACCGTGCGTCGCCGAAGAGTCCGATCCCGCGGCGACGTTCCGGTCGGAGATCGGTGAGGAAGACGTCGGTGATCGCGTCGGGTTCGAGTCCGATGCGCTCGTCGAGTCGATGCCGCAGGGCGTCGGGCGGCAGCGAGGGATCGACGAGGATCCGTCGGTCACCGCTGGTGAGCAGCACGGTCGTGGCGTGACCCGGGCGGCGATCGCCGGACTCGTGACGAAGCGGATGACTGGCGAGGGCGCCGATCGAGACGATGCGAAGTTCGACGGACATGACGACTCGAAGTGTGGGGTCAGCGGGAACGGATGCAGGGACAGGTTCAGTCGACGAGACCGTCGCGTCGGAGGGCGCCGAGCGGATGGGCCGGATCGGCCTGCTTCTCGCGGATCGCATCGAGCACCACGGGCGGCACGAATCCCGAGAGCTGTTCAAGCGTGGCACCGAGGGCCGCCATCTGGCGGATCAGGCTGCTGGAGGTGTACGCGTACTCCTCGCCGGAGACGATGAAGACCGTCTCGATGCCCGCGACCTTGCGATTCGTGATCGCCAGCTGCGACTCTCCGGCGAGATCGGTGACGTTGCGGATGCCGCGGATGATCGCGCACGCTCCGACCGATCGGGCGAAATCGACCGTGAGGCCGTCGTAGGTCTCGACGCGGATGTTCCGGCAGTCGGGGTCGATCGAGGATCGGATCGCCGACTCGGCCATCGTCGCCCGCTCGGTCATGGTGAAGAGCGGACGCTTGTCGGGGTTGTGGCCGATCGCGAGCACGATCTCGTCGAACATGCCCCGGACGCGATGGAGCACGTCCAGATGTCCGAGCGTCACCGGATCGAACGACCCGGTGTAGATCGCGAGATGTCGGGGGGGGCTGGTGGTGCTCACGGGATCGATTGTACGGGCGGGCGTTCGTCACGACCGTCACGACCCGCCCCTGGAGGCTCGTGGTCGACGCGAGGAGCGCACGAATCGCTTGCCTTTCCTGGCGAGGATTCGACCTTCATCCCGCGTCGAACGAGTCATGCGATTCGACGCCGGACTCCCCCGACTTCGACCGGAGCGGCCACCTGCCGCGGTCCGGACCAGGCCGGACGAGTCCGAATCCAAGCCCTGGATCGGCCCCGCAACGGTTCTGCCTCCCCGTTCGGGGCCACTTTTTTGAGCGCTGCGCGTGGCCCGTTCGGGCCATGCTCGCTTTCTCTCGCACACGGGGCGAGTGAATCGCCCCTGGCTCGGCGGGGCGGACGCCTTCGGCGAGAACAGGAGATCAGGAGTGAGGAGATCAGGAGATTGAGGCGTCGCCTGCTCGTTCGTCTTCGCCGTCCCCCGCCTTGCGGGGGACAGGTCCGCGGAGCGGACCAGGGGG
>CAYZSH010000328.1:0-3276 GCA_964481025.1 uncultured Isosphaeraceae bacterium
CCCGCTGCTTCATGTTGTCCAGCACGTTCATGAAGTTGATGTACGCGTCGTACGGACTGTCGTACGGGCTGAAGTACTTGTGGACGTCGCCGTCCGCCCAGTACTTCGTGCACATGTAGTAGAGGTGGTCGCTGGTGGAGAGCTTCCGCCAGTCCTCGAGGATGAACTCGTCGCCCGCCTCGTGCTTCGCGTAGACCGCGTCGCGGATCGCGAACAGTTCCTCGACCGCGTTGTCCTGCAACGGATTGCCGAGCCACGCCGAGAGGTCGCGTTCGGTGTCGGCCCAGGAGATCCAGTTGGGCGCCGCGTACTCGCCGACCGGCTGGTAGCAGTCGAGGACCTGCGACGGGGTGAGGAAGTCGTTGTGGCCGGGGTTGACGTCGTAGATCGCACCGGGAAGCGCATCGAGGAACTCGAAGATCCCCGTGTCGGCCCACTGGTGCTCGCCGATCGTCTCGTAGTCCATGAACAGGTTGCAGCAGTAGCCGTCACCGTTGATGTCGTTCACCCAGCGGGCGAACTTCTCGGTGCTCAGCGGCCACTCCTCCCAGCCTCGGTTGCCGAAGCGGAAGGCGATGTCGTCTGAGAGCCGGTAGTTCTTCAGGAGCAGCCGGATCGGTCGCTCGGCGATCGACTCGGGCTGGTCGTGGAATCGCGGCGGCACGTAGACGTAGTTGGGCGAGCGATGGGCGAGGATGCGATCGACGCCTTCGCAGATGATCGCCCGGTGATCGCCACGCTTCGCCATGTGCCACGCGAGATCGTCGTGGTACATGAGTTCGGTGTTGCGGAAGACGGTCGGCGTCTGGCCGAAGAGCGACTGGATGCGGGCGCGGTGCGCATCGACCTGCTTGTCGAACTCGTCACGACTGAACAGGAAGCACGGCGAGTGGTGGCTCGTCTCGCCCAGGAACTCGCAGGCGCCGGTGTCGCCGAGCTCCTTGAACATGTCGAGGACGTCCGGGGCCCACGCCTCGAACTGATCGAGACACGTTCCCGAGATCGAGTACGCGACGCGGAAGCGGCCCTCGTGGCGCTTCACGAGGTCGAGGATCTTCGCGGTGGCCGGCCGATAGCACTTCTCGGCGACCTTGTGCATGATCTTCTCGTTCGCCTCGTTGTCGAAGTAGAACGGATCGTCGGCGAACACCGAGTACCGACGCAGTCGGTACGGCTGGTGGACCTGAAAGTAGAAGCAGACGCTGGCCATGAGGGTCGCGATGATACGCGCCGCGGGCCCGTCGCATCGGGTGCGGTGAGCGGTGCGGGCGTTTTCCTGCCTCGGACATGAACACCGGACCGCGCGGTTTCCGCGCGGTCCGGCGTCTCAAGGCGTCAGGATCCCGCTCAGCGAAGGATGCCGCGGGTGCGGAGGAGCGTGAGAATGCGGTTCACGCTCTCCTCGAGGTCGACCTCGTGGGTCGGCAGGACGAGGTCCGCGTCGGTCGGGGCCTCGTACTCGAAGTCCACGCCGGGGATCCCGGAGAGCCCGCGATCCGCGGCCTCGGCATAGAGCCCGGTCCGGTCGTTGGCCTTGCAGTGCTCCAGCGGGGCGGCACAGTGCACGACGAGGAACCGGTCGCGACCGACGAGCTCCGCCGCCTTCTCGCGGATCGCCGCCTGCGGGGCCACGAACGCCGCGATGCAGAGGAAACCTTCGTCGTTGACGAGTTTGGCGGTCTCCATGGCGCGGCGGAGGTTCTCCGACCGGTCCTCGGCACTGAAGCCGAGGTCGCGGTTGAGACCGCGTCGGAGGGCCGAGCCGTCGAGTCGGATCGCCACACGACCGAGGTCGAAGAGGGCCCGTTCGAGCATCGCGGCCAGATGCGTCTTGCCGCTGCCGGCGAGGCCGGTCAGGAGGACGGTCGCGGGCTTCTGGCCGTAGCGGGCCTCGCGTTCGGCGGGCGTCACCGGATCGGGCTCGCCGGCCCGATCGTCTCCGGAGACCGGACGGGCGGTCCAGCGGTTCTCGTCGGTCGCGCCACGGATCATGCCCGCAGCCATCGTCCAGTTGCCGATGCGATCGACGAGGATCAGGCTGCCGGTGCCGCGGACGTCCTCGTACGGATCGAAGGCGAGCGCGAAGTCGGTCTCGATCTCGACGCGGCCGATCTCGTTGAGGTCGAGGCCGTCGGCGCCGGTCGTCTCCAGCGTCTCGATGTCGAGGCGATGCACGATCCGCCGCACGCGGGCGGGCGTCACGCGGGTGCCGTGGCGGAGAAGGAACTCGCGGCCGGCGACGAGTCGGTCCTCGTGCATCCACACGAGGTCCGCGGTGATGCGGTCGGAGACGGTCGCGGGCGAATCGGCGGCGACGATGACGTCGCCGCGGCTCGCGTCGATCTCGTCCTCGAGCACGATCGCGACGCTGCGGGGCGAGCCCGCGAGGTCGAGGTCGCCGTCAAAGGTCGAGATGCGGGCGACGGTCGATTCAGTGCCCGCCGGAAGCACTCGGATACGGTCGCCGGGACGGACGATGCCCGACTCGATGCGACCGCCGAAGCCGCGGAAGTCGAGGTTCGGGCGGATGACGTAGTTGACCGGCATCCGGAACGGCGTGTCCTGCCGTGCGGTCCCGACCGGCACCGACTCGAGGTACTCGAGCAGGTTCGGTCCGTCGTACCACGGCGCGTTCTCGGAGCCCTCGACGACGAAGTCGCCCATGAGCGCCGACATGGGGATGAACTGGATCTCGCGGTCGGGAAGCTTCGCGGCGAACGACTCGAAGTCGGCCTTGATCGCCTCGTAGGTCTCGCGGTTCCAGTCGATCGCGTCCATCTTGTTGATCGCGACGACGATCCGCGGAATGCCGAGGAGCGATGTGATCACGCAGTGGCGGCGAGTCTGGATGCTCACGCCGTGACGGGCGTCGACGAGCAGAATCGCGAGGTCGCAGTTGCTCGCGCCGGTCGCCATGTTGCGGGTGTACTGCTCGTGACCCGGAGTGTCGGCGACGATGAACTTGCGCTTCTCGGTCGAGAAGTAGCGGTACGCGACGTCGATCGTGATGCCCTGCTCGCGCTCGGAGCGGAGGCCGTCGACGAGCAGTGCGAGGTCGGCCTTGGTGCCCTGGGTGCCGTACTTCCGGCTGTCACCCTCGACCGCGGCGAGCTGATCCTCGTAGATGCCCTTGGTGTCGTGCAGGAGGCGACCGATGAGCGTGCTCTTGCCGTCGTCCACGCTGCCGCAGGTGAGGAAACGCAGCAACTGCTTCCCCTCGTGGCGAGCGAGGTAGGCGTCGATCGTGTCGGTGTCGGCGTCGAAGCGCGGGTCCAT
>CAYZSH010000329.1:0-3269 GCA_964481025.1 uncultured Isosphaeraceae bacterium
CACCCCCGCCGCCACGCCGCCGTCGGCGCCTGCGACGCTTCTTCTTCGCCTGACCCCCTTCCGAGTCGCCATCGCCCTCGCCGTCTGACGCCGCCGACGGCGCAGCGTCGCCGCCGGCATCCTCGCCGCCACCGCTCTCCGCGCCGCCGCCATCACCTCCACCCGACTTCTTCCGTCGCCGTCGCCGCCGCTTCTTCTTCTTCGGCGTGTCGCCGTCGGCATCGTCGCCATCCGCAGCGGTGACGTCCCCGATCTCGGGAGCCGTCGCCGTCGCGTCCGTCTCGGTTTCCGAAGTCGCCTTGTGCTCGGCCTGGCGTTCGGACCTCGACTTGCGCCGCTTGCGCTTCCGCGTGTCGTCATCGGTCCGATCCGCGACCTCGGTGCCGCCCAGTCCGCGGAACGGGTCCGGCTCCGGGGCCTTCACCGGGCACTCGTCGGGATGGCACAACTCCTCGACCGGCACCGCGATCTCGCGGCCGTCGGCCTCGAGCTTCACCAGCACCAGCTGCACGAGGATCTTCGAATCGAGCACGATGCCCGGGCCTTCCGGCGTTCCGACCCGCTTCTTGCGGTGCGGCAGCCGCTTCCTGAGGTCCTCGTACGACTCGTCCTCGTACCGCAGGCAGCACATGAGTCGGCCGCAGCGACCGGAGATCTTGAGCGGGTCGAGCGTCGCCTTCTGCACCTTCGCCGACCGCATCGAGATCGGCTTGAGCACCTTGAGGAAGTTCTTGCAGCAGCAGTGCTGGCCGCACTTCTCGTAGTCGGCGTTCAGACGCGCCTCGTCGCGGCCGCCGACCTGTCGCATCTCGATGCGGGTGCCGAACTCGGCGGCGAGCGTCTTGAGGAGCTCCCGGAAGTCGACCCGGTCCTCGCTCATGTAGTAGACGGTCAGCTGCTCCTGCCCGAGGATCGGCTCGACCTCGACGATGTTCATGTCGAGTCCGTGCTCGGCGACGTGCCGCTTGACGACCTTGACCTTCTCGAGACACGTCGCCTTGACCGCCGACCACTCGTTGAGATCCTCGATCGTCGCGACCCGCAGGATGCGGCCGTCGGTCCGGAACGGGTAGTCCTTGCCGCCCGACGCCTTGATGTAGTCGAGCATCTCCGACCGCGTGACCGACTTGCCGCACCCGGCGTTCGGGCACGTCGTGGTGAGCATCTCGACGAGCTCGATGCCGCGGTGCGTCTTGGCCACCAGCTTCGAGCCGCAGCCCGGCTTCGCGTCGCCCTTGTACGGGTACTCCGCGACGCGGGCCATGAAGCCGACGCGGACGACGATCGTCGAGGGCGGCTCGAGCCGGGCGTACCGCTCCTCGTCGGTCATCTCGCGGTTGGCGGGATCGGCGTCGGCTTCGAACTGCGGCAGGGGAAAGATGGACATGGTCGCGTCGCGTCAGGAGGAGTCATCGTGCACGCACAGACGCTCCGTCCTCGGTTCGGACGGGTCGAACGGCGTTCACGATGTCGTCGAGCAGGTTATTGGCTCCGAATCACCGCTCGACAGGTGATCCGGGTCTTGGACGCGATTGCGTGAGATGCAGGATAGCGACTCCGGTCACGTCCCCGGCATCCGGGGGCCCACGGAGACTCGGGGGACACGCACTGTGCGACCATCGGGGAGCGGCACCTCCACGAACCCCACGCCCGTGAGGCCGAAGGCGGGTCGAGGCCAGTTGCTTCGCGATCGCATCAGTGGTGGTCGTCCAACATCGAAAGGGTCCCGCAGTGCGGCCCTCGCCATCGCCTCTGCGATCGCTTCCGCGACCAGCTCGGAGGCGAGGCTGGGTGGTGTCAATATCCCCTGGGCCTCCCAGCGGACCACGTCGTCCATGGCCTGGCGGACGCTTTCGGTGATCGCCGCCGAGTCACCCTGCATCGGCAGCTGCAGGACCGGCGAGATCGAGAGGGCGAGTGCCTCGATCGCCCCCGCTCTCAGCTCCTCGGCCGTCGCCTCCCCGAATCGAGTCGCCGTGGCCTCGAAGACCGGCATGGCCTGGTCCGCAAGCCACGCGTGTTGCGCGTCCCGAGCGAATCGCTCGGTCGAGGTCAGCAATGCCTTCTCGCCGAGCAGGGTCTGGCCGTTCCATGCCATCAACAGCAGCGAGGCCGACTGCATGTAGCCTCCATGCTCCGCGAGCGGCATCTCCCTCGACTCGTAATACTCGAACATCTGCGTCATCATCTCCTCGAAGCGTCGCCAGTCGTCGCGATCGATCGGAAGCCCGACCGGGAGCACACGGTCGAGGCTGATGCCGAGCAGTTGTTCGAAGAGCTCGCTCGCTTCCGGCGAGAGTTCGTACTCGCGCGCGAGCTTCCTGGCAAGGCTGCGCAGTCTGGTGCGGCGGGCTTCGATCTCATCCCCGCGGGTGGCCAGGGCGTCATGGATCGCCCAGGCCTCGGTCGGCCACGTCTCGTGCAGGCAGAGCGAGGCGAAGCCGCTCAAGCCTCGGGGCAATCGTGCCAGGATCAGGCCCTCGATCTCGGGAAGGCGCAGACGCCTTGCAATCAACTGCATGTCGTCGGCGATTCGATCGGCCGCCTCCTTCTCGCCCCGCACCCGAAGGTCCGCCTGTCGCGCGTCGGATTCGAGGAACCAGAGGGCGATCGCGACCGGCGCCTGTGGGTCGGCCGGGTCGACCCACGGACTGGAGACCACCGGGATGCGGAACGGATCGACCGGCGCTCGCTGTCTGGTGGACGTCGGGTCGAGCACGGGGATCACGTCACGTGATTCGAGAAGCGACCGCGTGGCCCGAGCGGCGTCGACGGCGAGCCGATCCGCGGAGAACGCGAGGTCTGCGTCGTGCTCGGTCGGGTCCGCGGTGTCGGTCGGATCGTCGGCTTCGGCATCCGGGATCCGAATCGACCACCACGCGGGCATGCCGTCGATGGGCACCTGATGCATGAGGGGAACGACCCAGCGAACACCGGCAGGATCGGTGGTCGTCTCACCGAAGCCGTTGGCGGTCACGGCGACGTACGCGGCCGGTCGATCATCTCGGGTCAGGATCAGTCCGGTCGGCTCCACCTCATGCGCGACGGCATCCCGGACCTGCTGTTCGATCACCACCCAGTCCTCGATGCCGCCGATCGGAATCGGTGGGGAGTCGGCCGACGACGATGCGCCGAGTGCGAGGAGCAGAGACAGCGTCATTCTCGAGATGATGACAAGTGACATGGTGGAACCTCAGTGTGGCAGAATGTCAATCGGGCAATAGGACGCACAGTCGACGCAGCCACCCATGAGCTCGACCTCGAAGTTC
>CAYZSH010000330.1:0-3266 GCA_964481025.1 uncultured Isosphaeraceae bacterium
TTCGACGTTCGGCGCCACCGGCGCCCCGCCCCGCATGACTGCGATCGCCTTCATGGCGGAAGTCTACAGAAGGGCTCACGGTGGTCCGGACGCGAGGCCGACCGTAGTCTGACAGGCTCTCCCCCGAGAATCGCGTCCGTTTCCGGAGTCTCCCGATGTGCCATCCGCGTGCCGCCGCCACTTCGCTTCTCCTCGCGACCGCCGCATTCCTGACCGCCTGCGGTGAGGGCGGCGGGACGACATCGACGACCTCGACCCCGGCGACGACCTCCCCGGCGGCCCCACCCTCGGCCCCGGATGACGGCACCCCGATCATCTACGCGACGGGCACCGTCGAGATCCGGCCCGGGATGACCACCGTCTACGCGGACCCCGGCGACGTCGACTTCGGCGTGACTCGCCCCGGCACCAAGCTCCGCACCGAGTTCCGGCTCATCAACCCGACGGACGCTCCGATCAGGATCCTGGCCGCGGCCCCGACCTGCCAGTGCACGACGGTGAAGGTCTCGAACCAGACCATCCCGCCGCGAGGCGCGATCGGCATCCCCGCCACGCTTCAGGTTCCCAACACCACCGGCCTCAAGCAGGCGGCGATCAACACGGTCCTCGAGCCGAACGTCGCCGGTCCCCGTCTCACGCTGACCGCGGTCGCGGCCTACGCCGTCCGCACGGATCCGCTCTACGTCGATGCGCTCGCGCCCGAACGCATGACCGGTCAGGTCGTCGTCGAATCGACCGACGGCCGGCCCTTCCGCGTGCTCTCGGTGAACGGTCAGCCCCCGCTGCTCGAGTCGCCGGACACCGCGGCGGTGCGTCACGTGGTCGGCTACGACCTGACCGGCGAGACGCCGGAGACCATGCCGAAGTGGCTGCTCTTCGAGACTGACCATCCCGAGGCTCCGATGCTCGAGATGCGGGTCCGGCACCAGTGGTCGATGCTGCCGCATCAGTTCCCCGACTACAAGGTCGCGATCCAGTTCGACGGATACATCGCGAATCTCGGCGCCATCGCCGCCGCGACCCCCGCCCCCTTCTCGCTTCAACTCAAGCACTTCGCAGGCCAGAAGGTGCTTCGGCTGCGAAGCGGTGATCCGCGTTTCGAGGTGTCGCTGGTCGAACAGATCCCCGGTGACGACGACCGCGTCCGTGTGACGGCGGCGATCACGCCCGCGGAGGGCGTCTCCGGCCCGTTCATCGTGCCGATCATCTTCGACGCCACGACCGGCAGCGAGCAGATGTACGCGATCGGCGTCGTCCGCTGAGCGGGCGATCAGGCGTCGGTCGAGTCTCCGGAGCCACGTTCGAGCGCGTCGAGTCTCGACTCGATCGCCGCGAGTCTCGCGGCGAGGGCGTCGAATCGATCGCCCGCGACCAGGCCGAACGCCTCGCCCGCGACGGTCGTCGCCCGGTCCCGCCAGCGATCGACGGCGGCCTTGACCTCGGGATCGACCTCGGTGTCGAACTCGCCGGTCAGAAGCGCCTCGCCGAAGGCCGACCACCATCCCGGATCGCGGGGAGTCTCGGGCATCGGGGTGTGCGGGGTCGAGTCGTCGGACATGACGGAAGGCTATCGCCTCGAAGATCCGCACCGCCGGTCCCGCGACCGAATCGGCGCCATACGCTGCGGACATGCTCCACCGCCTGCTGATGCCATCGCTTGCCGCGGTCCTGACGATCGCCACGACCCTCGCGATCACGTCCGCCGCCGACGCGGATCCGCCGTCCCGTCGCCCGGTCCGGGTGACCGACGAGGTCCGCGAGTCCATCGTCGCCCCGGCCGACGCCCCGCTCGACGAGCGGATCGACCCCGCGAAGATCACGACGCTCCCGACCCCCGAGGTGCCGGGCACGTTGCTCCTGCCGATGCCGCCGGAACATCGCATCGCGACCGACCGCGGGGAAACGACGCTCGACGCCGCCGACTGGGATGCCGCGATCGCATCGCTCGATCGTGGAATCGGGTGGCTCGCCCGGCACCAGTCACCGCGCGGCGCGTGGATGGAGGGCGAGGAAGTCGTCGCGACCGACCAGCCGCCCCGCGAGGCGGCGGCGAGCGTCGCGGTGACCGCGCTCGCACTCAAGGCGTTCGCGCAGTCGAGCGACCGGCTGAATCCCGACACGCTCGCGTCCCGCGATCGCGCCCGCGACTTCGTGCTCGGCGAACTCGATCGCCTCGGTCTCGAAGGCCTCGAAGCGGGCGGTCTGGGCAACTACGTGTCGAGCGCCGTCGTCATGGGCCTGAGCGCGATGGGCACCGACACCGCGCCGGGCGAGGCCAGGGCGCTGGCGACCGGCGTGAATCACCTCGTCGATGGTCAATGGTCGCAGGAGGACGGCGTCGATCCGAGTCGCGACTGGTTCGGCGGCGCCGGCTACGGCCGACACGGCCGCCCGGATCTCTCGAACACCCAGATGATGCTCGATGCGCTCTACGACGCGGGCGTGAGCGCCGACGAACCCGTCGTGCAGCGGGCGCTCGTCTTCCTCGGACGCACGCAGAACCTCAAGGCGACGAACCCCGCGGACTGGGCGCAGTCCGGCGCCGACGACGGCGGCTTCGTCTACACCCCGGCCAACGGCGGCGAGTCGTTCGCCAGCCAGGCCGCCGGCGAAGGTCGCTACGGCGAGACGATGCCCGCGGGCGCGGCTCGCAGTCTTCGCAGTTACGGTTCGATGACGTACGCGGGCTTCAAGAGCCTGCTCTTCGCCGGACTCGATGCGTCCAGTCCGCAAGTCGCCGCCGCGCTCGACTGGATCCGCGGGCACTGGACGTTCGCGGAGAACCCCGGGCTCGATCAGCAGGGCGTCTACTACTACCTGCACGCGATGGCGCGAGCACTTCGGGCATCGGGCATCGACGTGATCGTCACGCCGGACGGCGTCGAGCACGACTGGCGACAGGAGTTGATCGCGGCCGTCACCGCGCGACAGAACGCGGATGGTTCGTGGCGAAACGACGTCGATCGCTGGGAGGAGTCACGCCCGGAGTTGTGCACGGTGTACGCGACGCTCGCGTTGGAGGAGGCGCTGAAGGCGACGCGGGCATTGGAGTAAGCGGAAGAAACAAGAGCCGACTCGATCGGTGACAGAGTCAGCCGAGGCCCCCCTCCGCCCGCTACGCGGGCACCTCCCCCGCACGCGGGGGAGGGGAATCGAGTTGCCGCGCCGACCTCACGATTCCGCTCCCCCGCCTTCGGGGAAGGAGAATCGAAGTGCCGCGCCGACCTCACGATTCCGCTCCCCCGCCTTCGGGGAAGGAGAATCGA
>CAYZSH010000331.1:0-3257 GCA_964481025.1 uncultured Isosphaeraceae bacterium
GCTCACCTCACTCCTGATCTCCTGCTCTCGCCGAAGGCGTCCGGCGGCCACGCCGCCGTCCGTGCTACGATCGCGTCATGCGACCTTGCGACCAGAATCGAAACCGCGGCCGTCACGAACGGTCCGCCCGTCGATTCTGGTCCAGTCTGGGCCTCGTGGCGTCGGTGCTCCTCGTGGGCTGCACGCCCCGGGCCGAGCCGCGTCCGGCGGCCCGGGCCGGGATCGCGTCATCGGTGGATGCGCCGTTGGTGCGGGACCTCGAGACGCCCGAACCCGCGCGAAGCGAGCCGTGGTCCTTCGGGGGCTACGAAGGTGAACTCGTCACCACACCCACGCATCTCCTGCATCTGACCCTCACCGAGGGACGCCTGCGGGACGCGTTGCCGGAGTTCACCGGCATGATCCTCGATCACTACCGAACGATGATCACCGAGCCTGCCGGAGCCGATCCCCTTCCCGCGCCCGGCGAGCGGATGAGCACCTTCGTCTTCGAGTCCCGGCCCGAGTGGGCGGCGTGGACGCGGTGGCGGCTCGGGAACTCCGCAGGGACGTATCTCGCGATCGAACGTGGCGGCTACACCATCGACGCCGAGAGCGTGCTCTGGGACATCGGTCGGTACGACACGCTCTGCATGGTGGCCCATGAGGGGTGGCATCAGTACACCCAGACGGTGTTCCGGCATCCGCTTCCCGCGTTTCTCGAGGAAGGACTCGCCGCATACGCCGAGGGACACTCGTTCCGTCGCACCGAAGACGGCCCGCGATTCCTGCCCTGGCACAACTTCGAGCGATACGGGCAACTCCGGTCCGCGGTCAATCGTGATCGTCTGATCGATCTCGATCGACTCGTGACCCAGCCGCCGCAGCAGTTCGTCGGCGAGGGCGAACGGTCATTGCTGACCTACTACGCGCAGGTGTGGGCACTGGTGCACTACCTGATGGAGGGCGAAGGCGGGCGGTATCGCGACGGACTCGCGAAGTTCCTCTCCGATGCCGCCCACGGTCACATCGCATCGACCCTCTACGACGCCGGTCGATCCGCAGGGCGACGCGGACGATTGCTCGGCCCCGACGCCGGTCGGGCGTTGATCGCGGTGTACTTCGATCCCGACTACCCGCAGTTCAAGCGAGGGTACGAGGCGTTCATCCGGAAGATCGTCGCGAGCGGCAACGGCACACGGATCTGGCGAGGCGAGTCGCCGGTCGAGTAGCGGACGACCCGAGGTCGGGTGTCAGTCGCGCAGATGCTCGCGCAGGAACTCCAACTCGCGATTCTTGACATCATTGGTGCGACGACCGAACCCGAGATGTTCATGCGGGGCGCCGGTCTCGTCGAGTGCGAACATCTCGATGGCCTCGGGCCGCGTGGCGCGGCGACGGAGTTCATCGAGAAACGCCGACTGCCCGTCGAAGTCGACCCATTCGTCCCCGCGACTGTGGACCGCAAGCACGGGAATCTCCCGCCAGCGATCGAGGTGTCGGATCGGGTCCAGCCGATCTGCGGCTTCGTGATCGAAGAACTGCCGCTGATGCTGCACCCGCCAGTTGCCACTCGTCGCTTCCAGCACCGTGGCCCGGAACCGGTGCGGACGGCAGAGTCGGACCATGGCGACCATGCCGCCCATCGACATGCCGCCGATCGCCATCCGGTCGAGATCGAATCCTCGGCGGCCAAGGGCGTTGATCACGTCATCGATCTCGCTCGCCGCCTGCTCGATGTTGTCGAGCACCGCCTCGGGACGCATCCCGGCCTCTGATCCCCGCTCGCCGTGCCCGGGGAGATCGACTGCGCAACTCCCGATTCCGGCCCGCGCGAGCCGGAGGTATCGACCGGGATCAAGTTCCTTGGTCGCGGTCCGCCCGTGCATCCAGAACAGGAACGGCACCGGACGGTCCGAACCGCCAAGCGGTTCCCCTTCGGGCCGGACCACGAGACAGGGCACGTCCGGGCCGAGCCGGACGTGATCGGAAAGGGCCTGGAGACTCTGGGGGAGGGGGAGCATGGGGTCGAGATGCAGGATCGGAATCGGACGGTGGGCGAAGGTCGAGACTGTACGGCCGCGATGCCCGACGGGGAGACTCGATTCCGGCGATCATGCACGGGGGCCGACCGCGGTGCCCGTCCAACAGTCTCGAGTCCCACACCACGATCTCCTCATGCTCAAGATCCTCGCCGGCGAATACCGCTCCCGCATCATCGAAAGCCCGCCCGACGCCGAGACCACGCGGCCGATCACGGCGCGGGTGAAGGAGTCGGTGTTCAATCTGCTCCGGGGGTGGTTCGACGATGCGGTGGTGCTGGATCTCTTCGCCGGCGTCGGGACCATCGGGCTCGAGGCGGTGAGTCGCGGGGCGCGCGAGGTCGTCATGATCGAACAGGACCGCAAGATCTCCGCGATCCTGAAGTACAACGTCGACGACCTCGGCTGCGGCGATCGCGCCACGGTGGTGCAGGCGGATGCGCTTGGACCCGCGGCGCTCGCGCAGGCACCCCGGGACTGCGATCTCGTCTTCCTCGATCCGCCGTATCCGCTCTGGCGGGACGAGGCGATCCGGCGCCGGGTCATCGACCTCGCGGCCCGATGTCGCTCGGTCATGAAGCCGAAGTCGTTCCTCGTCCTGCGGACGCCCGAGGACGTCGAGGCAGGGTGGTCGCTGCCCGGCTTCGACGGTCCGGAGACGCATCAGTACGCCGAGGACATGTTCGTCCACCTGTTCATGCCGACGGCGGAGGCGGGCGAGGAATCCGCGTGATCGCGGGTCGGATGTCTCCGCGACGCTGTACCGTCCGGTCATGAGACGTCACCTGCTCCCGTTCTTGCTCGCCGCCCTGGTCTCGGCCAGGGTGGATGCCGTCGCACTCGCGCCGCAGGACGCTGCTCGGCCGGTCGTCGACGTCGTCCCGGCGCCGGCGGTCGAGGTCGACCTCGACGAGGTGGTCGCCGCCGGTGTTCGGCACCTGCTCGCTCGACAGGAGGGCGCCGGTCGTGCCGAATGGCCGTACCAGGGCGTCTATCGCGTCCCTGTCGAGGCCGACGATCCCGAGTCGCTCGTCGAAGGTCGGACGGTCATCCCGATCGGCTACCGCGTCGGCGGCACGTCGATCGCCGCGTGCGCGATCATGCGGCCGGACGGACTCGTCGACGACGCGGATCGCCGCGACGCGGTCGAGCGGGCCCGGAGGTTCGTCGCGGCATCGACGGCGCATCCTCGGATGTCGCCGGTCTATCGCGGTGGCTACGACGTTCGGGGCTGGG
>CAYZSH010000332.1:0-2571 GCA_964481025.1 uncultured Isosphaeraceae bacterium
AACATCTCGAGGATCGCCACCCGGAAGGCTTCCGGATCCGGCGCCGTGCCGACGTCGCGAACGCCACGGAGCAATGACGGAATCCGGTGATTCCATCCACGGCCAGAACACGTCGCCCCGACCGCCGACTTCAATCGTTCCGCCGCCTCCCCTCGCCAGCCAGCCGCGGCCGCGATGACGGCGGCAGAGGCCTGCAGGGCCGGTTCGGTCATCGTTATCGCCTGCAGCCCTGCGTGGGCAGCCATGAGCCGCGTCAATCGATCCTCGACCTCGCGACTTCGCTCCATCGCCGCCGCATACTCGGCCATCGATTGCAGCATCGGCGCGGGAACCGCTCCCCAGTCTGGGTCCGGCTGGCACTCCCCGTGCTCGACGACCCAACTCTCGAGGCCGCCGCGATCCACCGGTACCAGCGAGGCGTGCCCGGTCACGAGGTGGCCGCTTCGCCGCAGTTCCTCTGCGCGATCGGGCCGGCACGCGAACACGTTCATCTGGAAGGGATCGACGGGTACCGAATCGTCGAAAGGCGCCAGCACCATCAGTCCAGGTACGAGCCGGTAGAGATCGAAGCCCCGCTGCCGCAGCGCTTCGCAGAGCCCGACGTTCAACTTGCCCGAGTGGATCAGCTCGACCATCACGAGCGGCGAGTGGGCTGCGAGCAAGGACCGAGCTCCGCGAAGCGCCGTGATCTCCGACCCCTCGGCGTCGATCTTCAGATAGTCAAGTCGATCAAGAGGCGAATCGGAGAAGTGGTCGTCGAGCGAGACGAGATCGACCGACTCGCCGGGGCCTTGCTCTGGACCGCGCTCCGCGAGTTCCCCGAGTTCACTGGTGTGCAGGTGCCGAAGCCAGCCTGTTCCGGATCGATCCGATACCGCCGCCTGCACGATCTCGATCCGATCGAAGCCGTTGGCTTCGACACTTCGCCTCAGAAACGCCGCCACCGAGGATCCCGGCTCGAAGGCGATCACCCTGCCCGAGAGCCCGCCGCGCTTCGCCAGGGACAGCGTGTAGCAGCCGTAGTTCGCACCGACATCGATCGCCGTGCCGCCCTCGGGAAACCAGCCGCGAACGAAGCGGAGCTCGTCCTCGAACCAATCACCCTGCTCCTCGAGCACCCACCGCGACATCTCGCGAAGATCGTCCGGAACGCCGATGCGGACGCCATCGGGGAGGGAGGTCCACCAGGTCGAAGGGCTCGGTGCGGGCAGAGTCATCGATTGCCTCCAAAATCGATCGAGAGCCGAACGAGAGCCACGGAGCGTAGCGGCGGGCGTTGCGATCGAACGCCTTGGCCGACCCGCCGACGATGCTCACCCGTTGGTGAACGCCACCTTCGCGCCGCCCAGCGTCGTGCCCGTCGCGAAGGCGAGATCGACCAGACCGATCTGCCCGTCGGCAAGCGCCCGGACCTCGCGGCTGCGGGTGTCGGCAAGGCGCGTCGAGCACGTCGGTCGAGGTGCGAAGGCCCACCTCGAACTGACGCTGCTCGCCCTCGAGGGTCCGCGCCGCGAGAATCCGCTGCCAACTCTGCCGAGGCTGATCGAGCGCGTCGGGACGGATCGCAAGGCGCCACGCATCGCGCGAGTCGAGCCGCTGCACCCGGGTGAGCACCGCGTTTCGGAGCCGAACCTCCGCCGCCTCGCTGCCGATCGATCCAGCCGGAGTCCTATCGATTCGGGAGCTTCTTCCAGGAACGCGGAGACCTCGCGAACCGACCAGCCTTCGGTTGGCGGCCGCCGAGGTCGCTCGCGCCGGCGACGCGACACGATGTCTCGAACCGAGACGCCTCCGGACTCGAACGATCTCTCCAGATCAGGTGGTCACGGTCTGGTCGTTGGCGGTGACCGTTCGGCTCGGACGCAGCCTCCCGACATTGCTCCAGCCACCAGACCGAGCGCCATCACCGATCCTCGACTCCGCCATGTTCAACGGGCTCCACCCCGACGGTCCGACGCTCGCCCGCTCGACGTTTGAACCCGATCAGCAGATTCTCGATCCCGGGCCGGGTGGCACCGAAGAGATGCTGCTCGAGCCGACGAATCTGCTTCTCCATCCAAGCCCATGTGTCCGCTGGAATCGAGCCGATGTCCGACTCTCGGCCCCAAAGCGAAGCGGTCCTGATCCGGGGATCCGCGACCGCGACCGCGAGGTCGCCCAACTCGAATGTCGGATCGCCGAGATGCATGAAGTAGGCGAGGATTGGGAGTCGATTCGTCGAACTGGTTCGGCCTCCGCGTCCGGCCAGATGATCGGTGAACTGGCAGATGAGCTGGGATGGATGGATCAGCGAGGTCTCCGCAATCGGCTCCACGATCCTCTTGGGCGCTCTCCTCTGAACATCCAACCACGTGTCGAAGTCGACGTACTGCCCATTCACCAGTCGGACCTGGTTGAACCCCTCGAATGGGTCGGCATTCTCGCGGAGCCAGCTCGCATCAAGCACCATCTCGAAGGTGGTGACGAGGTTCATGTCTGCATGCACCCCGTTGCCGGCGTAGTGGCGAATGCCGAAGAACTGCGCATCCGCCTTCTCCGCCGCGGTGAACAGTCGGTCGAAGAGATCGGCAT
>CAYZSH010000332.1:2581-3245 GCA_964481025.1 uncultured Isosphaeraceae bacterium
AGAGCGTCCAGATCGTGCAGCAGCACACGCCGAGTCGTGGCCGCACCGATCCCGACGCTCCACGACAGCCACGAGTACACCCATCCCCACTGAATGGAATGAGCCACGCGGGCCTGCTCTGGCGAGTATCCAAGCAGCCGAATCCTGATACCGCGATCATCCAGCTCCGCCACGAGACGCCGGATCTCCTCGGGGATCTCGCGCGTCTCGCCGTCGAACACGACGATGATCTCGTGCATCGATGGCGTGCGCATCTGCGAGATCAACTTGAGATTTGCCGCTGCGACCGGCCACAACCGACGCATGGCGGCGATCACCACGGTGTAGCCTGGCAAGGGGGCTCGCATCGGCTGCCACGAGACCAGGCCCGGCAGACGCCACCGCAGGGGCACCCGCTTTGCCGACTTCCAGACGAACTTCGCGTAGTCGTTGATCCCCGGCACGAAACCCCCCCACTTGTATTTCGAGACCCCGGAAGCCCCACGGATCAGAAAGGTGGCCCCTGACTTGCCCTTGGCAAGGCGAACCGTCGGAGTAACTGGAATAGACCGTCGAAACGATGTCCGAGAACACGTCGGTCCCGACATCAAGGCGATCCGTCACCCGTTGGTGAACGCCACCTTCGCGCCGCCGAGCGTCGTGCCCGTCGCGAAGGCGAGATCGA
>CAYZSH010000333.1:0-3233 GCA_964481025.1 uncultured Isosphaeraceae bacterium
GGAGCAGATCAACCGCGCCCGCTGCTCGCTCTTCAACTACCGACCGCTGATCTTCACCCTCGGCGGCAGCTGCTCGACCGGCGAGCCCGGCTTCGGGTCGCCCGCGGTGCAGCCCGACACGACCGTCACCGTGACCGTCGAGGATTGCGACCTGAACCTCGGCGACGACGCGATCGAGGTCACCGAAGCCCGGGTCTACAGCGACTTCGACTCCGATGGATACCTCGTCTCGCTTCGTGAGACCGACGTCGACACCGGCGTCTTCTCGGAGACGATCACGATCTCGTCGACCCCGGGCACCTCGGATCTCTACGCTCCGGAAGGAACCACGATCTACGTCGAGTACCTCGACGAACTCGATGCCGACGGCAACGCGAACGTGCTGGTCACCGGTTCGGCGGCCGTCGACGGCTCGCTGGCCGCCCCGACCGTGACCGCGGGCGACTTCGGCGCGAGCACCGCGACCGTCACCGTCTCGTCGAACTTCGAACCGCTGAGCTCGACCGTCCGCTACGGAACGTCCTGTGTTTCGTTGAACGAGTCGGTCGGTCCGTCGCCCTTCGCGTTCGACAACAACTTCCAGCTCAATGGACTCGTCGATGGCGTGACCTACTACTACAAGGTCGATTGCCGGGACGAGGCGGGCAACACCGCGACCTTCCCGGCCAGTGGCTGCTACGAGTTCACGTTCGAGGCGCTGCCGTTCTTCGCGGAGCAGTTCACCGCGGGCGTCGATCTCGATCAGACCGTGCTCACCTTCGTGAACGTCGGCGGCACCGACGGATTCGCGGGTTGTGCCGAGCCGTTCGCCGCCTTCCCGATCGATCCGGCGGGCGGCACGAATCTCGGTCTTGGTGATGACGATGCCGCGTCGGTCTCGCTTCCGTTCGCGTTCCCGTTCTACGGCGAGACCTACACATCGGTCAGCGTGTGCAGCAACGGGTTCGTGGTCTTCGGTGGATCCGACAACGGCTATCAGGAGTCGCTCGAGGCGCACTTCGACTTCCCGCGGATCTCGGCGCTCTGGGACGACCTCAACCCGTCCTCGGCCGGCACCGTGAGTTCCAAGGTCTCGGGTGACGCGGTCGCGATCACCTGGCAGGGCGTCGTCGAGTACGGCACCAGCAACCCCAACACCTTCCAGGTCGTGCTTCGTGCCAACGGCGACATCCAGATCGCGTGGAACGGCATCAGCGTCAACGACGCGGTCGTCGGTCTCTCCGACGGCAACGGTCTCGACGCGACGTTCGAGCCCGCCGACCTCTCGGCGCAGGCCGCAGGCTGTCTGCCGCGTCCGCCGTCGGTCTCGGACCTTTCGTACAACACCCAGCCCGGTTCGCCGGTCGAGATCTCGCTGGTCGGCAGCGACGACGGCACCCCGAACCCCTTCGTCTTCGAGGTTCGCTCGATGCCGTCGGGCGGCGTGCTCCGTGATCTCGGCACGAACGCGGTGATCACCTCGGCGCCGTACGTCGTCTCGACGACCGTCGCCCCGCAGCTCCGCTTCGAGCCCGCGGGTTCGAGCGAGTTCACCACCAGCTTCCTCTACGGCGCCGACGACGGCGGGCGTGCCCCGAACGGTGGCGCGTCGGACGACGCGACCGTCACCGTGGTCGTCGCGACCGGACCGCAGCCGATCGTCGAGTGGACCATGGACAGCGATCCCGGCTTCATGCTCGCGGGCGGCTGGGCGTACGGGTCCCCGACCGGCGGCAGTGGTGATCCCAACGGTGGTGCGACCGGCAGCAACGTGCTCGGCTACGTGCTGAACGGTGACTACACCAACAACCTCGCGGCGACGCACGCGACCTCGCCGTCGGTGGACTGCTCGGACGCCACCCAGACCACGCTTCGCTTCAAGCGATGGCTCGGCGTGGAGAGTTCGACCTATGACCACGCGTCGGTCTCGGTCTCGGGCAACGGCGGCGCGACCTGGACGCTCGTCTGGGATCACGTCGGCGGCTCGTTCGAGGAGACTTCCTGGAGCGAGCAGTCGTACGACATCTCGGGCGTGGCCGACGGCTCTTCCGACGTCAAGGTCCGCTTCACCATGGGCACCACCGACGGATCGGTCACCTACTGCGGGTGGAACCTCGACGACATCGTCATCGAGGGCATCCTTCCGAGCGGCGGCGTTCCCGGCGACCTCAACGGCGACGGCATCGTGAATGGTGCCGACATGGGTCTGCTGCTGGCCTCGTGGGGGGCGTGCTCGGGCTGTGACGCCGATCTCAACGGTGACGGTCTCGTCAACGGAGGCGACCTCGGTCTGCTGCTCTCGAACTGGGGCTGATCGTTCGGATCGACCTCGGAATCCTGCGTCCTGCTTTCACCGCCCCGGGCTTCGGCCCGGGGCGGTGTCGTGACCGCCTCCAACGGTGACACGCAGCCGACGAAGTTGAGCCTGTCATCGAGTTTCGCGGGCACGGAATCGCGGAACTCATGCGATACTCGGACCAGTCTTTCCGGAAGCGGGACTTCGGGCCCGTGCTTCATCAGTCACCAAGATCAGGAATCCGCCGTGAAGCGATCACTTCTCATCGGCCTGCTCGGGGCGACGCTCGCGTCGTCCACGTCCGCGTCGGTCATGTCCGATGCGCCGACCGTGCTTGAACTCCGCAACGCCCGCATCGAGATGCCGACGCTGGCGACCGCGGATGCTTCCGCCGCCATCACCGCCACGGCTCGGCGCGCGGACGGTCGGCACGTCGTCGTCCGACTGCATCGCGAACTCGACCCGGCCGGTCGGGACGCGATCGCTCGTGACGGCATCCGACTCCTGACCTGCCTCGGCGCCCGGACCTGGATCGCGGCGGTCGCGCCCGATGCCGCGGGCGACGCGCTCGTCGACCGAGTCGCCTGGGTCGGTGAACTTCCCGCCAACGCGAAGCTGCACCCGTGGCTCGCCGCGGGCAACGTCCCCGACTGGACGATCGACCGGCGGGAGTTCGACGCGTTCGTCGAGGGCCGTGCCGCCGACGTCGACCGGGTGCTCGAGCAGGCGCTCGACGTCGCCGACCCGGTGGTCGCGCTCTACGTCGTCGCGCACCGCGACGTGTCGCTCGACGACTTCGCAGCCGCGCTCACGCTCGCGGGCGGCGAGGTCCGGTCGCGGATGAACACCGTCAACGGTCTGCTCGTCCGCATCCGCATGTCGGCGATCGACGCCCTGGTCGGACTCGACGAGACGGTCTGGGTCGAGCCGGCGCTGCCGCCGCTCTCGACCAACAACG
>CAYZSH010000334.1:0-3227 GCA_964481025.1 uncultured Isosphaeraceae bacterium
CGAAGACCACCGCGATCGCCGCCCTCGCCCGCGGCATCCACACCGGCTTCAAGCGCATCCAGTTCACGCCCGACCTGCTGCCCGCGGACCTGATCGGCACGCTCGTCTATCGCCCCGCCGACTCGGAGTTCGTGGTCAAGAAGGGCCCGATCTTCTCGAACCTCGTGCTCGCCGACGAGATCAACCGCGCCCCCGCGAAGGTGCAGTCGGCCCTGCTCGAGGCGATGCAGGAGCGACAGGTCACGATCGGCGACGAGACGCACGCGCTTCCCGAGCCGTTCATGGTGCTCGCGACCCAGAACCCGATCGAACAGGAAGGCACGTACCCGCTGCCCGAAGCGCAGGTCGACCGCTTCCTGATGAAGCTCGTGGTCGGCTATCCCGATCGAAGCGACGAGCGTCGCATTCTCGATCGCATGGCCCGCACCACCACCGATCTCACCGTCGATGCGGTGCTCTCTCCCGAGCAGATCGTCGCCGCCCGGGAGCTGGTCGACCGCATCCACGTCGATGATCGCATCCGCGACTACGTCGTCGACCTCGTCATCGCGACCCGCGATCCCGGCGCGATCGGCGTGCCGCTCGGCGAGCTCGTCGAATACGGCGCCTCGCCGCGTGCATCGATCGCGCTGCTGCTCGTCGCGAAGTCGCGTGCGTTCCTCGACGGCCGCGGCTACGTCGTGCCGCAGGACGTCAAGGACGCGGCGCCGGACGTGCTTCGTCACCGGCTCGGACTCTCCTATGAGGCCGAGGCGGAAGGTCGCACCGCCGACGACATCGTCCGCGCCCTGCTCGATCACGTCCCGGTTCCCTGATCCTTCGGTCCTTCCACCCCCCGACGCCCAGTGTTCCGAAGACGTCTCCAACCCGATCCGGAAGCCGCCCGCGACCTCGCGGCCGACGAAGCCCGCGAACTGCTTCGCCGCGTGCGTCGCATCAGACTTCGCACGCGACAGGTCGTCGACGCCGCGTTCGCCGGTCAGTACCACGCCGCGTTCAAGGGACGTGGCATGGAGTTCGAGGAGGTGCGGCCGTATCTCGTCGGAGACGACGTCCGCACGATCGACTGGAACGTGAGCGCCCGACTCGGCGAGCCGCACGTCAAGCTCTTCCGCGAGGAACGGGAACTCACCGTGATGCTCGCGGTGGATCTCTCGGGCTCGCTCGACTTCGGAACGCACGGCCAGTTCAAGCGGGATCTCCTCGCCGAGCTCGCGGCGACCGTCGCGTTCAGCGCCGCGATGAACAACGACAAGATCGGCCTCCTCGCCTTCACCGATCGCGTGGAACTCTTCGTCCCGCCCCGCAAGGGGACCAAGCACGTCATGCGGATCGTGCGGGAACTGCTCGCGCTTCGCCCCGAAGGCCGCGGCACCGCGATCGGGCCGGCGCTCGAGGAGCTCGGCCGGGTGCTCCGCCAGCGTTCGGTCGTCTTCGTGGTGAGCGACTTCCTCGATGATTCCTGGGACCGCCCGATGCGCATGGCGCGGCGGCGGCACGACGTGGTGCCGGTCGTGGTGCAGGACGCCGCCGAACGCGAGCTCCCGCCGATGGGCCTCGTCGAGTTCACCGATCCCGAGACGGGCGTGCGTCGACTCGTGGACACCGGTCGCCGAAGCGTTCGACGACGCTTCGCCGAGGCGGCGCAGGCGAAGGCCGAGACCCGCGATCGTCTTCTCCGCGGCATGCGCCTCGATCCCATCGAGATCACCACCGGCGAGGACTTCGTCGCCCCGCTGTCCGCATCGTTCCGACGCCGCGAACGGAGGCGGGCCCGATGACTCGGCCGAGGCGACATCGAGCCGGCATGTGGTCGATCCCACTTCTCGCGGCGCTCGCGAGCGCCGTGCATGCCGCGACGCAGACCGCGCCCCTGCTTCCGCCCCCGTCCGGGCAGGGCATCGCGTCGCCGACCGACCAGGAGCCACCGCCACCGACGCTCGCCGCCGGTGACGCGATCGAGGCCGTGATCGGTGATCGCCGAGTCCGACTTCGGCTGGAGACGACCGCGCCCGAGACCGGGCTCCCGCTCACCTTCACCGTGGAGCTCCTCGAGGCGGACGGGCGTGCGATCGCGGCGACCCCGGTCGAACTGCCCGAGGCGGGCACGACGATCGACGAGTACGAGGTCATCGCGGTCGAGCCGATCACACCCGCCGCGACGGCTGCGACCGCTGGGCCGCGGCGCTGGTCGATCCGGACCTTCGGCAGCGGTCCGGTGACGCTGCCCGCGATCACCGTCGGCCTCGACGGCCGCGCCGGCCTGACCGAACCCCGCACGATCGAGATCGCCTCGGTCGCGGGACTCGAGACCGATCCGTCCCTGCACCGCGACATCGCGGGCGAGGTCGCGGTGACCGCTCCCGGCGTCGACCCGCTCCCATGGATCCTCGGCGGTCTGGCCGCCGTCGCCCTCGCCATCGCGGCGGTCTGGTGGTCGCGACGTCCGAAGGCCGCCGCGCCCCCGGAACCCGCGGACACCTGGGCGCTCGGTCGGATCGACGCCCTGCTCGGGGAGCGTCTGGTCGAACAGGGACGCGTGCAGGCGTTCTACTTCGGACTCACCGACATCGTGCGGGCGTTCATCGAACGGCGGTACGACCTCGCCGCCCCGGATCGCACCACCGCCGAGTTCATCGACGAAGCACGCCGACATCCCGAGCTCGGCGAGGACGCCGCCCGACTCCTCGGCAACCTGCTCAAGGCCGCGGACATGGTGAAGTTTGCGGGTGACCGACCGCACGTTCAGGACTGCGATCGCGCGGTCGAGACGATCCGCCGCTTCGTCGTCGACGCGGGGCCCCGACCGGAAGCGGACGAGACGGACGGACGCACGAGCCGGACTGGCACCGTCGAAGTCCGGCCCGACCATCGTCGTCGCGCGATCGTCGATGCCGTCGACGGACTCGAGCGACTGGAGACCCGGTCATGACCGCGTGGCTCGACCAGCTCGCAGGCGGCGAACTCGGATTCCATCCCGGATCCGCATGGTGGCTGCTCCTGCTTCCGCTGTCCCTGCTGGCGTGGGTGCCGAGTCTGAGACGACGGCGGGTCGTGATCACGCACTCGTCCGGCAACGCGCTCGCCGCGGCGGGCGAGAGCTGGGTGGCGACGCTCCGCTGGATCCCGCCCACGCTCCGCATGCTCGGCGTCGCGACGCTCATCGTCTGCATCGCCCGACCGATCAAGGCGAATGAACGCAGTCGCGTGTTCGTCGAGGGCGTCGC
>CAYZSH010000335.1:0-3224 GCA_964481025.1 uncultured Isosphaeraceae bacterium
AGCGCTGGCATCGAAGCCTCGCCGAATCGAGAGGCGTCGCCCCTTGCCCGCCTCCGGATGAGCGCGGCCGATGGCAGCAAGGTCCTCTCGGCAGCGTCGCGACCACCCCGCCGCCGCCCAACCCCTCGTTGCCTGCCCAGTCCGCGCTCGGTACCGTCGCGAGGTCTCTGGGAACTATCGATGCCGGGATCGAGTGACAACCCACGGTCCAAGACGGGTCGCTTCACGAGGCCCATTCATCGCACCAGCACTGGGGTTCGACGCTGATGTGGTGGTGGCGTCGCCAGCGGTATGTCCAGCTCGACATCGAGAGGATCCTCGATCAGGCCGAGCAGGTCGCCGAGGAGATCGTGCGCGAGCTGCCCACGCACGATGGCCTTCACCATCTTGCCGGCAACGTCATCGAGTCGGCTCGGGAGGCGGAACGATGCACCAGGGCCATGAGCCGACCCTGGAGCCTGCACCGCCTTCCGCCGTACTTCCTGATCACCTCGATTGCGCTCCTGCTGGCATGGCTCTACTGGCAGTTCCTTCACGTCGCCGCGGTGGAGGTGGCGCTGCCCTCGAGCGATGCCGCGGAACTCCGCGCCCGGCTCGACGACGCCGAGGACCTTCGGCCGACGATCCGGATCACCGCGGGCTCCCGCGAGAACGTCGAACTGCTCATGCAGGGCGAAGTCGACATCGGATTCGTGCAGGGCGGCATCGAGATCCCCGCCGAACTGCCGCGGCATGAGCTGCCATCGCGGGAGACGGTGCTCCTCTTCGTTCGCCCGGGGCTCTCGAGGCTCGGGGCGGCGAAGGTGATCCTCACTTCGATCGCCCAGCAGGGAAGCCACTCGGTCCTGCAGGACTTCCTCCAAGCGGCACGCATCGGCAGCGTGCCCTCGATGCGTCACGAGTGGGCGCTGCTCTCCGGAGTGGAGGACTACGCGATCCCGGACGACGTCGATGCGGTGTTCGTCGTCAAGGATCTCGGCAGCGACGACACCGCCCGAGCCGTGCGACGCCTCGCGGACGCAGGCTTCACGATGACGAGCCCGAGCCTCGGGGTTCGCGGGGAGGAACTCGAATACCTCGAGCCGATCGACCTTCCCCGCGGGCACATCCTCGACGAGCCGGCGGTGCCGAAGTCGCCGGTCCGAACCTATGAAGTCGCGGCCTACGTCGCCGCCAAGAGCGGACTTCGCCCAAGCCTGCTCGCCGCCGTCCATCGGATGCTCGCCGACACCGAGGAGACCGCGCCGTGGCTGGCGGCCGACCCGACCGACTTCGAGACCGCGGGCCGGGTGCTCGGGGCGATCAAGTCGCTGCTCGATCTGCTCATCTTCATCGGGCTCGCCTTCCTCGCGCTGCTGGGCTTGGAGATCGCGAGCTATCGCCGCCGCTTCCACCAGCTCAACACGATCATCAGCCTGATCGGCATCCATCAGGGCAACAAGGATCTGCTCGACGAATCGGATCCCGACGTGCGGCGCCGGCACCTGAACTACCTCGCCCGATGCGTCGATCTGCTGAGCCTCATCGACACGATCGCGGGGTACTACGTGCAGCGGAACGGATCGCTGCTCTACAGCAACCTCCTGTCGGCGGTGACCCAGCGGTCGAGCAACCTGAAGTTGGCGATCCTGATGCGGATGCAGCAGGCGCGCGGAACGGGATCCGCCGGATGACCGATCTCCTTCGCGCAATGGCACGCCGCATCGACGGCGACCGCGTCGATCTCGAGGCCTGCGTGGCCTCGGCGACCTCCAAGGCGGTCGCCGCGACGCCGCGAGATTCACGCCCTGCCCTTCATCGGATCGAGTCGCATGTCGCGTCGCGCGGACCTGCCGCCTTCCGATTCGACCCGAATCAGTTCGCGACGCTGCGCTTCGCGAATCGAACCCTCCGCTGCGGCCGATTCACCACGCCGTCGATCGCACAACTTCGCCGCGACGCCTGGCGCCCTCGGCGTGTGCGGCTCTTCGTCCTCGGCGGCACGTCGCCGATCCTCGACATCGGAGCGCTGCAGGCGTGGTCGGGAGATGGCACGGTCTTCCAGGTCGCCTCGCAGTTCAACGCGCTCGAGTCGCCGGGGCCCTACGTGCCGCCCATCTCGGACTACTACTTCGATCCGACCCAGGGCCCTCGCGCGTCGGTCTCCGCCTATCCGGGCACGCTGCTGCGCCAGTACGCGGCGCCCGGGCTGCGCGGCGAGCGCTTCGTGCAGGAGAGCGGCGGGCGTCAGATCGACCTTCTTCAAGAGGCGCTCGGCAAAGGCTTCGTGCAGGACGGCTATCTGCTCGGCGAGGCGCTTCGCGCGCCGGATGACTCCGCGAAGGAGGCCGACGCCTCGATCGAGCGCCTCGCCTCGCGCGCCGAGCGGATCCGCGTCGGCTTGCACGAGTCGGTCGAGGTCATGCTCGGGCACGACTGGCACGGGCCGGTGCCGCGGGTCCGACCGCGGATCGACCAGGTGTTCACCTCGACGATCGCGGGTGGGCAGTACGGGGCCGCGGAGGTGCTCGGGCGAAGGCGATTCGAGCGGGTCGCGGAGACGTTGCTCCGGGCCGCCTATCTCGGCTCGATCCTCTCGGCGATCGCGCTCGACCGCGATCGCGTCGTCCTGACCCTCATCGGCGGCGGCGTCTTCGGCAATCCCCTTCCGCTCATCTGGCGATCGATCCTGTGGGCAGCGAGCGAGTGCGAGCGAGACAACGACACGCGATCGGGAGTGGCGCTGCCCGAACGCAACCTCGACGTCTTCGTCAACGCCCGCGAGGCGATCGACACGTTCCGCGGCACGCGACTCGATCGCGAGACGGCCGAGTGGACCGATCGCGTGTCGTGGGTCGAGTTCGGCTCGCGCGGACGCATCGAGCTGCAGGTCGCGAAGGAGTACAACGACACTCACCTCTGGAGCCAGCTTCGATCGAGACCCGACGCGGCGAGCCGGAGGCAGCCGACCGCGGCCTCGACGCGAACGCCACGAACGGCACGGACTCCTGAGGAACAGCTCGCCAGCCGGGTTCCCCTGTGGATCCGCAAGGCGGCCGAGGCGACGCGGCGCGATCGGGCCGGTTCGACCCGTGAACGCCTGGCTCGCCATCGGGCCCGCATGGAGCATGCCCGTCCAGCGAAGCCGGGCGACGTCTCCGTGTCGTGGGCCGGCGACTTCGACGCCGTCGATCTCCTGCTGCAGCGCCACTATCCGAAGCAGTACGCCCGCGATCCCGATCGCC
>CAYZSH010000336.1:0-3200 GCA_964481025.1 uncultured Isosphaeraceae bacterium
CCGAGTTCCTCGCAGATGATCGCGAAGATGAAGTCGGTGTGATCGAACGGCAGGTAGTCGAACTTCTGCAGCGAGTGACCGAGCCCGCGGCCGCCGATGCCACCCCCTGCGATCGCCCCCATCGACTGGATGACCTGGTATCCGGTGTCGCCGGCGTCCGCGTACGGCTCGAGGAATGCCGCGATCCGTCGCATGCGATACGGCTCGAGCAGCACGAATCCGACGAAGGCGACCACCCCGAACGGCACGAGTGCGAGCATCTGACGCATCCGCCCGCCCGCCGCCACGAGCATCGCGGCGCAGACCATCATCACCAATGCCGCCGTGCCGAGGTCCTCCTTGGCGATGAGGGCGCAGACGATGGCCGACAGCGCGAGCGGTGGAAGCAGCCCGGTCACGAACCGCTGCATTCCGTCGGCATGCCGGACGCAGTGCCATGCGACCACCGCGGGCAGACCCCACTTCGCGAACTCGCTGGGCTGGAACCGGATCGGACCGATCGCCAGCCATCGTGTGGCCCCGTGGACGGAATCACCCGCGACCATCGTCATCAGCTGAAGGCCGATGATCGCGGCGACGAGCCAGGGTGCCGGGGCGGCGAGTCCCCCCAGCGACGCCAGCCGTTCGATGGGGATGAACGCCCCGATCGCCAGAGCCACCAGCGCGGCCAGCGCGAGTCGCCCATCCTTCCCGAGCAGGGTGTCGAAGACGCGGCGGCCCGGGAGTTCCTCGGCGGCCGGCTGATTGGACGAGTCGAGATAGAGGCTCGATCCGGTCTCCGGGTCGACCCGGATCCGGGCGTCGCCGCCTCGCAGCGGCGTGAGCCGCGCCGAAGAGACCATCACGACCCCGAACACGAAGAGGGCAAGCACCAGAATCGCGATGATCGAACCTGACCGCATCGACGATTCATCGGCCGGGCACCGTCAGTCGGGGGAAAATTCGGCGCGGTGACGACGCCCCTCGCTCACATCCAGCCCTTGCGACGGGAGATCACCATGTACGCGGTGACGATGATCGCCAGCACCACGCCCACCGCCACCAGGGCCAGAATCTCTTCGGTCGTGAAGGTCATGCCTGCGGTCCGGGGAAGTGGGAGGAGGACAAGCATACCGACGGGCTCGCGATCGACAACGAACGGGGCTGCGATCGGAGGGGCCGTCGTGCTACCCTGCCCGCTGCGCCACGGCGAATCGTGGCGTCCGTGACGTCCTTCCGCCTGCGAATCCGATGCGAACCGTCTACCTCGAGACCTTCGGCTGCCAGATGAACGAGCTCGACAGCGAGCTCGTCCGCGGTCATCTCGAGTCGCTCGGGTACCGCTTCACCGATGACCCGAAGCAGGCTTCGATCCTTCTCTACAACACCTGCAGCGTCCGGGAGCACGCCGAGAACAAGGCGTACAGCCGGATCGGTCTCGCCGGCGTCCGCAAGCGTGAGGGCGAGGACCTGCTGGTCGGCGTCCTCGGCTGCATGGCCGAGCGGGACGGCGTGGACATGCTTCGCCGGCATCCGCAGGTCGATCTGCTCTGCGGCCCCGGCGAGCTCGACAAGCTCCCGGCACTCATCGACAACGCGGCCCGGACCTCGGCGGCCGCGGCCGAGACCGGACGCCGAGCGGTCGACGGCCGGGTGGCGCTGGCGGGGAACACCTCGCGACGGACCGCCGCCCTCGCCGCCACCGAGGACGACCTCGAGTCGCTCGACCTCGCTCGAGCGTTCGATCCCGACCGGGCGGCAGGACGGACGAAGTCGGCCTACGTCCGCATCACCCGTGGCTGCAACAAGTTCTGCACCTACTGCGTGGTCCCCTACACCCGCGGGGCCGAGGTCCACCGCCCCCCCGACGGCATCATCGAGGAGTGCCGCCGCCTCGCCGAGTCGGGCGTGATGGAGGTCACGCTGCTTGGCCAGACCGTCAACCACTACCGCTACACGCACGGCGTGGCGGTGACCGTGGACGGGGTCGAACGGCCGCAGGTCGGCCCTGGACTCTCGGCATTCCGGAACGAGGTCGTCGATGACCCCTCGGTCACGACCTTCGCGAAGCTCCTCGCCCGGATCCACGACGAGGTCCCCGAACTCGCCCGCATCCGGTTCCTGACGAGCTACCCCCGGGACTTCGGCGACGACGTGCTGGAAGTCATGGCGACCCGCCCGCGGATCTGCCGGTACCTCCACCTGCCCGCCCAGAGCGGCTCGAACCGGATCCTGAAGCTCATGAACCGGGGATACACCGTCGAGGAGTATCTCGAGTTCGTGGAGCGGGTCCGCCGGTGGCTGCCGGATGCCTGCATCGCGGGCGACATCATCGTCGGGTTCCCGACCGAGACCGACGAGGACTTCGAGGCGACCAAGGACCTGCTGCGTCGAGTCCCGTTCAAGAACAACTACATCTTCAAGTACTCCCCCCGCCCTGGCACGGTGGCGATCGATCGCTTCCCGGACGACGTCCCCGAGGAGGTGAAGAAGGTCCGGAACAACGAGCTCCTCGCCCTGCAGGCCGAGATCGGGGCTGCCGTCCACGCCGACTGGGTCGGGCGAGAGGTCGAGGTGCTGGTCGAGCGGATCACCGATCGGCAGTCGCCTGAGGCCCGATCCGAGGCGGATTCCCGCGTCACGCTGGGGGTCGGACTCTCGAGCAGCCCGACGGGAACGAGCACCGCCACGGAATCGGTCCAGGTGAGTGGCCGCACGCCCGGCGACCTGATCACGGTCTTCGAGGTCGGATCCCGACCGGCTGCAGAGGCCCTGCTCGGGACGATCGTCCGCGTCAGAATCGAGTCGAGCGGCCCCCTGATTCTCCGCGGCGCGGCCTGCGATGATGACGGCCGCTGACGTTCGGAGCGAGGCCAGAGGCCGATAACCGACTCGACGAGTGCGTCCGGGGCTCCCGCCTCCGCCTTCCAGAACGACCGTTCTCCTCGGGACTTAGGCATCGCGGATCCGGCGGGACGCCCTGATTCGCGGGCTGTGAAGGCCTCCCGAATGTGTCAAGAGCAGGCAAATGCCCTCCTTTCTGGGCCCCTTCACTTGCCTGCCTCGGATTCGACGACATCTTCCGACTGTCGCCGTGCCCGGCGATCGCTCGCGGGAGTGCCTTCCCGGAGCGTGTCCAGTTCCCCCCTCTAATTCGTGAGGAAAAGCAAGATGAAGACCTGTGCCCTTGGTCTCGGACTCGCCGCTGTCATCGCCGGTAC
>CAYZSH010000337.1:0-3181 GCA_964481025.1 uncultured Isosphaeraceae bacterium
CTCGTCGGCGACTCGCATCGGAGCCGCGTGGGCGCGAGCCTGCTCGCGGCGACCGGCGAGGCGGAGATGGCGGCTGCCGATCCTTCTGCGTTTGTGAAGTCGGCGATTCGATCGTGCATGCCTCGACCTCGAAGCGTCGCCGAGAGGAGCAGGCAACTCTCGGCGACGGCATCGGGGTTCGGGCATGCGTTCGGAGAGGCCTTATGCTCATGCTGACCAGAGAGAACGCTCCTCCGCGGCTCCACGCGCTCGGCTGCCCGGCTGGTTCGGCGAGGGATGGAACCCGACCTTCCCAACCCATGGGAGTGAACCCGGCATGAGCGAAGAGGACCACGACTCCGAGGAACTGTTCGAGGCCGCAGTCGCCGCGCATCAGTCGGGCAGACTCGAGTCGGCCGAGCAGCTCTACCGACAGGTCATCGATGCCGCCGGCGAGGATGCCGTGACGCTGGAACTGCTCGGCGCCGTCTTGGTCGCCCTTGGTCGAGCCGCCGAAGGGATGCGGTCGCTCGATCGATCCCTTTCACTCGACGACTCCAGTCCGACCGCCTGGCTCCAACGCGCGGAGGCTCGCATGGCGCTCGGCGATCGCGAAGGTGCGGAGTCGGATCTTCGAGCCTGCCTGGCCATCGATCCGGACCTGCAGAGCGCGGCACTCCGGCTCGCGATGCTGTGCGCCGAGAGCGGCCGGCACTCGGAGGCCGGTCGCTGGTTGGATCCTTGGCGATCCAGCTTGGCGGAAGATCCAGCCGTCGCGATCGCCGAGGCTCGCCTGCGGCTCGCCCGTTGCGACTCGGAGGCGGCGATGTCCTGCCTGCCAGAGGGAACTCTCGATGAGGCCTCGGCGGCGCATGCCGCAGCGATCCGTTTCGAGATCGAACTGCTGCGCCGCGGCGCGTCGCCGACGATCGCCGACAGTCCGCTGCCCGATGCGGTCCTCTCGCAATGCGTCGCGCGATCGGCGGTGGCGCTGTTGGGAGCGGGACGACTCCCGGAAGCCGTCACCGCCTGCATCTCCCTCCGACAGACCCGGCCGCAGGCGCCCGATCCGGCGGCAGGAGTCATGTCCGTCCTGAGCTTGCACTCGCCTGAACTGTCGGACGCCTTTCGCCAAGCGCTGGCGATGCGGCTCTTCGGCGATGTCGCCGAGCAGGCGACGAGCGGGCTCCAGGCGCTGGCTGCAGGCGACATCGAACAGGCCATCTCGAGACTGGGTGACGCGGTCGCGGCCCGGCCAGACCTCGCCGATCTCTCGAGGATCCTCGCATCGCTCCTCATCGACTCCGGTCGCGCAGGCGCCGCGATACCAATCGCCTCCGCCTCGCTTGAGCACTCCCCGAACGACGCCGGGCTCCATCACGAACTTGGGCGGGCCATGATCGCCTGCCACCGCCTCGCGGAGGCCGAGGCCGCGCTTCGTCAGGCGATATCGACGCAGCCTGATCGGCACGGCGCCAAGGTCGAACTGGCTTCGCTGCTGTCGAAGCAGGGAAGACTCGAGGAGTCGCTCGATCTGGCGCGGACGGTTCCCGCCGAGAGCCTGTTCGATGCGTCGGCGAGATCCTGCGCCGCCGATTGTCTCGCCGCGAGTCTTCGTCAATCCGACTCGATCGAGACGCTGCTCGGCGCCGTCTCGCGATATCCGGAGCACGCGGTCCTCCAGTCGCAGCTTCTGTACATGCAGAACTTCCCGGAGGGAATCTCCGATGCGGACCTCGCGAGCGAGCATCGACATCGCGCATCGCTGATGGCGCCGCTCGGAGAGCCGCCACGGTCGAGTGCAGAACGACGTTCCGCGCTGGCCGAGGTCATGGGCTTGGGTCGGCGCATCCGGCTTGGGATCCTCTCCCCGGACCTTCGACGGCACAGCGTCTGGTACTTCCTCGAGCCACTCCTCGAGACTCTCGATCGCGACCGGTTCGAGGTGATCTCGTTCAGCACCGGAGCCTTGGCGGACGAGGCGACCGCCCGCATCCGGAGACTCTCGGACGAATGGCATCAGGTCGATTCGATCGACGATCAGGCACTGATGGACCACATTCGACGGACGCGGATCGATCTGCTCTTCGAACTCTCCGGGCACACCAACCAGAACCGGCTCTGCGCGATCGCCCACCGCGTTGCGCCGGTGCAGATCACCTACCTCGGGTACCCGAACACCACCGGGATCGGGGCGATGGACTTTCGGGTGGTCGACCACATCACCGATCCGGCGGGCGCCGAGTCGCTGGCGACGGAGACGCTCCTGCGGACGAGTCGATGCTTCCTCTGCTTCATGCCCGATCCCACCGCCCCGTCTCCGATGCTTCGGCGCCCACGCCGCCCGATCACCTTCGGCTGCTTCAACAACCTCGCGAAGGTGACTCGCACCACACTGGAGACCTGGGCGGCCGCATTGATGGAGGTTCCCGACTCGAGGCTTCTGGTGAAGTCGAGGAGCTTCCACGACCAGTCGACGGCCCATCGCTTGATCTCATGCCTGAGCGACCTCGGCATCGATCCTGCTCGAGTTCGTCTGCTGGATCGGACCCCCGACACTCGAGGCCATCTTGCTCTCTACGACGAGATCGACGTGGCGCTCGATACCTATCCGTACAACGGCACGACCACCACCTGCGAGGCGCTTTCCATGGGCGTTCCGGTCGTGACGCTTGCCGGAACATCCCACCGAGCCCGCGTTGGAGCCAGTCTTCTGCATTGGGCCGGCATGCCGGAGATGGTGGCGACCGATGTGGCGGGATTCGGCGCGATCGCGGCTCTCGCCGCCGAGCGCGCCGACCGACCGCGGAGCGACCTGCTCGCGGACTCGTCGCTCCGCCGACCCGAACTGTTCGTCGCAGACCTCGTCCAAACGCTCGAGTCCGCCTCGGGTCCGCAATAGGGTCCAGACGCTCGGGAAGGGAGTGCGGAATCGACCGTGCGGGGCCGCCGGAAGGCGACGCCCGATAGACTCCTCTCCCTCTCTCCATCCACGTTCGAGTCCTGGACTTCATCAATGAGCAACGACCCCGGGAAGCCTGCAGAAGATCCTCAGATCGCCGAAGCATGGACGTTGGCGGAGGCAGGAAAGCTCGATGAGGCCGATCGCCGATTCGAATTGGCCTGTGGTGGCGAGCATGCGGGTCCCGCCTACAACGGCCGCGGCGCGATCGCGGCCAAGCGCGGCGACTTCGCCCGGGCC
>CAYZSH010000338.1:0-1728 GCA_964481025.1 uncultured Isosphaeraceae bacterium
TGCGGCAGCGACTACGAGGTCATCTGCAAGCGGATGGAATACAAGTTCCTCCGCCCCTGCTACGGCCCCGCCGTCTACACCGTGACCAACTCCGAGGACGTCGAGGCGAAGATCGCCGCGGGCGGCGAGTTCAACATCTCGTTGGAGATGGAGATCAGCCAGCAGCTCTCCCGCCGCGGGAAGGATCGTGACCTCCGGGTCGGGCGATGCTCGATCACCTTCCACTGCACGCCGAAGGATCTTGCCGAGCAGTTGCGGGAGAAGCGGCGCCAGCGGATTGAGAGCCGCGGCGCGGACGCATGACCGAATCGACGGTGACGGACGACGGGCGTTCGGCCGGGGTGCCCGGCGGCGTCGCATGCACGATCGGCTGGGGACTCTTCGGCGCCTCCAGCTGGACGTGGTGCATCGGCATGTTCCTGCCGACGATCCTCCTCGCCCGCTTCGGCTGGGCGGGGTTCTGGGCGTTCCTGATTCCCAATGTGCTCGGCTGTGCGGGCTTCGGCTACTTCTTCGATCGTGAGGCGAGCCGTCGATTCGCGACCCGCCATGCGGCCGCCGTCCGCTGGTTCAGCCTCGCGACCATCTCGTTCCAGGTCTTCTTCATCGGCTGGGCGTGCGGATCGTTCGTGTTCGTGCCCACGGTCGCGGCGGACGCGCTGACCGACGACCCGGGCGTCGCGGGCGCCGTCGGCGACACCCTCGCGTGGCCGGTCCTGGGCACGATCCTGACCTGGACCGCCGCGGCGATCGCACTCGGTGCCCGCAGCGATCGGTTCTGGCGATGGTTCGCGACCATCGCCGCGGTCACCTCGGGCACGCTCTTCGCGATCGCCCTGCGTCGGGCGGGTGGCCTTCCCGACGCATCGACCCCCGAAGGCGGCGCCTCGCTGCTCGCGGCGATTCCGGTGATCACTCTCGGGTTCCTCGCCTGCCCGGCGCTCGATGCGACCTTCCACCGCATGCGTCAGCAGTCGCCGAGCCGTCACGCGTTCGCGGTCTTCGGCGTGGTGTTCGCAGGCATGCTGATCTTCGCGGCACTGACCTTCGATCGGCTCTCGCCGAATCATCTGGCCGAAGCGGTGCTGCCGTTCGCGATCGCCCAGTGGACGCTGCAACTCGTCTTCACCATCGGCGCCCACGCCCGGGAGGTTCCGCTGCTCGCCGGCGGCCGATTCGCGTCCGGCCCGGCCCTCGCGATGGCCGTCGCGGTCGGCGCGGTCGCGGGACTTCCGGGGCTGGCGAGCGAGTCGGTCTATCTGTCGTTCCTCGGGCTCTACGCGATTCCGTTCCCGATGTACGTCATCGCGGCGCTGGTCGCGGGCGAGCATCCGCTCCGAACGCGGGCGATCCCGACCGTGATCGTGATGTCGTCTCTGCTCGCGCCCCTCGCGTGGATCGGGTTCGTCGAGAACCGGACCGCCGCCCTGCTTCCCGTCGCGGCACTCACCGCGATCGGGGGCTGGATGATCGGACGGTTCCAGCGCCGCAAGGGCCTCCCCGACCCGGCGTTGTGAGGGTGAATCCCGGATTCCCGGGAGCCGATCGACCGCCGCCCGGCTAGTCTCATGTCATGCCGGCCGATCCCCTGAGTCCGCTGCCTGATCGCGACTTCGACTTCTGGTCGGCGGCGCATCTCCTTCGGCGAGCGGGATTCGGCGGCACGCCCGAGGAGATCGGGGTGCTGCAGGCCGCCGGGCTCGACGGCGCGATCGCGCGACTCGTCGA
>CAYZSH010000338.1:1828-3136 GCA_964481025.1 uncultured Isosphaeraceae bacterium
GAGAAGATGACGCTCTTCTGGCACGGGCACTACGCGACCGGCTACCGCACGATCGAGGACAGCTGGCACATGCTCGCGCAGAACCGGCTGTTCCGAGCGCATGCGGTGGGCGATGCGCGATGGCTTGCGGTCGGCATCCTTCGCGACCCTGCCATGGTTCGGTATCTCGACGGGCAGCGCAACGTCCGCGGCAATCCGAACGAGAACCTCGCCCGCGAGCTCATGGAACTGTTCGTCCTCGGGGAAGGCAACGCGTACACCGAGAACGACATCAAGGAGGTCGCCCGCTGTCTCACCGGTCTCGACATCGACGACGATGTCGTCGTGTTCCGCGAGGACCGGCACGACCCGGGGGTGAAGACGGTGCTCGGAAGACGCGGACCCTTCACCGGGGATCAGGTGCTCGCCGTCCTCTTCTCACGCCCCGAGGCCGCGAACTTCCTCGCCGGGAAGCTCTACCGCTTCTTCGTGAACGACGCGCCCGGTCCGCGGAGCCGCGATGCCCAGCGGACGATCGATGGTCTGGCGAAGCTCCTTCGTCGGCACGAGTTCGATCTCGCCCCGGTACTCACGAAACTCTTCGCCAGCCGGCATTTCCACGATCCCGCGAACCGCGGGGCGATCGTCAAGAGTCCGATCCAACTGCTCGTCGAGGCGATCCGGAGTCTCGGCACGCCGACCCGGGACGTGAACCGACTGCTCGACGACGCCGACCGCATGGGCCAGTCGCTGTTCCAGCCGCCGTCCGTGAAGGGTTGGGACGGCGGCCGCGCCTGGATCAACACCGCGACGCTCTTCGTGCGACAGAACGTGCTCGTGAACCTGCTGGTCGGCGAGGGCGACGCGGCCGCGCCGTTCCCCGCCGAGCGACTCGTCGCCCATCTCTCGAGCGACGGTCCGCCCGATCCCGAAGCGACCGTCGACTACCTGCTGCGATTCTGCCTCGGCACCGAGCCGCATCCCGATCGACGTCGGGAGCTCCGTGCCTTCCTCGCCGGCGTCGGCGATCGCGTCGATCGCGATCGGATCGTCGCCATGCTCGCGATCATCACCGCGCTTCCCGAGTACCAGTTGTGCTGACCGAGCACCACGCCACTCCCCGGATTTCGTCATGACCGACGACCACCGATCCTTCTCCCGACGCGAACTGCTCCAGCGCGGTGTCACGCTGGCCTCGACGGTGGCGACCGTGCCGTGGTTCGTCGAGAACGCGGCCTTCGGACTGGCGCCCGACCCCGCCACGCCGACCCGCACCATCGGTGCCGATCGGATCCTCGTGATCGTGCAGCTCGGCGGCGGCAACGACGG
>CAYZSH010000339.1:0-3118 GCA_964481025.1 uncultured Isosphaeraceae bacterium
CTGGCCGAACCGGAAGTGCCAGACGCACCAGTTGATCATCGTGAGTCCGCGACGCTTGAGGTGCATCACGATCTCGGCGCAGGTGTCGTCGGGGATGTTCACCCAGATCGAGCCGTGCGGGGCGAGGCAGTCCACGCAGGCATCGAGCCAGTCGAAGGTGAACCGCTCGAACTCCGCCCGTGGCATGCCGTCGCGCCATTCGTCGTAGGGCACGTCCCAGTTGAACGGCGGATCCGCGAAGACCAGATCGACCTCGCCGCGGTCGGGCAGGTTGGGGAGCACGTCGCGACAGTCGCCGACGTAGAGCCGCGTGTCCGGATCGTCAGCGCGATACGCGGGTTCGACGCCCGTGCTCGGGGTCGCATGCGGTGGCACCGTGTCGCCAAGCAGGCGGATGTCCGCCTCAAGCATCTCCTTCGCGGCCTTCGACTGGACGTGGATCGCGCCTTTCGGCGTGGCGTAGCCGCCGGGTCGATCGAATTCGGTGTTCTTCTGCTCGGCCATGGCGGGATCATCGCTGATCCCGGCCGGTCGCGCCAGCGATCGGCGGCTGTCGACGCGGGATCTACAGGGTGCCGAACACGCGGTCGCCCGCGTCCCCAAGCCCGGGCACGATGTACGCCCGCTCGTCGAGTCGCTCGTCGAGCGCCGCGGCATGAACGATCACATCGGGATGCGCCTCCTGCATCCGCTGGACGCCTTCGGGGGCGGCCACGAGGCAAAGGAACCGGATCTGGTGGCAGCCGCGATCCTTGAGGTACGAGACCGCATGGGCGCCGCTGCCGCCGGTCGCGAGCATCGGATCGACCACCAGTACCGGCCCGTCGGCGACGTCGGGTGGCAACTTCTCGTAGTACTCGACCGGCCGCTTGGTGGACTCGTCGCGCTGGACACCGATGTGTCCGACCCGGGCCTCGGGCACCAGATCGAGGATGCCGTCGGTCATGCCGAGCCCCGCCCGGAGGATCGGGACGATCGTGATCGGAGCGGCGAGTCGGATCGCGGCGCACTCCGCCAGCGGGGTCCGCACCGTGCAGCGACTGGTCGGCAGATCTCGGAGCGCCTCGTAGGTCATGAGCCCTGCGATCTCGCCGAGCACGCGCCGGAAGGTCTGCGGGCTCGTCTCCGCGTCCCGCAGGATCCGCAACTTGTGCGAGATGAGCGGGTGATCGTGCGTGCGAAGGTTGGGGTGATCGGGGGTGGTCAGCATCGGATGCGGTTCCGGGAACGTCACATGCGTGGTGGGGCCTCGATGCCGAGGCAGTCGAGTCCGTCGGCGAGCACGCGGCGCACGAGCGACACGAGCCGCAGACGCGACGCGACGACCTCCGGCTCGTCGGCCTTGAGCACCGGACACGCCGAGTAGAAGGTGCTGAACTCCGTCGCGACCGCGTAGAGGTATCGACAGAGGCGACTCGGCTCGAGACTGGCCGCCGCATCGCGGACGGTGTCGCCGAAGCGGAGCAGCAGCAGGGCGAGTCGTCGTTCCTCGGGCGTCTCGGGCTTGAATGTCGCATCGGCATCGAACACGTCGCCGGCCTTCTCGAGCATCGAGGAGAGTCGGGCGTGCGCGTACTGCAGATACGGGCCGGTGTCGCCCTCGAAGGCGATCATGCGGTCGAGATCGAAGACGTAGTCGCGTCCGGTGTCGCCCGAGAGATCGGCGTACTTGATCGCCGCGATGCCGACCGCGGCGCCGATCGCGGCGAGGTCCGCGTCGGCAAGTCCGTGGGTCGGTGCGTTCGGATCCGCCGCTCGCGTGCGCACCGCGTCGGTGCCGCGATCGACCGCGGCCTGCAGCAGGTCCATCAGCTTGAAGTTCGAGCCCGATCGAGTCTTGAGCGGCTTCTTGTCGGGGCCGAGCACGGTGCCGAAGCCGAGATGCACGAGCGTCGCCTCGACGCCGTCGGGGAGCGTCGCCCAGCCGATCATCCGGCACGCGTCGAAGACGTCGCGGAAGTGGTCGCGTTGACGGGCGTCGACGACGTAGACGACCTCGTCGCTGTCGAGCGCCTGCACGCGGTGACGCAGGGCCGCGAGGTCGGTGGTCGCGTAGAGGAAGCCGCCGTCCCGCTTGCGGATGAGCATCGGCCGCTCGCGGTCCTCGTACTTCACGACGAGGGCGCCGTCGTCCTCGACCGCGAGACCGGCTCGCACGAACGCATCGACGACCTCGGCAAGGTCGTCGCGGAAACTCGACTCGCCACGCTCGCTCTCCGGCGTGATGCGGGTGTTGAGAAGCGACGTCGCGCGATAGACCTCGTCCATCGTCACCTCGATGAGCCGCTTCCACGCCGCGACCATCTCCGGGTCGCCCGACTGGAGACGCACGAGCGCCTCGCGGGCGGCGGCCTGCGCCTCGCCGGCCGACTCCTGCTGGCACTCGAGTTCGGCGAGCCGGTGCGGGCCGCACCGGTTCGTCGCGACCGCCGCAAGTCCGCGGGGATCGCCCTTCGCGTCGAGTTGCGCATCGCGATACGCGGTGTTCAAGGTGTCCAGGTCGAGGGTCGCCAGATCCACGCCGCGGCTCAGCAGGCTGTGCAGCGTCATCGCGATCGGAAGACCCCAGTCGCCGAGATGGTTCTGCCGGTGGACGGTGCGGCCGAGCCGCTCGAACAGTCGGGCCACGGTGTCGCCGATCACCGTCGAGCGAAGGTGGCCGACGTGCATCTGCTTCGCGACGTTCACGCCGCAGACGTCGATGGTGACGGCGTGCGTGCGCTCGTCGAGCGGGACCCCGAGACGGTCGTCCGCATCCATGCCCGACAGCGCCGCGGCCAGCGCCTCGGGTCGGAGTCGAAGGTTGATGAAGCCCGGACCGGCGATCTCGGGCTCGGCCACGAGATCCGCGACGCCCGTCTCGGGGGCGAGAAGCGCCGCCGCGATCTCCCCCGCGATCTCGCGAGGATTCCGCCCGAGCTTCTTGCCGAGGGCCATCGCCGCGTTCAACTGGAAGTCGCCGAATTCAGGCTTCGCCGAAGGCTTGAGCCCCGCATCGACCCCGCCGGCAGCGTCACCGCCGACCGCGGCCACCGCCGCAGCCGCCGCCGATTCGAGCCGGGCGACCGGATCCGTCATCGCGTTCGTCGCATTCATCGGCGGGAGGATACCGGGTGTG
>CAYZSH010000340.1:0-3117 GCA_964481025.1 uncultured Isosphaeraceae bacterium
CCGATCGGAAAGCGAGTCACCGGCGTGCCGGCATCCAGAAGCAGAACCCACGAGTGGAAGCGCCTCCTGCACCAGATCGCGGAGCGGGGCGGTGCGATCGAGATCGCCATCGCCCATCCGGATCATGAAGGCGAGGAGCCCGACGGTCACGCCGCGGGCCCGGACCTCGTGTGGCGGGTGCGGATCATCGCGATCGAGGACGGCGAGATCCTCGCCGAAAGCCCCATGGCGCTCGGTCAGGACATGCACATCGACACCGGCACCGAACTCGCCGCGGCGATCACCGTCGGTCAGAACCGCTGGACGTTCCGCACCGTCAACCTCGGCGAGGTGAAGGGCGATCGTCGGCACCCGCATCCGATGCTTCGACTCCGCATGCCCGAGGGCGTCGCGCGGTCGCAGCGGCGCCGACTCCGCGTCGACACGCAGGGCATCACCCTTCCGCGGGTCGAACTCTGGCCGCTGCTTGATCCGAAGTCGGTGATCCCCGCCGAGCGCGCGACGGAACTCGCGTGGGAGGCTTGGAAGAAGGGGCAGCCGCTCGACGGCGACGGCACGCTGCCCGCATCCGTGATGCCGGAGGTCGGTCCGAAGTTCACCGCGGAACTCGCGAACCTCGGCGGCGGAGGCGTCGGCGTGATCGTCGGTCCCGACGACTCGGGCGCACTCGGTCGGCATCGCGTGCTCTGGCTGCGACTGTCGCTGGCGCCCGAGGTCTCGGTGCCGGTCTGCGTCTCGGGCAAGGTCGTGCACACGCACATCGACTCGACGCAGAAGACGTACGTCGGCATCGCGTTCGACTTCAGCTTCAACGCCGCGCACCAGAAGATGGTCGCGGACCAGATCCTCTCGTACATCGAGGCGAAGCAGGAGCTCCAGCGGCAGGCCCGCGAGCTTCGCGGCGAGGGCGATGCCGCCGCCTGATCGCGTCGACTCACGACCGTCTCAACGCGCGAGCAGTTCGAGCGTCCGCCGCAGCACCTCGGTCTTGTCGAGACTCTCCAGTCGTTCCGACTCGGGATCGCTGTCCGCGATGATGCCGCAGCCGGCGTGGTAGTCCAGTCGTCCGTCGAGTTCGTCGGCCGCGCCCAGAGGCACCCCGGCGCAGCTGATCGTGCGGATCGCGACGTTGAGCGTCATGCGGCCGTCGTCGCCGATCCACCCGATCGCGCCGCAGTAGGGCCCGCGTCGGACCGGCTCCAGTTCGTCGATCGTCCGCATCGCCTGCACCTTCGGCGCGCCGGTCACCGATCCAGGCGGGAACGTCGCGGCCAGCAGGTCGGTGATCGACGCGTCGGATCGCAGCAGGCCGCGAATCTCGGCGACGCCGTGGTGCACGGTTGGATGGCTCTCGATGCGTCGGCCGTCGGTGACGCGGATCGAGCCGAAGCGGCAGACCCGTCCGAGATCGTTCCGCATGAGATCGACGATCATCGCGAGTTCCGCGGTGTCCTTCTCGCTCTCGAGCAGTTCGCGGGCGGGCGTGTCCGCCGGGCGGGTCCCCTTGATCGGGCGGGTCGAGACCGAGACACCCTCGGGCCCGGGGACCGTCCGAAGAAAGAGCTCGGGGCTCATCGAGACCACCGCGCGGCCCGGCCCGCACTCGACGAGGGCGCCGTGACGCGGCTGCGCCGCTTCGAACGCGGCGGCGGCGAGGCTTCGCACGCTGCCCCGGAACCGAACCCCGAAACGCTGAGCGAGGTTCGCCTGGAAGCACTCGCCGGCGTGGATCCGTTCGACCACCTCGGCGACCACCTCGCGGTACGCCTCGGCGGGGCGGTCGGGCTGGATCGCACCGACCAGAGGTCGAGGGAGCGGACCGGCGACGGACCGCGGCGTCAGGGCCGGGACCGCCCGCGGGTCGCCTCGAAGCACGATCGAGCCTTCGTGGGCAAGCAGGCCGCCTTCGCATCGCAGGAGCAGGGCGTCCGGCCAGCCTCGATCATCGCGGGCGCCGCGCGGCGCGATCGCGGTCGGCTCGAGCGGTCGAAAGAGGTCGTAGCCGAGGACCACGATGTGGCCGCGACCATCGGGCATCGAATCGTCGGAGACCGCTGATGCGGCGCGACTGCCGACGGCACCGTCGAGGGTGCGTCGGATGACGTCCCAGGCCCCGGGGCCGCGGGCCTCCACACAGGCCACGGGCGTGGCGGCGAAGGTGAACGCCGGTTCGCCACCGCCGCCCGCGCTGTGAAGCAAGGCCAGAGGCTGGTGGCGTGGCCACGACCGAAGCAGGCCATCGACGCCGTCGCCGGGCTTGATCTGCGGAGGTGCGAGTCGTGAATCGGGCGACATGACCCGGCAGGCTATCCGCCCGTTTCGTGGACAGGTTCAGCGGTTCGAGGAGCGCGGTCCGCGAGCGCGGCCATTACACTTCCCGGCCCGTTTCGTCCCCCTCGTGAAGGAAGGCCGGCGATCGCCTCGATCGCACGGCTGCGCCTCGAACCAGTGACCGGACCCTGATCCGGCGGAAGGACCCACTCCAGATGGCCACCAAGAAGTCGGCGCGTCGCTCGACCACCAAGAAGGCTCCGGCCGCGCGCGGCCGCGCCAGCGGCACCAAGATGGTCTACTCGTTCGGCAAGACCCTCACCGAGGGCAAGTCGACGCAGAAGCTGCTGCTCGGCGGCAAGGGCGCGAACCTCGCGGACATGACCGCGATCGGCCTGCCCGTCCCCGCGGGCTTCACCATCACCACCGACACCTGCGCCGCGTACTACGACGAGGGTGGGCGATTCCCCAAGGGACTCGTCGATCAGATCCGCACCGGCATCAAGCGGCTCGAGAAGGAGACCGGCAAGACCTTCGGTTCCGACACCGATCCGCTGCTCGTCTCCGTCCGTTCGGGTGCCGCCGTCTCGATGCCCGGCATGATGGACACCGTTCTCAACCTCGGTCTGACCGAGAAGTCGGTCCGCGGCCTCGCGGAACTCACCGGCAACGAGCGATTCGCGTGGGACGCGTATCGGCGACTCATCAACATGTACGGCGACGTGGTGATGGGCGTCGACCACCATCACTTCGAGAACGCCTTCGACAAGGTGAAGAAGGACCTCGGTGTGAAGCTCGACACCGACGTCCCGGCCGAGGGCCTCAAGAAGCTCTGCGACGAGTACC
>CAYZSH010000341.1:0-3108 GCA_964481025.1 uncultured Isosphaeraceae bacterium
CGCCCGCGTGATGCCTCCGAACTTGCCGATCTTGATGTTCACGACGTCCATCGCGTCTTCCGCGATCGCTCGTTGCAGCGTCGCGAGGTCGTCGATCGATTCGTCGAGCACGAAGGGGTGCGTCGTCCGACGCCGAATCGACCGGCAGTTCTCGTACGACAGGCACGGCTGCTCGATGTAGACGTCGAGATCCGCGACCGCCCGCACGATGCGGGCGGCCTCGTGCGGATGCCAGCCGGTGTTCGCGTCGGCGACCAGGATGTCGCCGTCTTCAAGCACGGCACGGCACGCTCGGATGCGAGCGATGTCGGTGGCGACATCGCTGCCGACTTTCAGCTGGAATCGTCGATACCCCTCGGCGCGGTACCCCGCGAGGTTCGCCGCCATCGCGTCGGGATCCTGCTTCGAGATGGCGCGATAGAGCGTGAAGTCGTCGCCGCATCGGCCGCCGAGAAGCGTCACGAGCGGCATGCCCGCGCTCTTCCCGAGGAGATCCCAGCACGCCATGTCGAGGGCGCTCTTCGCGTACGGGTGACCCTTGAGCGTCGCGTCCATCACGCGGTTCACGACGTCGACTTCCCGCGGATCGAGCCCGATGAGCGCCGGGGCGATCTCGGCGATCGCGGTGCGGGCACCTGCGGCGTACGACGGCAGGTAGACCGGGCCGAGCGGGGTGATCTCGCCGTGACCGATGAGCCCGGCGTCGGTCTCGATCGCGACGACCGTGCAATCGAAGACCTCGACCGACTTGCCACCCGACCACGAGTACGAGCCCTCGTGCAGGGGAAGGTCGATCTGGTGGACGGTGATGCGGGTGATCTTCATGCGGAGTGATCGTGCGTCAGCGTGGACTGGCGAAGGGCATGACGGGCGAACGCGGCGTCGACCAGCGTTCTCGTGAACCCGGCATGGCCCGCCGGATCGTACGAGAGGCAGAGGTCTGCGCTGCCGTAGTCACCCTCGGGGTAGTAGATCCCGCAGTTGGGGTTGATCTCCAGCATGTGCGGCACACCTCGGCGATCGACCCGAACGTCGCAGCGAGCGAAGCTCGCGGCCCCGAGCCGTCGGAAGAACCGGCCGCACTCGTCGCGGAGTCTGGCATCGAGCACGGGATCATCGACCGGTCGGCTGGCCATGCCGTCGTAGTCGACCCACTTGAGGTCCTCGTGCTTGAAGTGCTCGCCCTTGGGGAAGTCGTACTGGATCGGCGTGTACGCGATCGGCCGCTCGGGATCGTCGGGGTTCTCGGCGACGAGCACGGTGCATTCGAGGCCGTCGACGTATTCCTCGATCAACGCCGCGCCGTGGCGTCGGATCATCTTCCGCGCCTGGATGCGAAGTCCGTTCGGAGAGCACGCCTTCGATCGGCGGGTGAGATCCACGCTCGAGTAACTGCTGTGGTGCTTCACGAACATCGGGAAGCGGAGCGTCGCCATCGCCGAATCGATGTCGTCCTCGCTGGTGGCGATCAGCCCGCGGGGGGCGGCGATGCCTTCCGCTTCGCACGCCGCCTTCATCTCGCAGCGCGTCGGCTCGTAGCACGCGGAGACCGCCCCGACGAACGGGACGCCCGCCCGTTCCATGGTCTCGATGACCTCGATTCCCGGCAGGTCCTCCTGGTCGGCAGCGCCATCGCAGAGGTTGAAGAAGAGGTCGAAGCGATTGGAGTCGATCAGTCGTTGGACGATGGGGACCGAGGCGGACTTGCCGGCCAGGGTCTCGACATGCCACGTGGCATCCGGAAGGAATGGCCGCGGGTCGCAGGGCCAGTCATCCGCAGGGAACGGATCCTCAAGCAGCGGCTGCGACGTGAGGAGGCAGATGCGAAGTTCCGAATCGGTCCGTTCCATCAAGGCTTGGATCGTACAGCGGAATCGCCATGGGTTCCTGCCGTGTCGGACGTCGGTACCGTTCGGACTGCCGATCCCTCGGCTCGGAGCCTCCGTTGACGACGCATGTGACACCTGATCAAGGTCGAGCACCCGTTCATCCGACGAGTCGGGACGGACTCCGCTTCGTGGTGGCGGCGTTCTGTGCGATGGTGGCGATGGTCAGCTACTTCGATCGGGTCGTCCTGTCGCTCGATATCGAGCCCATCCAGAATGAGTTCGACCTGGGAGACGCGTCTTTCGGCCTGTTGATGTCGGCCTTCGCGATGGGCAGTCTGGTCGTCAACGGCATCTCCGGGATCCTGCTCGACCACTACGGCGTCCGGAGGATGTGGAGCATCGGGCTGCTGGCCTGGGCCGTCATCATGATCGCGCAGGGCTTCGTGCAGGGGTTCTGGATCTTCATCCTTCTTCGCGTGCTGCTGGGGTTCGGCGAAGGGATGAACTTTCTCGCCCTGAATCGAGCCTTGGTGGACTGGATGCGTCCTTCCGAACTTGGTCGGGCGGTGTCGTTCTCGCTGATCGGCGTCCCGGTCGCGATGGTGTTCGGGGGCCTCGTCCTCGCCCCGTGGATCTTCGAGTTCGGCTGGCGTTGGTCGTTCGTCGCGATCGGGGTGCTGGCGATGGTCATGGCGATCGGGTTCATCATCTTCTACCGCGCACCCGAGCACTCGAAGAGGGCGTCATCGTCGCAGCCGCGGCCATCGATCCCGATTCGGCGGGTGCTGCTCGATCGCACGCTGCTCGCGACCGGATGGTCCTTCTTCGCCTTCGGCTGGGTGCTCTACTTCGGACTGACCTGGTTGCCGGGTTACCTCGAAGAGACCTGGGAAGTCCGGATGTCGTCGGTCGGACTCTTCACGACCCTTCCGTGGACAGCCGCGATCGTGCTGATGGGCCTCGCGGGCTGGCTGTCCGATCATCTCAAGATCCGGACCGGCCGCACCCGCATCGCCCGTGTGCACGTCATCTGGATCTGCCAGTCGATCGCGGTGTTCTGCTTCATCCCCGTGAGCATGGCGGGATCGCTGACCACGGCGATCATCTTCCTGTCGATCGGCATCGGATTCTCGGTGGCACCGAACAGCCTGTACTACTCGATCTGCGCCGACCTCTTCCCCAGTCGAGCGGGCACCGCGGCGGGCGCGATCGTGACCTTCTTCTCGCTGGGCGGCATCGTGAGCCCGTGGGTCACGGGGTGGATCGCCGACAGTCTGGG
>CAYZSH010000342.1:0-3091 GCA_964481025.1 uncultured Isosphaeraceae bacterium
GTCGTTGTTGTTCCCGAGGATCGGGTTCTGACCCTCACCGGGGATGGCATCGATGAAGACGTCGAGCTTGTTGTAGTTGCTCTCGAGGTTGCCGGCGAAGACGACGAACAGCGTCTCGTTGGCGATGTACGCGAACGCACCGTCGATCTCCGAACCGTTGGCCCAGTCGATCAGACCGATGTCAGCGTTGCCGAACTGGGTCTGCGTGTCCTGCACGACGACCGCGTCGCCGTAGGACGCATCGACGACGCCGTCGATGACCGCTTCCTGCGCCGACGCGGCGAGGGTCAGGGCGAGGGGCGCGGCGATCGCCGCAAGCATGCGAATCTTCATCTCGGGGTTCTCCTGTTCGCAGCCGGGGTCCCGGCGGCGGGTTCCTCAATCTTGCCCAAACTACGTTTCGGACCAGACCGTTTCCAGCAATTTTTCCAATCGTCCGAACCGGATTCCGGTTTTCGGTCCCAACCAAAGGCCCTCACAGAATCTTGACCTGGGGGTCAGGGACACGGCCCCCACACGGCCAGCAGCAGTCCGACGTCGGCCCCGTTCACCTGACCGTTGCCATCGAGGTCGGCGGCACATCCACCGCACGCCCCCCACGAGGCCAGCAGCGATCCGAAGTCGGCACCGTTCACCTGACCGTCACCGTTGAAGTCGCCCGGACAGGGCGAGGATTCGCCCTCGAGCACCACCGCGAACTGGTCGCCTGCGATCGTTCCGAAGTCGAGCACCCGCGGTTCACCGAGGTTCGCCGAGCCGCCGAGCGGACCGATGACCTGATTCGAGAGATAGTCGTGGTTGGAGCCGTTGACGAACGCGGCGACGAGGATCGGATCGCCCTCGTTCCAATCCAGCACGGACAGCGGAATGGCGAGTTCGACGCCGGTCGTCACGCCACTGCCGTCGGCCGACCCGGTGCCCCCGTCGACTCCTGCCGCATTCGAGTTGTCGATCGACGCGATGATGCCGTTGTCGGCGAAGATCGCCTCGCCCGCGCCCGGTCCACCGGGACCCGCGAAGCCCCACGACGCCTCGGCACCACCGTCGGTCAGCAGACGCGACCAGTTGATGAACGTGTCGAAGGTGACGCCGAACTCGCCGCCGCAGGTGACATCGATCCAGAAGTCCGGCGCGAAGCCCGCATCGAACCGCAGTCCGGGTTCCGCACCGCGACCGGTGCCACCCATGCGGTTGAGCCCGCCGAACTTCACCTCGGGGTTGTCCGAACGCAGACGGTTCTGCCCTTCGCCCGGAATCGAGTCGATGAAGATGTCGAGCTTGTTGAAGTTGCTCTCGAGGTTGCCGGTGAACAGCAGATAGAGCGTGTCGCCCTCGACACGGGCGTGCAGGCCGTCGATCTCCGAACCGTTGGCGTAGTCGACGAGGCCGAGGCTCGAGTCGCCGAACTGGGTCTGCGTGTCCTGCACGACGACCGCGTCGCCGTAGAGATCGTCGAGCGAGCCGTCGACGATGATCGGCCCGTCCTGGGTCCCGCCGCCGCCGCCGTTGTCCGGCTGCTTCTGCGAGAAGACGAGCGCCGTGTACGGCGGAATGTCGAACGCGGCGCTGTAGCCCATGCCGTCCCAGCCGAGCGCATCGGCCTGCACCGCACTCGGTCCACCGCCCGTGAACGCGGCGTCGTAGCTGGTCGCGTTCGAGTTGAAGATGCAATGCCAGGTCCCGCCGCGCGGGAAACCGATGCGATACGACCCGCGGGTCTGGTTGGTCCAGTTCGTGACCACGATGACGTCGTCGCCGACCCCGCCCTGATCGAAGCGGTGCCAGGCACCGATCTTGTCGGTGTTGTTCAAGTGATGAAAGACGGTGCTGTTGCCACAGAGACCACGCGTCGCGCCGCCGAGGTTGCGGCGGAGATGCACGAGATCGCGGTAGAGCTGGAAGATGCCGTTGAAGGTCTCCTTGCGTGCCCAGTCCATGGGAACCGCGTCACTCCAGGTGCCATCCTCGAAGAACTCCTGCCCCTGGAAGATCATGGGGATGCCCGGCGAGGTGAAGACCACCGAGGCCGCGAGCGTCGATCGCTTCTTCGCCTCCCAGCTGTCGGCGTTGGCCGGCCAGATCACTTCGGGGAGACGCGGCTGGTTCGCCGCCTCGTCGTGGCTCTCGGTGAAGACGACCCGCTGGGTCGCCTGACCGTTGAAGTAGTTCATGACCGAAGTGCGGAGCTCCTCCATGTTCCGGTCGGAGTCGTTCACGATCGTCGCCAGGGCTCGCACCGGATGAAGGAATGCGCCATCCCACTGACTCTCGAATCCGGCGCCGCCGTTGGAGGTCGGCGACGTCATCGCGGCCCATCCCGCGAAGTCTTCGGCGATCATCAGCTTCCACGGCTGAGTGGCGTCCACCGAGTCGTTGATCCAGCGCAGGACGCCCCAGCCGTCCTCGAGCCACTCACCTGTCTCCGGCACGCCACGGATGTACTTCGTCGCATCGAATCGGAGGCCGTCGACCCGGTACTCCTCGAGCCAGTGAAGCGCGTTGTCCTTGATGTAGGTCCGTACCTCGTGCCGTCCGTAGTCGGGCCTCGGCCCCCATGGGGTCGAAGCCCGGCCGGGATCGTTGTAGAAGAAGATGCCACCGTTCCCGTTGGCGCTCCAGCCGTCGTATTGCCAGAGATCGAGATCCTGCGGGCCCCAGTGGTTGTAGAGCACGTCGATGAGGACCGCGATTCCTCGCTCATGACAGGCGTCGACGAATCGCTTGAAGGCGTCCGGGCCGCCGTAGGCACTCTCGACCGACCAGGGATACGCCAGGTTGTATCCCCAACTGATGTCCCCCGCGAACTCGTTGACCGGCATGAGCTCGACGCAGTTGACGCCGAGCTCCTCGAGGTGATCGAGGTTCGCGATGCACTCGTCGAAGTTCGCGGGGACCGGGTCGCCCGGAAGCGCTCCGTAGGTGCCGATGTGCATCTCGTAGATGACGACCTCGTTCCAGCTCGGCGTGATATAGCCGTTGGACTGGAACTGGTAGGCGTTCGCGTCGTAGACGAGCGGGTCACCGACCGAGTTGGTTAACCGCCGCGCCCAGGGATCACGACGCCAGAGCTCCTGACCGTTGTTGCGAATGA
>CAYZSH010000343.1:0-3089 GCA_964481025.1 uncultured Isosphaeraceae bacterium
CGATGCTCTCCGCGGTCAGCAAGGCGCGGCCGAAGGTCGCCGACTATCCGTTCACGACGCTCATCCCGCAGCCGGGCATCGCCGAGCTTCCCGGCGATCGTCGCATCGTCATCGCGGACATCCCTGGTCTCATCGAGGGGGCGAGTGAGGGTGCCGGTCTCGGACACGACTTCCTCAAGCACATCGAGCGGACCAAGGTCATCGTGCATCTCGTCGATCTCGCGCCGCTCGATGGAAGTGATCCGGTCCGCAACCACGAGGTGATCCGTGGGGAGCTCCACGCGTTCAGTCCCACGCTCGCCGAGAAGCCCGAGCTCGTCGTCTTCAACAAGATCGATCTCGTGGATCCCGACGAACGGGAGACGCTCGTGCGTCGCACGGCACATGCGATCGGTGCCAATGTCGAGGACGTGATGGTGGTGAGCGGCGCGACCGGCGACGGCGTGCGGGAGATGCTCGAGCGGACGTGGAGTCTGCTCAGGTCCAACGATGAGACGCCTGAAACGGGTTGGCGAGCCTGACCGGGGCGAGGATCACGCCTTCGCTCGTCGCACTCGTCTCTACCGCATCAAGGCCATGTAGACCTCGAAGAACTGGACCATCGGCGCCTCGAACTCGGTGCCGACCACGAGTCCGGCGATCTCGGGGACGAGCCGCTCGTCGCGGGCGAGGTTGACGACGCGGCCGCCACCGGCGGCGGCGATCTCGGGGAAGAACCCGATCGAGGCCCGCTCGCGGCGGAACGACCGGCGGCCGGCGCCGCGGATGCCGTCCGGGCCGATCTGGTCGGGCTCGGACTCGACGGTCGTGATCTCCGCGTCGGGATCGTCGTCGTCGACGATCGACGGGTCGCAACCGATGACGTGGGTGGTGACGCCATGCCGATGCGCGTGCTCGGCCAGAGTCACGCAGGCGGCGCCGCGGCCGGGATGGGGCGGTGCATCGCCAACGAGCACCAGCACGCCGCGATGGGCCTGGTTCCAGTGGAACTTCGTGACCGCGAGTTCGAGTCCCTCGTCGACGAGTTCCGGTTTGTCGCCGCCGCCTTCCGCGCTCAGACGCCAGAGGTTCCTGCGAGCGTCGTCGATCGAGGTGGTGAAGTCCCAGCCGACGGTCTCGAACTTCTCGCGTCGATCGCGATAGCCGACGATGCCGACGCGGATGCCGCCGGAGACGTCGCCGACGAACCGCATGAGATCATCGATGCCGCCCTGTGCGTCGGCGATCTCGCCGGACATGCTCGCGGTGCAGTCGATGACGATCGCGAGATCGACGGGCTGGTGCGCGAGCCGCTCGAGATGGTCCGCAAGCTTCGAGAAGTCGGCGAGCTCCATCGTCGCCACCTCGCTCCACTCGTCCTCGGGCGACGGGGTGGGGATCGTTCGGTCGATGTCCGTGGCGGGCGTCATCGCCGGAAGCAGGCGGGCGGCGTCAAGCGGTCGTCGTCGGTTCCGCTTCCACCAGTTCCGCCACTTGTACGCCCGACGAAGATCCTCGCCGCCGGTGATGCGGGCGAGCCGCGGACTGAACGCGCCGCCTTCCTCGTCGCTCATCCGAAGCACCACGGTCTGCACGAGGCTCGTCGCGAGATCGTGCAGGTCGTCGTCGGCGGAGAGGATCGCGAGTTCGGCCGCGAGCAGCTTGTCGTCGAGATCGGAACTCTTCGACAGCGCCGCGACTCCCCGGGACAGCCGGTCGGCGTCGATGTCGTACCCCGCCCGGAGGGCCGTCCGGATGACCCGCGGATCATCCTCGTGCGCCAGCCAGTCGGGCTCCGCGGGAATCCGTCGATGCCCAAGGGCGAGCCATGCGAACGACCGCACCGCGGGATGGCGATCGTGACGAGCATCGGCAAGCAGCGTGGCGGACTCGGAGCAGTCGAATCGCTGGAGCCGCAGGACCGCGATGATCCGTCGCGGCCAGGCGTCGCTGCCCAGAAGGCCGCGGATCGCGTCCTGCTCCTCGGCGGGCGCCTCAGCGAGGGGGCGCTCCGGAGCCGGAGGCTCGGTCCCGCGCCGCCCCGTGGTCGGGGTCGGGGGCGGGTCGGCGATGACAGGCGAGGAGCCGAACGCCATCGCAAGGGTCAGGCCGAGGAGGATCGGATTGGAAGGGCGGCGCCGCACGTCCCGAGTGTACGACCGGTCGGACTCGATCTTGTGGTTCGCCTCGACATTCCCGAAACCGCTCAGACTGTGTCGAGTATGGTATGCCAGCCAAGGTATTGCGGTCCCGATCGGGCCGCCAGGTCACGTTCGCCAAGGAGAGGCCCCCATGCGGATCGAACGGGAACTCATGCGCGGCGCCGGACCGGTCGCGGTCCTCAGTCTGCTCTCACGCGGAGAGATGTACGGCTACGAACTCGTCGAAGCCCTCGACCGCCGCACCGACGGCGTGCTCGACATGGGCCAGTCGACGCTCTACCCGCTTCTCTACAACCTGGAAGCGAAGGGACTCGTCGAGAGCGAGCGCCGCATCGCCGACAACGGGCGGGAGCGGAAGTACTACCGACTGACCGGTGACGGGAAGGCCCGGCTCACCGCGGATCGCGCCCAGTGGCAGGCGGTGACCGACGCGATGAAGGCGCTCGGTGTGGTCACCGGACGTCTCGCCTTCGGATGGAGGCTCGCATGAGCGACGCCTCATCGAGCCCGTCGTCCGAGGCGGGGCGGTCATTCGGCCGGCGACTGCGTCGGACGCCCTTCCGAGATCTTCTGCGGGGCCGCGTGACGGGGCGTCTCGATCTCGACGCCGTCTTCGAGGAGACGGCGCTTCCGCGCGGGATCGAGTCGCTGGTGCGCCGGGTCGCCCGCCGCGCCCGCCTCGATCGACTCGAACGCGTGGACGTCGCGCGGGATCTCGCGGAGCACTTTCGCGACGGGCTCGCCGACGGCGGTGACCCGGACGACCTGGTCCACGCCTTCGGAGACGAGCGGGCCGCCGCGAGACTGATCCGGCGATCGATGCTGCGCAAGCGATCGCTCGTGCGTCGCGTCAACCGCCGTTTCGTGCAGGCGATCCTCGTGACAGTCGCCGCGGTGGTCGGGATCTACCTGCTCGCGGCGGCGCGGTACTGGTCGCAGCGGCCGATC
>CAYZSH010000344.1:0-3086 GCA_964481025.1 uncultured Isosphaeraceae bacterium
CGCTTGCGACCAACGGCGGCAACTGCACGTGGGACGCGGTGTCGAGCGAGGCGTGGATCGTGGTGACCGCAGGCGGCTCCGGTGAGGGCGAATCAGGCACCATCGAGTTCGCGGTCGAGATCTACTCCGGCGTCGAGACCCGCGTCGGCACGATCACTGCCGGAAGCGAGACCCACCTCGTGATGCAGGAGGGCGGACTCGACTGCAACGGCAACGGCATCGGTGATGCCTACGAGATTCAGGAGGGCCTGACGCCCGACTGCAATGGCAACGGCGTTCCCGACTCCTGCGACATCGCCTCAGGCACGAGCCCCGACGCCAATGGCAACGGCATCCCCGACGAGTGCGAGGTCGGGCTCGTCGCGACGGTCCCGGGAGACTTCCCGACGATCCAAGCGGCGATCAACGGTTCGGTGACGGGCTGGATCATTCGCGTCTCGCCAGGGACGTACTTCGAGCGGATCACGCTTGGCAACCGGCAGATCACGCTGGAGTCGGTCGGCGGCCCTGCGGTCACGACCATCAACGGCAGCGGCCAGCCAGGCACGGTGATCACGATGATCGCGACTCCGGGCAACACCGATCCGGGTCCGACCCTTCGGGGCTTCACGATCCGCGGCGGCACGATCGGCACGCAGGTCGGCACGGGAACGAACTTCGGCGGCGGCGGGATCTACACCGCGTACAGCCGAGCTGTCATCGAGAACTGCTGGATCCAGAACAACTCGGCCCCGAACGGCGCTGGCGCGTACTTCTACATCTCCGAGGTGACCTTGAGCGGATGCCGACTGCTTTCGAACCAGTCGACAGGCTTCGGCGGCGGCATCCAGATCTTCCGCGGCGCTTGCACGATCGAGGAGAGCGAGGTCCGTCTCAACACGACGCTCGCACAGGCGGGAGGCATCCACATCGTCGAAGGCGACACGGCGCTCATCGATGTCCTGATCTCCAGCAACGGCGCTGCGATCGGCGGCGGGCTCAGCATCTTCCCGAACGCCTCGTCCTCGACGCTCGTCTCGGGCTGCACGATCGAGCTGAACGTGGCGACGACATCCGCAGGCGGGCTCTGGGTCCGTCCCGCCTTCGACAACGTGCTGCTCGAATCGACCACGATCTGCAACAACTTCCCCGACGAGATCTCCGGTGAGTTCACCGATCTTGGCGGCAACACGCTCTGCCTCTGCCCCGGCGACATCACCGGAAACGGCGAAGTGAACGGCGCGGATCTCGCCGAACTGCTCGCCTCGTGGGGTCCCTGCGGCGGCGGCAACTGCGAGGACGCCGACCTCAACGGCGACGGCGTGATCAATGGTGCCGATCTCTCGATCCTGCTCGGCGGCTGGGGGCCGTGTCCTTGAATCCCACCAATCGGGGCACGCGTTGACCCCCGAGCGACCTCGGCAAGGCATCGACCGGATTGGCGGTTCTTCCGCCAGTCCGGTCTTGCTTCACGCCGGTTCCGAGCCGAGCGGAGAGGGCGGCGGAAGTCTCACCCGCCGACGGCTTCTCGCGACTGCGCTCGGAGCCCTCGCGACCTCGCTCGTGCCTTGCACGATGGAGGCGCAGGCCGAGACCCCTCCCCCGCGGCTCACGAGTCGTCGGCTTCAGGCGCTCGAACGATCCCTGCGTGGTCGGCTCATCCTGCCGAACGATCCCGAGTACGCCAGTCGGCGGCTGACGTGGAATCGACGACTGCCGTCGAGCCCTCTCGCATTGGTCGAAGTCGCCGACGAGCGGGACGTCGCGATCGCGGTGCGATGGTCCTCGCTCGAAGGAGTCCCGCTCGTGCCTCGCTCGGGAGGGCACAGTTTCGTAGGGGCAAGCGGAGGCCCCGGTCTGGTGCTCGATCTACGGCGGCTGGACGAGACTTCGCTGGACGAGTCGACCGGTCTGGCGACCGTGGGAGCGGGCGCCTCGCTGGGCTCGATCTATCGGACACTCCACTGCGATCACGGCCTCAGCATTCCTTCCGGAACATGCCCCGGCGTCGGCATCGCGGGCATCACGCTCGGAGGGGGATGGGGCTGGGCGTCGCGCGAGTTCGGCCTGACCTGCGATCGTCTCGTCCACCTGCGAGCCGTTCTCGCCGACGGCACCATCGTCGACACCGGCGACGGACTCCACGAGGACTTGGGCTGGGCCATGCGAGGCGGCGGCGGCGGCGCCTTCGCAGTCGCGACCAAGTTCCGCTTCGACCCGATTCCATCCGTGAACCGTTCGATCGCCACCGTTCGATATCGATGGTCCGATCTGGAACCGGCGTTCCGCGCGTGGCAGTCGTTTCTCGAGTCGAACCCGCCATGGGGGATCTCGCCGGTCGCATCGATCGCTTCCGACGCCTCCGGTGGTGAACCGATCTTCCGGGCCTCGCTCTCGGTTCCAGGCCCCCCGGAATGGGCCAACGCTCTTGCCGTCGGCCTGATACCCCGCGGCGTGAGGCCGGTCTCGATCACGGCGACGGCTCAAGCCCCACCCTCCTGCACCACCTCGATCGGGAGCGGCGCGAGCTACGGGAAGCAGAAGTCATCGATGCCGCGCGAACCGCTGGGCGACGCCGCCGTCTCGATCATCCGTCACTGGTTCGAGGTTCGGCGCCGGAGCAGGATGATCCCTGCATCGGAGCGAGCGTCCCTCCTCTTCGACGGTTACGGCGGCAGGATCGCCACAGTCCGACCGGATGCCACCGCCTTCGCGCATCGCGGCGCGATCTGCAGCATGCAGTTCAGCACGATTTGGCAGTCCGACTCGACTCCGCGGACGGTCGCGGCCCATCTGGAGTGGATCCGCGGCTTCTACGACGAAGTGCGACCGTGGCTTGGCCGCGGGTGCTACGTGAACTACGCCGACGAGGATCTCGACGACTGGCCCTTCGCCTACTGGGATGCGAACCTGCCGCGGCTGATGGAGATCAAGCGGTCGACGGATCCGACCGGGTTCTTTCACGGTGTACACACCGTTCCGCTTTCGATCTGACGACGGCCGCGTCGCCGATCGGGCGCCATCGATCGTCAAGTCCAACGCGGATCGATGCTCATCCCCGCAGCAGCGGCGCGAACAGCGTGACGGTCGCGAACACGATCTGCATC
>CAYZSH010000345.1:0-3082 GCA_964481025.1 uncultured Isosphaeraceae bacterium
GCCCTCGATGTTCGCGATGAAGTCGACGTGCGTGGTGTCGCTGAAGCAGCTGTGCTCCTCCTCCTGATCTCGCGTCTCGTAAGGCACCGCGAGCCGCTCGCCCGACATCTCGAAGCCGGTCAGGAGACCCACGCCGGCCAGGATCGAGCGGAGCGCCTTGGCCGGATCCGCGACGAACCGAGCGCGATGGTTGTCCGCCTCGGGCTTCCATGCGTTCTCGAGCCGCACGAGATCCTGGCAGAGCATCTCGGTCGTTTCGCGGAGGAAGTCGCGGCGACGCTCGGCGAACTCCGCCTGGCCGTCGATGAAGTCGCTCGCCGGCCGCGCGCCCGGGCCGTTGTCCGAGAGGTCCTGTCCCCACAGCAGGAACTCGATCGCATGCCAGCCGGTGCACACGTTGGTCTCGCCGCCGCGCTGGTTGAGCTGCCGCAGGATGACGCCGGCGATCACCGGATACTTCGTCGGGTTCGAGATGATGCCCGGCGCGAGGGCGCCGGGCACCGCGTCGATGTACGCCTCGTCGACCGGCCACGCGTTGATCAGCGTCTCGGTGCCGCCACGCATCGAGTCGATCGGGCCGTCGCCGAATCGAAAGACCTCGGTGCGCCCGTAGATCCGCCTCGCATCGATCCAGTTCTCCCTCGCCCGTGCGAGACCTTCCTCGGTGGGGCGTGAACAGAACGCATTGACCGCCGCCCGCATCCGATCGGCGGCGACTCGCGAGGCGGCGTACTGCTCGAAGACGTAGGCGGCGTAACCGCGCACGACCGCGTCTCGAAGCACCGCGATCGCGGCGTCGGGGACGGCCGCGCGAGCGGGTGTCGCCGCGGGCGGCGCAGCGTGCGAGGCGAGACCGGTGGTCGGGACGAGCAGCACGAGCAGGGCGATGACCTGGCGCATCGCCGCAGACTACGACCCGCGCTCGCCGCGGAGTCGCGCCTCCGCGGCGACTCAACAAACCTGAACGTTCGGTTCGCGGGAGGCACATGGACGATCCCGACCCTTCGCCGTCATGTCACGCGACGACGCTGCCACGATCGCTCTTGCACTCGCCGCGACGCTTTCGGTGGCGGCACCGACGGCGTTCGCGGCCGTGCCTCCACCCTCGACCGATCCGGCGATCGCGAACTTCGGCTCGGCTGTTCGAGCGCTCTGCGAGAAGGTGACGCCCTCGATCGTCACTGTCACGAGCTATCAGAAGGTGCCCGACGGCGTCGCCTTCGAGGGCAAGTGGTTGATCGCCGAGGAGTCGCCGTATCCGGGCTACATGCGGAATCGCGTCGCGAGCGGAATCCTTGTCGATGCGGACGGCACCATCATCTGCTGCCGCTCGCCGCTGCTGCTCGAGGACGGTGGATTCACGGACGTCGTCGATGTCGAGACCTCATGGGGCGCCCGCTACGACGCGGAACTGCTTGCGAGCGAGCCGACGATCGATCTTGCGGTCATCCGCCTCAAGCTTCAGGAGGGAGAGGGCCTCGGGCAGCTGCGGGTCGCCACGATCGGCTCGGTCGACCTGCTCGAGCAGGGCGATCCGGTCTTCGCGGCCGCCGATCCGTTCGGCTCGTCCCGCACGTTTGCTCCGGGCATCATCATGGCGCTGCCGACCGCGGCGTGCTATCAGGCCGACCTGACCGGGAGCTTCATCCACGGCAGCATGGCGGTCTCGCCCGGCGCGGTCGGAGGTGCGCTCGTCAACGGGGCCGGCGAGGTCGTCGGCATGATCGTGCCCGCGCCGACGCTCGAGTCGACGCGGCCTGCGGCCCCCGAGCCGTTCGTCACCTACGCGATGCAGATCCAGACCGCGCTCGCCGTCGGCGAGGCGCTCAAGCAGAAGCGGACCCACGAGTCGCCGTGGCTCGGCTTCTCCGTGCTCTCCTTCGAGGAACTGCGGCGGCGGCTCGGCGACGACGCCAGGTACGAAGCGGTCTCCAAGCCCGAGTTCGGCCTCTTCATCGACGACCTCTTCGATCCGAGCCCGGCGTCGAAGGCCGGCGTCGAGGTCGGCGACTTCGTCGTCGAGATCAACGGCGTCGAGATCCGCTCCGTCGTCGACTTCCAGCAGACGCTCTACTACTTCAGCGGCGTCCGGGTGCCGGTTCGATTCTTCCGCGACGGCGAGGAGTATCTGAAGCTCATGACGATCGAACGCCGGCCGCCGGAGGCGAACCGGCCGTAGCGAATCTCTCAAGGGGCGGTGAGAGGGAAAGGGTGACGAAGGCGGGCTGTGCGGCCCGCCTTCGTCTTTTTGCGCGCGGTGCGACCGCACGCCGACGGTTCGTCGCGATCGGCCAAGGCAACACAACGTTCAACGACTCCTCGCAGTCGCGCCGCGCTGTTCTTTGCGCCGTGGGCCGATCGTCCTCGCCTCGAAGAGGGCGACGCCTCTTCGCGCGTTCGTTCCATCCACTCGTCTCAGGAGTCCGCTCGATGTCCAGATTCACGCTCTTCGCAGGCATCACCACGGTGATGGCTGCGGCCTTGGCGGCCAACGCCCAGGTCGTCCGCACCGGTCCGTCGTCGTCCGACACGCCCTACTCGATTCCCGCGCCGGGCAGCCCGGTCCGCGAGGTCGTCTCGATCATCACCGTCGGCGACGAGATCGATGGCTACGTGTTCGTCGGGATTCCCGACGGCATGGGCGGCTACATGGCCGGCGAGAACCAGATGTCGGTCTTCGTCTGCCACGAGTTCGGTGCGACCGCCGGCGGCGCCCAGCACGCCCATCAGCCCAAGGGCTTTGCGGGCGGCGCGTTCATCAGCCAGTGGAACGTCGCGACGGCCCCCGGCGCGGACTTCCTCAAGGTCCTCTCCGGTCGTGACGCGATGACCTCGGTCGCGACCCTCACCAACGGCTCCGGCGGTTCGCTCTACAACTTCGCCCGCTTCTGCTCGGGGGACGTGCCGGCGGTGAACGCCCTCTTCAACCCCGCGACCGGCAAGGGCACCGAGAACCGATTCTTCACCTGCGGCGAGGAGTCCGGCGCGACCGGCCGCATGATCGCGACCGATCTCTTCACCGGCGTGGGGTATCAGATGCCGGCGTTCGATGCCTCGCAGGGCGCGTGGGAGAACGGTCTCG
>CAYZSH010000346.1:0-3079 GCA_964481025.1 uncultured Isosphaeraceae bacterium
TCCGAGAAGAGGGCGAGCGACGCGACCAGCGGGGCCATCGCGAGAATGGGCGGGTTGCTCAACTGCCAGGCGTCCGCGCTGGCCACCGGCACGAAGCGATCCTCGAGGTGCATGCGGAAGCGGGTGTCCGGATCGTTGCCCCACCAGCCTGCGAAGCGCGGCAGGTCGAGGTTCGCAGCGTGGCGTTCGTGCACGAAGGCGCCCGCGATCGCGCCGGGGCCACCGTTGAGATACTTGTACGAGCACCATGCCGCGTAGTCGACGTTCCAGTCGTGAAGGGCGAGCGGCGCGTTGCCCGCGGCGTGCGCGAGATCGAAGCCGACCGTCGCGCCGACCGCGTGACCGGCGGCGGTGATCGCGGCCATGTCCAGCAACTGTCCGGTCCGGAAGTTCACGCCGCCGAGCATCACGGTCGAGAGCCGATCGCCGAGTCGTTGGATCTCGGCGACGATGTCCTCGGTGCGAAGAAGATCCTCGCCCGCGCGGGGCGCGAGTCGTACGACGTCCTGGTCAGGATCACCGCCGCGGGCCGCGACGTGGCTCGTGACCGCATAGGTGTCGCTTGGAAACGCGCCGTCTTCCATGAGCACGACGCGCCGCTCAAGCTCGGGTCGGTGGAACGACATCAGCAGCAGGTGCAGGTTGACGGTCAGCGAGTTCATCGCGACGACTTCGTTCGGGTGCGCGCCGACCACGCGGGCGAGTCCGTCGCGAAGATTCTCGTGATACGGGTACCACGGTCGTCTCGCGTCGAAGTGACCGTCCACGCCGAGCGAGGCCCAGTCGTCCATCACCTCGTCGACCAGCGTGCGGGCGTCGCGAGGCTGCAGACCGAGCGAGTTGCCGACGAAGTACGCGACGGGCACGCCGTCCGGTCCGGTCGGAATCAGGAAGCGGTCGCGGAAACGGGCGAGCGGGTCCGACGCATCCATCCGGGCCGCGAACGCTGCGGTCGGCTCGAGGTCGGCGGCGGCGAGTTGCTCGAAGACCGAGACGTCGATCGGTTCGGCGGTGGTCATCGGGACGACTCCGTCGCGGCGGTGTGCTCGACACCGAGGAACTCCATCGCCGTGCCACCGAGCACGCGATCTCGGGTGGTGGCGTCGAGATCGTCCATCGAGCGGACCAGTTCGCCGGGCCGATGCTCGCCGAGGGGGAACGGGTAGTCACTGCCGAGGGCGACGCGATCCGCACCGACCAGTCGCAGCAGGTGTCGCAAGGCATCGGCGTCATGCACCAGCGAGTCGTAGACGAAGCGGTCGAGGAAGTCGCGGGGACTCGTCTCGCAATCGATCGCGCAAAGGTCGGGCCGCACCGCATGACCGTGGGCGATGCGGCCGATCGTGAACGGGAAGGCGCCGCCGCCGTGGGCGAGACCGATGCGGAGATCCGGCAGTCGGTCGAGCACGCCGCCCATCGCGAGACTGCACGCGGCCCGAGCGGTCTCGGCGGGCATGCCGACCAGCCACGGGAGCCAGTACTTCGGCATCTCCGCCTTGCCCATCATGTCCCACGGGTGCACGAACACCGCGGCGCCGAGTCGAGCGGCGGTCTCGAAGATCGGGAAGAGCGCCGGTTCGTCGAGGTTCCATGACTCGACGTGCGAGCCGATCTGCACACCGCGGAGTCCGAGTTCGCCGACGCATCTTTCGAGTTCGGCGCATGCCAGATCGGGCGCCTGCATCGGGATCGTGCCGAGGCCCTCGAAGCGATCGGGTCGATCGCGCACGACGCCCGCGAGGTGGTCGTTGAGCAGCCGCGAGAGATCGAGGGCGTCCGCGGGCTTCGCCCAGTAACTGAACATGACCGGCACCGTCGAGAGCACCTGCACGTCCACGCCGTGGTCGTCGCAGTCGGCGATCCGCCGGGTCGGGCACCAGCAGCGGTCGTCGATCTCGCGGAACGATCGGCCGTCGATCATCATCTTCGCGCGGCATGGTGCGCAGTGGTCGAGCGCGACCCAGCCGCCGTAGCCGTAGCGCTCCGCAAGATCCGGCCACCGCTCGGGCAGCAGGTGCGTGTGAAGATCGACGACGGGTCCCGGCATGGCCGGATCGTACCGGGCCCGCACTCGCTACGATCGTCGCCCCATGCGATGCCGTTCCGCTTCTCGCTCCGCCTGCCTCCCGATCGTCGCGATGGCGTGTGGTGTGGCGATCGGGGGGGCGTTCGCGACGGCTCAGGATGTCCAGGTTCCGGTCGTCCCCGAGATGCCGACGCGGGACGAGCCACTCCAGTCCGCGGGGCCGCCGCCGATCGCATTGGTGACCGAGGCCCCCGAGATCGACGGCGTCCTCGACGAGATCTGGGCCGCGGGCACGCGACTGCCGGACACCTGGCGGCAGGTGCTACCCGACGAGGGAGCCCCGCCGAGCCAGCGGACCGAGATCTTTCTGATGCGGGACACCCGCAACCTCTATATCGGGGTGCGATGTCACGACACCGATCCCGATGCGATCGTCGCCCGGGGGCTGCAACGGGACACCGGCATCGGCGCCGACGATCACGTCGTCATCCTGATCGATCCCAAGCGGGACCGCCGCACGGGCTACACGTTCGCGATGACGCCGCGGGCCGCCCGCTACGACGCCCGCATCGTGAACGGCCGCGAGGATTCGGACTGGGACGCGATCTGGGACGGCCGTGCCTCGATGGACGAGAACGGCTGGTCCGCGGAGTTCGTGATTCCGTTTCGAACGATCTCGATCGATCCCGGCGCGACCGAGTGGGGCTTCAACGCGCAGCGGATCATTCGCCGCAACAACGAGACCGACCGCTGGGCGGCCGCGGACCGCGACATCGCGTTCAACTCGGTCGCCGATGCGGGCGTGGTCGGAATGTTCGGCGACATCGATCAGGGGGCGGGGATCGACGTCCGGCCGTACGGCAAGTTCTCGTGGGAGCAGGAGGACGACTCGACCACCACCGGCACCGCAGGCGTCGACGTCTTCTGGCGGATCACGCCGTCGCTGACCTTCGTCGGCACCGTCAACCCGGACTTCGCCGAGACCGAGGTCGATCAGCGGGTCATCAACTTCTCGCGGTTCTCGATCCGATTTCCGGAGAAGCGGGACTTCTT
>CAYZSH010000347.1:0-3070 GCA_964481025.1 uncultured Isosphaeraceae bacterium
CTCCATGGGCTACTCTTCCCTTTCATCCGTTCATCGGTTGAATGGATGAAGCAGAGATCCCCCCGTCGCAGGACCGCCCATGACCACCCGCCGCCATTTCTTCACCTCCGAGTCCGTGTCCATGGGTCACCCCGACAAGCTGGCCGACCAGATCTCGGATGCCGTCCTCGATGCGATGCTCGCCGTCGACCCCAACTGCCGCGTCGCGGCCGAGACGATGGTCACGACCGGCATGGCGGTGGTCGCGGGCGAGGTGACCTGCGACGGCTACGTCGAGATCGCCGAAGTCGTGCGTCGCACGGCGCTCGAGATCGGCTACGACGACGCGAACAAGGGATTCGACGGACGCAGCTGTGCGGTGCTCGTCTCGCTCGATCAGCAGAGCCCCGACATCAATCAGGGCGTCGACCGTCACAAGCACGGCGAGAGCGAAGACGCGCAGGGCGCCGGTGACCAGGGCCTCATGTTCGGCTTCGCGTGCCGCGAGACCGAGTCGCTCATGCCGCTTCCGATCGATCTCTCGCACCGGCTCGTGAAGCGTCAGGCCGAGATCCGCGAGCAGGAGATCATTCCCGCGCTGCGACCCGACGCGAAGAGCCAGGTCACCGTCGAGTACGACGAAGGCCGCCCCGTGGCGGTCCGCACCGTGGTCCTCTCGACCCAGCACGGCCCCGAGTGGAACGGCGAGGCGAAGCAGGCGGAACTCAAGCGGGCGATCATCGAGCACGTCATCAAGCCGGTGCTCGGCGAGTGGTGGAACGACGACATCGTCGTCCACGTCAACCCGACCGGGAAGTTCGAGCTCGGTGGACCGCACGGCGACTGCGGCCTCACGGGCCGCAAGATCATCGTCGACACCTACGGCGGCCGCGGCCGTCACGGCGGCGGCGCGTTCAGCGGCAAGGACCCCTCGAAGGTCGACCGCTCGGCCGCGTACATGGCCCGCTACATCGCGAAGAACATCGTGGCCGCCGGCCTCGCCGACGAGTGCGAGGTCCAGCTGAGCTACGCGATCGGCGTCGCCGAGCCGACCTCGGTGCTGGTCGACACCTTCGGCACCTGCACAATCGACGAGTCGGTCATCGAGCAGCTCGTCCGCGAGCACTTCAACCTGACGCCCGCGGGCATCATCCGATCGCTCGATCTCAAGAGGCCGATCTACCGCGCCACCGCAGCCCACGGCCACTTCGGCCGCGAGCCCGGCGAGGGCGGCCCCGGCACCTTCAGCTGGGAGAAGACCGACAAGGCGGCGGCCCTCAAGGAAGCCGCGGCCGCCGCGGCGGTATCCTCCTGATCGCATGACCCGACCACCCTCCCGTGGCGGATCCCGCGGCGGCCGAGGTTTTCCTGGAAAGGGAAGACCCGGCCGCCGCGGTGCATCCGGCCCCAGACCTCCCGCCGGCACCTCGGAATCCCGGCCCCCCGCTCCCGAGCTTCCCTCGCTTTCGCAGGGGGACGCCCGAGATCGCGTGCACGCGCGGCTCATGCGGATCGCCCGGAAGTACCCCGATCTGCCGATCGGCACCGTGGACATCTCCGGGCTCTCGACGCGGGACGGCGCCTTCGCGAAGGCCCTCGAACAGATCGTCCTGCAACGATGGAACACGCTGCACGCGATCGCCGCCTCGCAGGTCGATCGCGACTGGCGGATGCTGCAGGGCTCGATCCGCACCGCCCTCCTCGCCGGCACCGCCGAACTTCTGTTCATGGACACGGTCCCGGACCACGCGGCGATCAACGAGACCGTGACCCGCGTCAGGCGGCACGTCCATCAGGGCGCCGCCGGACTGGTGAACGCGGTGCTGCGGAAGGTCGCGGGGCTTCGCGGCGAGACGCTCGCCGCCGATCACCCCGACGCTCGGAACTTCCACGCGCACCGTGATCTCGTGCCGCTCGCAGACGGCCGCGCCATCCGACTGAACGCCCCGATCTTCGACGCCGACGAAGTGGTGAGGCTCGCGCAGCAGACCAGCCACGGCGAGCCGCTCGTCGTGCACTGGATCGCGGCCCACGGACTCGCGAAGACCCGCGAACTCTGTCACCACGATCTCGTGCGTCCGCCGGTCTGCGTGACCGCGAGCGATCCGAGCACGTTGGAGTCGTTCGCGGGTCCCGATGGTCCGCTGACGCCGCACGAACGGTTCGGGTTCTTCGTGGTGAACACCGAACGCCTCGACCTCGCCTCGTTCCTCGCCGAGGATCCGACCCGCCGGGTGCAGGATCCCGCGAGCGCCGAGCCGGTCGCCGCCACCAGCGGACTCCGGCCGAAGCTCATCGTGGACTTCTGCGCGGGCCGCGGCACCAAGACCCGTCAGCTCGCCGAGACGCATCCCGACGCCGAGATCCTCGCGACCGACGTCGACCGCGCCCGCTACGAGGATCTCCGCCGGGTCTTCGCCGGCCATCCGAAGGTCCGGGTCGTCACGCCCGACGACATGCGGGAGGCCGTCGGGCGAGCCGATCTGCTCGTCCTCGACGTGCCCTGCAGCAACACCGGCGTGCTCCCCCGCCGCCCCGAGGCCCGCTACCGCTTCGACACGAACACGCTGAAGGACATCGCCACGCTCCAGCGACGGATCATCCGGGAGACCGAGCCGTTCCTGGCTCCGGGCGGCACGATCCTCTTCGCGACCTGCAGCCTCGAACCGCTCGAGAACCGCCGGATGGCGGCGTGGATGGAGCGGCGATTCGGGATGCGGATCCGGAGCGAGTCGCAGCGGTTCCCCTCGGGTGTCCCCGGAGACCCGCCGACCGCGATCCACGACGGCAGCTACCACGCGGTGCTCGTCCGCGAGGACCGTGCCGAGTCGGACTCCGGTCGATCGCGTGGGCGTCGCTGACCTCGGGATCCGGAGAACATCGCGGAAGGCGTCGATTCCGGAGCGGGCTGGTTGTAGACTGGACGGCTTCGCCCTGGAGGACGCGTCGTGGCCTTCGACCTTCGACAGATCATCCGACCCGAGCTCGTGAAGGTGCCGCTGGATGGCACGACCAAGCGCGAGTCGATCGACGAACTGTGCGATCTGGTGTGCGCCACCGATGCGATCACCGATCCCGAGAACTTCCGCCG
>CAYZSH010000348.1:0-3066 GCA_964481025.1 uncultured Isosphaeraceae bacterium
GGGCGGCGGTCGAGCACGGCCTGACCTTTCGCCCGCTCGCCGACACCGCGAAGGCCACGCTCGACTGGTACCTCGCGTCGCCGCGCGGCAAGACGTCCGAGCCGATGCGGGCGGGGCTGACCGCCGATCGCGAACGCGAACTGTTGGCGCTGCGATCGGCCGGCAGCCCCTGAGCGTGGAGCCTTCGATCAGGCCAGATACCGATCCCGATGTCGGGCGAGATGGTGCGCAAAGGCCTCGGGGGTGAAGTACCGCCCGTGCACGTCGAGGATCCGCTGGGAGAGATCGCGGTGGTCGCGGGCCCGCTCGCGAAACCGCTCGATCGCAGACTCGATCCCGTCGAGGCGGTCGGCCTCGACCCGAACGGCCACGTCGTCCCAGTCGATCGATTCGACGCCCTCGTAGGGCATCACCGCATCGTGCCCGACGAGCAGCGGTGCGCGCCCGCAGGAGAGAGTCTGGTAGAAGCGATGGGAGAAGTTGCCGATGCCTCGAACCGCAAGCGTCAGGTCGGTCGCGAGGATGTTCTCGAAGAACTCCCGGACCACCGTCGGATCGTGAGGCGCGCCGGCCCAGAAGCGGTCTCTCAGGAGGAACCGACAGGGGAGGCGATCCTGCAGCGTGTTCAGCACCCGTTTGCGCAGCGGGTGGGTGTTGGGGCAGCCGCAGAATCCGACGATGGGCGGCGCCTCGCCCCGCGTCCAGCACGGTCGCTGCCAACGTTCGCAGGACCGCATCCGGTCGGGCACCGCGCCCCAGACGTACGGAAGCACGTGCTCGTGGGGAAGACGCTTGGATCGCAGCATCGACGTGCGAAAGACCAAGGTGTTGGGCGATGCGATCGGCACGGTGGTGTCGGAGATCTGGAACACCAGCAAGCGGCGACCGCTGCGCCTGGCACGTTCGGCGTGCTCGACGATGTCCGGCAGCGAGACGAGCGAGTCCCGGACGTCGTGTGGGTAGAGCACCGCATCGCCCGCGCGCGGCGACTCCGCCCGTTCGAGATGGGTCAGCACGGTGTCCGCGATCGCACGGATGAAGGGATCGCGAAGATCCGCGTCGTTCCAGAAGAGCCTCACCGTCCGGGACCCCGAGGCTCCGCCGGAGCACCTGCGGACTCGAACCGGCTCACCGGCGAGCCTCGTCGAGTTCGCCGGTCTGCACGCCCCAGAGGCGTGCGTAGAGACCTTCGCCGGCGACGAGCGCGTCGTGCGTTCCCTGCTCGGCCACTCGCCCCGCTTCGAGGACGTGGATCGCGTCGGCGTGCCGCACCGTCGAGAGGCGGTGGGCGATGACGATGGTGGTTCGACCTTCGCAGACCTTCGCGAGGGAACGCTGCATCGCGGCCTCGGTCTCGTTGTCGACGGAACTGGTGGCCTCGTCGAGGACGAGGATCGGCGCATCCTTGAGAATCGCCCGAGCCATCGCGATCCGCTGGCGTTGTCCCCCGGAAAGCTTCTGGCCTCGTTCGCCGACCACGGTGTCGTAGCCCCGCGGCAGCCGCTCGATGAAGGCATGGGCCTCTGCAAGTCGTGCCGCAGCGATGACCCGGTCGAGATCGGCGCCCTCGTCCCCGCCGTAGGCGATGTTCTCTCGCACCGTGCCGTCGAAGAGGTAGACGTCCTGACTCACCAGCGCGATCGCGGAACGAAGGTCGGCGAGGCGCAGTTCGCGGATGTCGACGTTGTCGAGCGAGATCCGGCCCGCATCCTCGCGATCGCTCTCGTAGAGGCGCAGCAAGAGCTTCACGATGGTGCTCTTGCCCGAGCCGGTGGCGCCGACGATCGCGGTCGTGCGCCCGGCGGGACACTCCAGCTCGAGACCTGCGAGGACCGCGGGTCCGTCCCCGTAGGCGAAGTGGACGTCTGTGAAGCGGACCTCGCCGCGGACCTCGGCCTTGGCGAGCGACCGTGGGCCGTCGACGATGCGAGGGTCGACGTCCAGCAGATCGAGGACCCGTCGCGTCGAGGCCATCGCTCGCTGGTAGAGATCGAGCACCGCGCCGATGCGGGTGAACGGCCAGAGCAGGCGCTGGGTGAGGAAGACGAGCAGCCCGTACGCGCCGACCGCGAGGACGCCCTCGAGCGCGAGGTGCCCGCCGTAGACGAGGGTGACCGTGAATCCCACCAGGATCACGATGCGGATCAGCGGGCTGAAGGCGCTCGAGAGGACGATCGCGCTTCGATTGGCCTCGGCATAGGCGAGGCTCTCGCGTTCGAGGCCGCGTCGCTCCTCGTCCTCGGCGGTGAAGCTCTTGACCGTCCCCATGCCGCCGAGGGTGTTCGAGAGGCGTGCGTTGAGAACGCCGACCCGTGCTCGGACCTCGGCGTAGCGAGGCTCGAGACGGCGCTGGAACCACAGCGAGCCCAGGACGACCAGCGGCACGGGAAGCATCGCCCACCACGCGACCTCCGGCGAGATCGCGAAGAACGCCGCGGACACCGCGAGGCCGGTGACCGCGAGCTGGATGAGGTCGTTCGCGCCGCCGTCGAGAAACCGCTCGAGCTGGTTGACGTCGTCGGAGAGGACCGCGAGCAGGCCGCCGGTCGAGCGGTCCTCGAACCAGCCGAGCTCGAGACGCTCGACGTTGGAGAAGGCGTCCATTCGGGCGTGGTGCTGGATGTCCTGGGCGAGTCCTCGCCAGGCGACGCCGAGAAACCACTCGAAGAGGCTCTCGCCCGCCCAGACCAGGAAGGTCGCCACCCCCAGCAGCACCAGTTGCGACGTGGGATCGGGGAATCCCCATCGGGCCACCAGCGAGTCCTGCCGCTGGACCACGACGTCGATGGCGGCTCCGATGATGAAGGGCGGCGCGAGATCGAGCAGCTTGTTGATCACCGAGCAGCACACCGCCCACGCGATGCGGCGCCGCTGGGGACGGGCGTAGCGGAGCAGTCGGATCAGCGGGCGGTCGGACACGGCGGACAGTCTGACAGGTCCACGGAGTCCAACAAGGGAAGGAGTCGGCGCCGGAGCGTCCGAAGCCCGATCAGACGTCGAGGTTTCTCACCTCGAGCGCGTGCTTCTCGATGTAGTGGCGGCGGCGCTCGACGTTCTCGCCCATCA
>CAYZSH010000349.1:0-3057 GCA_964481025.1 uncultured Isosphaeraceae bacterium
CCACCCGGTTCATCTCCTCCGAGAACGAGGATCGTTGGACCGCCGAGAGCCTCACGACGGGCGGCGCCGGCCGACTCGACAACGCGATCGAACTTCTCTCGGCGTGGGGTACGCGCCCCGAGGCCTGGGTGCAGGGACTTGGCGTCTCGGCGTTCCAGACGCTGAACAGCCGTTCCGGGGACAAGTACTCGCACGTGCTGCTCGCCGACTCCCTGGGCGAAGTCGGCCTCGTCGGCTTCACGCTGCTCATGACCGTGCTCGGTCTCACATGGGGCAACGTCCGGCGACTCCTGGCGCTGCTGGACCTCGATGGGGCGACTCGGATCGGCGTGACGCTCGTCGCATCGCTCGTGGCGTACCAGTTCCTGCTGGCGAACAAGCAGGGATCGTTGCTCGGATCCCCCATCCTGTTCACGCTTGCGATCATGCTCGGGAGGGTCCGCAAGGAACTCGATGCGAGAGTCGCGGCGGAGGATCCGATCGAGGACGACGAGCATCTGGAGGATGCTTGCGCCGAGGCCGCGACTGCCGAAGTCGGCTGGAGATCGTGATGCGCGAAGGTCTCGCGGCATGACATCGGGGACCGCGTCGCTGTCGCTCGGCCGCGCCAGCGTCCGCGGCGCCGCGTGGATTGCCGCCGCCGGCATCGCGTCGAAGTTCGTGTCCGTGGCAGTCCAGTTCGCACTGGGGTGGCTGCTCGGCGAGGGCGACTTCGCGATCTACGGCACCGCGATCTCGCTCACGGTCTTCACATCCGCGCTGACCGATGGAGGGGTTCAGAAGCTCCTTCGGCAGCAGCCCCACCGGTACTCCGAGCTGGTGGGATCCGCCGTGGCCGTCTCGGCCGTGTCGGCGGTCTTGGGGGCGGCGATCCTGACGGTCTTCGCCTTCGCCTCGCCGAAGCTCTACGGGACGGAGTCGATCAAGCCGCTTGTTCTGGTCCTTGCTGCGAACGTCCCCGTCACCGCGGCAGCGGCGTTCATGCGGACGCGGCTGCACATCGATCTTCGCTTTCGCGCCATCGCGATCAGGGATGCTGCAACGGTCTTCGCCCAGGGAGGCTTGACGGTCCTGCTGGCGTGGAGCGGATTCGGCGCGCTCTCGTTCGTGCTTCCGCTGCTGGCGGTCACGGCCGCGGAAGCGGTCGTCCTGGCCCTGATCGGAGGCGCGAGGGAGTTCAATCTCGGAGGCATCACTGCCGCGTCCGTTCGCGCGATCGTGCGATCGAGCGGCTGGATCATGCTGGCGTCCGCGTGCGGCGTGCTCGTTCTGCGAGGGGACTATCTCGCGATGGGGTTCGTCGCGGAGTCGATGCTCGGCTACTACTTCTTCGGGTTCCAGCTGGCCGCGTCCACGATGACGCTGCTGACTTCCGGCGCCTACGGCGTCCTGCTCCCGGCGCTTTCGCGGGTCGCATCGGAACCGATCAGACTTCGCGTCGCGTTCGAGCGCGCGATTCGGCTGGCCGCCTTCCTGATCGCCCCCGGCGGCGTCTTCATCGCGATCGCGGGACCAGCCGCGGTGCATCTGCTCTGGAAGGGGCGCTGGGACGAGGCGATTCCCGTGGTGCAGGCGGTTGCTCTCTCTGCCTCGATGAGGGGGCTTGCCGTCGTGAGCGGGGCCGGAGTCGAGGCCGCCGGGCGATGGCGACTGCGGGCCGGCATCGAGGCGATCGATGGCGTGTCCCTCGTGGCGACGATCCTCGTCGCGGTTGGGATGGGAGGATCGCTCGCACAGGTCGCGATCGCAGTGGGCCTTCAGCGCATCGCGGCCGGCGTCCTGCACCTGTCGGCGGCCAGCGCGGCCGTTGGATGCGGGGCCTTCGCGTCGTTCTCCTGGTACGGCCCCTTCCTGCTTCCGGCCTTCGCAGCCTTTGGACTGGCTGAACTGATCGGAACCTCGATGCGGCTGCCAGGCGAGTCGATGCTCGGAGCCGCGGTGAGACTTGCGTCGTTCGCAGCGATGTGGACTCCGGTCATCGCGTTCTGGGGGCGTCGCGAGCTGGGCGAACTTCGTGCGATTCGGCGCGTGGGCTGAGCGACGCTACCGGCCAGCGGCAGTCTGGTAGGTCTGCTCGAAGCGGATCGCGATCCGATCCGGGTGCATGTTCGCCTCGGACCATCGCCTTGCCGCGGCGCCAAGCCGGGATCGCAGTGGCGCATCGCGGACGATGGACTCGATCGCGTCGGCGAACGCCTCGACATGACGAGGCACAAGCGTCGCGCCCCCGCTGGCCCGGAGTTCGGAGTCCGCATCGAGTCCCTCGGTGACGACGACGGGCAAGCCGGCGGACAGGGCCTCGAAGAGGGCGTTCCCGAAGTTCTCCTTCTCTGTCGGCGAGGCGAGGAGCCAGGCCTCGGCGAGAAGACGGCTCCGCGCAAGATCATCGGCGTGCCCGAGGAATCGGATCTGGTCGCGCAGCCCAAGTCGCTCGGCCAGCGACTTCATCTCCAAGAGATACGTGCGCTCCCCTTCGCCCGCGACATCGACCTCGATTCGAAGGCCCCGCGACGCGAGTCGTCCGGCGGTCTCGATCAGCAGTGATAGCCCCTTGGTGGGATGGATCCGACCAAGGAAGAGGACCCGTGGCGTCGAGGACTCCCGTCGGTTCAGAGTGAGGAGCGATCGCAGGTCGAGCAGGTTCGGAATGACGACCGGATCGGCGGCGAGCCAGCGGCGGGCCTGCAACGCCTCGCCGGAGGCGGTGCAATGGACGAACCTCGCCTCTCGAAGCGTCCGCTGAGCGACGGTCGCGAGAAAGAACCTCTTTCTGATCGGATGGAACGACAGCGCTCGATCGTCGAGCATGCCTCGCAGGCTCTGGATGTAGGGAACGCCGGCGGCGATGGCCTCGCGGGCGATCTGGTTCGTGGACCGCTCCCAAACCCCGTGAAGATGAACCACGTCCGCGCCGCGGATCAGTTCTCGGACGTTTGATCGCCCCTGTCTCGACAAGCCCGCCAGTCGCCCCCCCGGCACGGCGACCATCGGAGCCGCGGGACCCTCGAGCCAAGACCGAGGCGCATCGCGAGGATCCATGGTGGCGATGCGCACCTG
>CAYZSH010000350.1:0-3050 GCA_964481025.1 uncultured Isosphaeraceae bacterium
GTCACCGCGAGCGACTGCTGACCGGCGTTGCCCGACTGGTTCGCGATGACCGGCATGAGCACCGCGAGGATCGCGATCTCGGCGATGAGCCCCTCGAACTGCAGGACGACCATCGCCCCCACGGCACTGGTGATGAGATTGACGACGAGCCACGGGATGCGACCCTTGAGCTTGTCGGCGACGCTGGAGAACACGAGCTCCTCGCGACCCGCACCCACCATGACCTGCGCGTCCTCGGTCCCCTCGGCGCGGATCGAGTCGATGATGTCGTCGACCGTGATCACGCCGAGAAGATGCTGACGCTCGTCGACCACGGGCAGCACCTGATAGTCGTACTTCTCGAACTCGTGGGCCACCGCCTCGCGATCGAGATCGGGCGGAATCGCGTCGACCTGACGATCGCAGATGTCTCCGACCCGATCGCTCGACCGGGCGATGACCAGACGACGCAGACCGAGGATGCCGCTGAGTCGGCCCTGATCGTCGATCACGAAGACGTGATGCGTGTCGTCGTCGGCCTCGGCCTCGCGGATCACCTCGACCGCCTCGCGGACCGTGAGGTGCTCGGCGACCTTGAGGACGTCGGGGTCCATGAGACCGCCCGCGGTCTCGGCGTCGAATGCAAGGAGCGGCTCCACGACCGCACGATCGACCGCGGGCATGTGGTGGAGAACGGTGCGGACGATCTCCTCGGGCGCGAGCTGGAGAAGGTCGACCGCGTCGTCGGCGGGCATCGACGCCACGATCCGGGAGGCGTACTCCGCGTCCTGCTCGACGAGATCCTCGAGCACGCTCACCGCGAGCGGCGCCACCATGTGCGACAGCGCGTCGGCCGCGTTGTCGAGTTCCATCTCCTCGAGCACCTCGGCGGCCTCGCCCTCCTCGAGCGATTCGAGCGTGTCCGCGGCATCCGCCGCCTCCTGCGCATCGACCGCCGAGGCCAGGGCCGGCACGTCGAGCGAGTGCTCCAGAAGTTCGGCGACGCGAACGTCCTCCGGACTGTCCTCGGCCGGGTTCTCGATGACGGTCTCGCTCGGCGCGGGCCGCTCGAAGGAGTCGTCGAATTGATCGGGGCGAAGGGTCACCGAAGGATTCCGTGGCGAGCGGACGAGTCAGGAAGCCTTCATCATCGCGGATTCCGCCCGCCGCGTCATCCGGGTTTCGGCGAGACTGCCCGGATGCCCGTGCATGCGATCGACGACCCGCTCGACCCCCGGCTCGAGGACTTCCGCGACATCCGTGACCGCGACGCCCGCGGCCCCGACGGTCGTCCGGGCGTCTTCATCGGCGAGCAGGGACTCGTGGTCGAAAAGATGCTCGCCCGCCCGGAGATCGTGCGACGGATCCTCGTCTCCGAACAACGTCGGTCATGGCTGGAGGACGCGCTCGCGGCCGCAGGCGACCCCGACGTCGAGGCGTTGGTCGCCCCGAAGCGGATCCTCGAGGAGATCGTCGGCTTCGAGATCCATCGCGGCATCGTCGCGAGTGGAGACCGTGGTCCGTTCGATGCCCGAACGATCGACGACGTGATTCCAGACCGCGATCGGCCGGCCACCGTACTGGTCTGCGAATCGATCCGGAACATCGACAACATCGGGGCGCTCTTCCGAGTGGCGGCCGCGTTCGGCGTCGATGCCGTCGTGCTCTCGCCCGACTGTCATGATCCGCTGTATCGCAAGAGCCTTCGGGTCTCGATCGGACACGCGCTCTCGATTCCATTTGCACGAAGTCGTGACTGGGGCGCCGATCTCGCGGCGCTTGGAGATGGCCACGGACTGCTTCGGATCGGCGCGAGCGTCGGTGACGGATCGATCCGTGTCGACGCGGTGCCCGAGGACGATCGGCGGCGCCGCGTCGCGATCGTCATGGGCAGCGAGTTCGAGGGACTCTCCGCGGAAGCGACGTCGGGCTGCGACTCGCTCGTGCGGATCGCGATGGCACCCGGCGTCGACTCCCTGAACGTCGCGGTGGCCGCCGCAGTGCTGCTCGACCGATTCGCGACCGCCCGGAGAATCTGAGTCTTTCCCGGGAATCCACCGGAACCCGATCCGAACCCCGCCCGGTCAGGGGCGTAGTGGAGTCCCGACGGACGCCGAGCGAACCGCTCCCCGCCTCGTCTCCCCCACTCCTTCCGACAACTCGACGATCTCGACGACGCATGCTGCGTCGCGGCGATCGCGCGTCCAACCTCCGGAGAAGAACCATGGAACGACCGAACTTCCGAATCCGACTCGGCCGCCGTCCCCTCGCCGCCGCCGCGGCGATCGCGGGACTCGCGCTCGCACCGTCGTTGATCGCGGAATCGAACGACGTCGTCCGACTCAACCACGCGCCGACCGCCTCGACCTCGACCGAGGCGTCGATCGCCGGCGCCCGCTCGCTCTCGACGGCTTTCCGACACGTCGCCGACGTCATGCGTCCGAGCGTGGTGCAGATCATCGCGACCGATCACGATCCCGCGATGTCGGGTGGCATGCGGGGCAGCCTGCCGCCCGGCATCGATCCCGATCGCATCCCCGAGCAGTTCCGCGACATGCTTCCCGGTGGACGCGGTGCGCCGAGTCCCGGCCCGCGCACGGGTCAGGGCACCGGCGTCATCACCACCGCCGACGGATTGGTGATCACCAACAACCACGTGATCGAGGGCGCGGACGAGATCACCGTCGTGCTGCACGACGGCGAGGAACTTCCCGCCGAACTCGTCGGTGCGGACCCCGAGACCGATCTCGCGGTGCTGCGGGTCTCGCACGACGGCCTCGTGCCCGCATCGTTCGGCGATTCGGAGGGTGCGTTGGTCGGAGACTGGGTGGTCGCCCTCGGTAGTCCGTTCGGGCTCCGACAGTCGGTGACCGCCGGCATCATCAGCGCGCTTGGTCGCGAGACCGTCGGGCTCGCGAGATTCGAGAACTACATCCAGACCGACGCGGCGATCAATCCCGGAAACTCGGGTGGTCCGCTCGTGAACCTCGACGGCGAGGTGATCGGCATCAACTCGGCGATCTCCAGCGCCGCGGGCGGCAACGACGGCATCGGCTTCGCGATCCCGAGCC
>CAYZSH010000351.1:0-3021 GCA_964481025.1 uncultured Isosphaeraceae bacterium
GCGGTCAGCCCGGACGGTCACGGTGGTTCGCTTCGCGCCCTGCACCGCAGCGGCGCCCTCGAACACGCCCGTCGCCGCGGCGTGCAGCATCTCTCGTACTTCCAGGTCGACAACCCGACGGTCCGCACGATCGACCCGCTCTTCGTCGGACTGCACGTCGGGCATCCCGAGAGTTCGGGCGAGATGTCGAGCAAGATGGTGCCCAAGGCGAACGCCGCCGAGAAGGTCGGCGTCTTCTGCAGCGTCGACGGGCGGACGCAGGTCATCGAGTACAGCGATCTCCCCGCGGATCTCGCCGAGGCGACCGACGCGGCCGGCGGACTCCGATTCAACGCGGGTTCGATCGCGATCCACCTGATCGCGGTCGACTTCATCGAACGACTCACCAGCGGCGACGCCGCGGCGAGCCTGCCGTTCCATCGCGCCCGCAAGAAGGTGCCGTACTGGAATCCTGCGACCGGCGAGGCGGTGGCGCCGAGCGAGCCGAACGCGACCAAATTCGAGATGTTCGTCTTCGATGCGCTCGGCTTCGTCGAGAAGGGCCTCGTCTACGAGACCGATCGCGTCGAGGAGTTCGCGCCGATCAAGAACGCCGACGGCAGCGACAGTCCCGCGACCAGCGGTGCCCTGCAGACCGAACGCGCCGCCCGGTGGATGGAATCGGCCGGCGCGACGATCCCTCGCCGACCCGACGGTTCGGTGAACGGTCGCATCGAGATCAACCCCGGCACCGCGCTGGACGCTCGTGACCTTTCGGGACGCACGCTGCCGACCATGACGCCGGGTGACGATCTGGTGTTCTGATCCTGCGGTTCCGTGACGTTCAGCCGCCGCTCGGCCGCAGATCCGTGATCATCAGCTTCGGCTGGGCGCGGCCGCGCCAGTGATCGATGTCGGGGCTCGCGACGAGGTCGACCGGACCTCGCTTGAGGGCCGCCTCGATCTCGTCGCGATGCGCGCCCGCCCGGAACCAGACCGCCTTGACGATGCGGTTGCCTTCGGCCGCGAACGAGAGTTGCAACGTGTTGCGATCACTGCCGACCCAGCGGGTCTCGATCGGGCGCACCGTCTCGATGAGCATGCTTGGTTTGGGATGCCCCGCGCCGAACGGCGCGAGTTGACGGAGCCCCTGAAGTTCATCGAGCCGGGCAAGTTCGACGATGTCGGCGCGGCAGTCGATGTCGACGATCGGAACGAGTCGATCGACCGCGTCGTCCATCGCCGCCCGCGCGTGGTCGACGAGCGCCCGTCGCAGGTCCTCGATCCGCTCGGTCCGCACCGTGAAGCCCGCGGCCGCCGCGTGTCCACCGAAGCGATCGAGATGCGACGCCGCCGCGAGGAGCCCATCGTGGATCGAATAGCCCTCGATCGAGCGGGCCGAGCCGCGTGACAAGCCGTCCTCGCACGCTTCGGCCAGCAACACCGGACGACCGAACCGTTCCATGAGCTTTGCGCACGCGGGACCCACGAGTCCGCGCTTCCATGCGGGATCGGCGAGCACGATGACGGGATGATCGTCCGCCAACTGACCTTCGGCCTCGGCCCGCGCCATCGCCTGCTCGACGATCCGCTTCTCCTCGGCCCGGCGATCCTCGTTGCGCTTCGAGATCTCGATCGCGAGCGACCTCGCCCGCGCGCGGCCGGCATCGTCGTCGGCGAGATCGCACAGCAGTTCCAGCGCGGGCATCGGCGACCCGAAGCGACCGAGCGCGTTGACCCGCGGGGCGAGTTGGAACGCGATCGTCTCCTCGTGCACGGCGCCGATCGCGAAGTCGTGGCCGCTCTCGACCAGCAGTGCCCGGAGCCCCGGGTTGGCGGTCTTCGGCAGATGCCGCAGCGCGAGCGTCGCGAGCCCCCGGTTCTCGCCGACGAGCGGCATGACGTCCGCGATCGTGCCGAGTCCGGCGAGCGTGGTCGCCTCGACGAGCTCCCGCTTCGCGGGCTCGGGCAGACGGTCGGATCCGTGATGCGCGACCCCGAGCGCCCACGCGACCTTGAACGCGATCGCGGCCCCGCAGATCTCGTCGTCGCCGACCCGATCGACGCCGTCGACCGGAAGCCGCGGGTGCACGACGATCGACGCGGCGGGCAGATCGACGCCGCCGTCGACGGCGGTCGCGATCGTGTGGTGGTCGAGGACCAGCGTCTCGAGCCCGAGTCCGGCCCCGACCGTGATCGCCTCGTGCGCCGTGATCCCGCAGTCGACCGCGACCAGCAGGTCGGTGCCCTGTTCGCGGATCGCGCGGACGCCCTCGACCGAGAGGCCGTAGCCGGTGGTGTAGCGGTCCGGCAGGACGACCTCGAGCGGGTGCCCGGGCGCGAGCAGGCGGATCATCCGGGCGAGGATGCTCGCTCCGGCGATGCCGTCGAAGTCGTAGTCGCCGTGGATCGTGATCCGCTCGCCACGGGCGATCGCGTCGGCGAGTCGCCGCCCCGCTGCCTCGGCCCCGGCCAGACCCGCTGGCGCGACGATCTGGGCGTATCCGGCATCGCCGAAGCGGACGAGGTCCGGCATCGCCCGGACCCCGAGCAGCCGATCGGCCAGCGTGCCGCCGGCGATCCGGGCTCCGGGGCCGCGGAACCGCCACGTCCCGATGACGCCACCCGGCGATCGGGGAGCCGGGGCGTGGTCGGGCCGGGGATCGGAGATGCCATCGGCGATGGACACGGCGGGAGTGACTCCAGGGACGTCTGCGGACCGTACCGGCCCGACACCCGCGCTCGCCGCGACTGACCGGACGTGTGGACGGATTGTCGCTCGAGGCGGTCACCCCCGGGAGTTCGCCCCCAGTCCGAGCGGTACCACTGGCCGAATCCCGGCGCTTGACCGATACTTCGTGCAGTACTTTCACAAACCCGGAGCCGGCTCCCCATGTCCGACCGCTACAAGACGATCCTGCTCTTCGGTGCCCCTGGTGCCGGCAAGGGCACGCAAGGCAAGATCCTCGGACAGATCCCCGGCTTCTACCACCTCGCCTGCGGCGACGTCTTCCGCTCGCTCGACACCACCAGCGACCTCGG
>CAYZSH010000352.1:0-2996 GCA_964481025.1 uncultured Isosphaeraceae bacterium
GACTACGGCGAGGGCATGAACGGCTTCCTGCACGTCTCCGACCTGCATCCGCGGTACTTCCCCGGGGGCGACAAGACCGAGAAGGTCGGGCGCAAGACGCCGCGACGCGAGCGTCCGCCGATCCAGGAGGCGCTCAAGAAGGGTCAGGAGATCCTCGTGCAGGTGCTCAAGCAGGGCATCGGCACCAAGGGGCCGACCGTCACGAGCTACCTGTCCATTCCCGGTCGCCTCATGGTGATGATGCCGGGCATGGACCGCGTGGGCGTCAGCCGCAAGGTCGATGACGAACAGCGCGACAAGATGCGGAAGATCCTCGACCAGCTCGAGCTCCCCGAGGGCTTCGGGTTCATCCTCCGCACCGCCGGCTACGACCGCACGAAGGCCGAACTCAAGCGCGACGTCAGCTACCTGCGTCGCCTCTGGGACCAGCTCGAGAAGCGGATGTCGAAGGTCGGCGCGCCGAGCGAGCTCTACACCGAGGGCGATCTGCTCGTCCGCACCATCCGCGACGTCGTGGACGACTCGATCGGATCGATCGTCGTCAACAGCGAGACCGGATTCGAGCGGGCGAAGACGTTCCTCGAGGTCATCGCGCCGAGCTCGTCGCCGATCGTGCGTCACTACGACGACGCGGTCCCGCTCTTCGACGCGTTCGGCGTCGAGCCGCAGATCGACATGATCCACGCCCGCGAGGTGCCGCTGAAGTCGGGCGGCGCCCTGGTCATCGACCAGACCGAGGCGATGGTCGCGATCGACGTCAACTCCGGCCGCAGCCGCGGCGCGAAGGACGCCGAGAGCAACGCGGTCACCACCAACCGCGAGGCCGTGGACGAGATCGCCCGACAGCTTCGACTGCGTGACCAGGGCGGACTCGTGGTCTGCGACCTCATCGACATGCGGTTCTCCCGCAATCGCAAGGAGATCGAGGAGCGACTCGCCACCAACCTCGCCAAGGACCGCGCCCGCACCACGTTCCTTCCGATCAGCGAATTCGGTCTCGTCGAGATGACGCGCCAGCGCATCCGCCCGAGCATCCGAAGCCAGTACTTCACGCCCTGCCCGATGTGCCACGGCATCGGCGAGATCCGCAACCCCGATTCGGTCGCGGCCGACGCGGTGCGACGCGCCGCCCGGTACCTCGCGATCGAGCAGGTTCATCGCATCGAACTCGTCTGCGGATTCCGCGTCGCCAGTGCGATCCTCGCCGGACACCGGCGCCGCATGGACGCCCTCGAGCGCTCGAGCGGCGGACGCATCGACATCCGCATCTCCGACCAGCTTCCCGGCGACCGCTTCGACGTCTACGCATATGACGATCGGAACGCCGACCTCGACCTCGGCCGCATGCCGAAGCTCAAGGCGCCGGATCCGACGTCGCTGCCGACCGAGGTCCTCGAACCCGACGAGGACGACGGCGACGACACGCCGGTGCGCAGCGGTGGTGGCCGCCGTCGACGGCGGCGGCGCAAGCCCGCGCCGGCGGACGTCGTCTCGATCGCGATGGCCGGCGGGTTCGACGACTACGACGACGAGGATGACGACGACGAGATCCTGACCGGCGAGGACGCCGCGGAGTCGGGCGGCGATCCCGATTCCGACGACGACGCCGGCGGCCGCAAGCGTCGTCGTCGACGCCGACGTCGTCGCGGTCGCGGCGGTGCGGGCGAGGATGGCGCCGTGGAGACCGCCGAGGTCGCCGCCGAGCCGGAACCGCCCGCCGAACCGGTGCGGGTGCACGAGATGGCGAAGGCGCTCGACATCAAGAGCCGCGAGATTCTCGACGCGGTGGCCGAGCGGCTGCCCGAACTCGAACTCAAGGGCGCCATGTCCTGGATCCCGGCCGAGCACGTCGCCACCGTGCGCGGCTTCGTCGCGCCCGAGCCTGAGCCGACGCCCGAGCCGGAGGTCGCGGACGAGGCGACCGACGTGAACGGCGTCACCGACGACGCGAATGCCACGGGCGACATGGCCGACGACGGCGACGATGCACCGAAGAAGAAGCGACGGCGACGACGCCGTCGCGGCGGCCGCAAGCATCGTCGAGACGAGGATGGCGAGGTCGACGGCGAACGCCCGGGCGACGCCGATTCCACGGATGAGTCGGACGACGACGAGGAGGACGAGGTCGCCTCGGCAGAGGTCGCATCTGAACAGACGTCATCGGAGTCGGAGGCGGACGCGTCCGACGACGAGCCGGCCGCGCCGATCGTGGAGACCACGCCTGCGCCCAAGCCCAAGCGCCGTCGTTCCCTCTACGGCGGCCGTTTCCAGCGGCTGAGCGTGCCTCCTGAGTCGAGCGACGATCGCTGAGCCGAGCATGAGTCGAGGCGATTCCAATCCGAGACGCGTGATCGTGCTGGGTTCGACCGGCTCGATCGGCGTCTCGGCGCTCGACGTGGTCGCCTCGCTCGATGCCTCGGACCAGCCGGGGCCGCGATTCGAAGTCGTCGGCCTCGCCGCGGGCGCTCGTGGCGAGGCGCTCGAGTCGCAGGCAGCGCAGTTCGGCGTCACCGACGTCGCGGTCGCGGATCCTGCGGCGGCGAAGGCGATCGGGACGGATCGCCGGGTTCGTTCGGGAGCGCAGTCGGCGGTCGAACTCGTGCGTGATGTCGCTCGACCAGGCGACCTCGTCGTCGCCGCGATGGTCGGGGCGGCCGGCATCCCCGCGGTGCTCGCCGCGATCGAATCCGGCGCCGACGTCGCGCTCGCGAACAAGGAGACACTGGTCGCGGCGGGTGCGATCGTGATGCCGGCCGCCGCCGCCGCGGGCGTCGAGATCGTGCCCGTGGACAGCGAGCATGCGGCGCTGCATCAGTGCCTGCGATCGGGCCGCGGCGATGCCGAGGTCGCGCGACTGGTGTTGACCGCGTCCGGTGGTCCGTTCCGGACCTGGGACGCGGATCGGATCCGTCGAGCGACGGTCGCCGAGGCGCTCGCGCATCCGACCTGGGAGATGGGCCGCAAGGTGACCATCGACTCCGCGTCGATGATGAACA
>CAYZSH010000353.1:0-2992 GCA_964481025.1 uncultured Isosphaeraceae bacterium
CCTGACGCACCTTCGCATCCAGCGAGAGCTTCTTCGCTGGACGCAGAGTGCGACTCACCACGCGGCGGATCTCCTCACCGTGGGCCTGAAGCAGTGCACGCTTCCGCATGCGCACCATGTCCAGCAGCACCCGGCGGTTTACGAACCCGCCCTTGAACTCGTCAAGCGTGATGGAGAAGGAGCCTGCCATTACGGACTCCCGATCACCGGCCCGCCGCCGGAGCCCAAGGCGGCCCGCAACGTCTCGACGGTCGACTGCCTCGCCGCGTTCCTCAACGCCGCACTCCGGTGCGACTTCCAGAGCCGCTGGATGCGCTCGTCGAGCATGACATCGAGCCGATCCGCAACGTGCCGGTGCCACGCGGAGTCCACCGTCCAGTCGACCGTGCCGCTGAACGATCCGCCATGCTGCCAGACCAGATTTGATCGGCCCCGATCGATCCGATTCTGCTCAGCGGTTCGTGCGGCTTCATCCTCAAGGACCGAGTCTGCTCGGAACGCCTGACTCCGCATGTAGAACTCTGCAGCCGTCCAGAAGAACCAGTACGAAGGCATCAGGCTGAGGCCGACCAGGTTGCTGTTGAAGCCAAACTGCGTTGCCTCCGCCTGAGTCAGCGGATCGAAGACTGCATCGATGAACGTGGACTGGAAGTCGGCGGGCTCCTGCGTCAGCAGCGAGAACGGATTGTCTCCGATCGAGTAGTCGCAGATCGGCTCGGTGCCCATCGCGGCCTTCGATCCGTAGTGCTTCCACGACGCGAGCCACGTCAGGCGGTTCGCCGCGTAGGCGGCCGCCAAGGCTTTGTCACGCTCAATGAATCGATCGCCGCTGCTGGCCCAACCAAGCGTCAGGTCGGTCGGCGTTCCGGTCGTAGTGAATCCGAGCGGAGAGATGGTGTGCAGCGGACGACCCGCTGGGTACACGGGGAAGTAGGCTTGCGCTGGCATCGCATCGAACGAGACGCGCCACTTCTGCGTGTTCAGCGCCATCTCGAACGCTCGCGCCTTGGCTCTCGCCTCGCCGCTCCCGAGCGGGTACGACCCCATCCCTTCGGTCAACGCCGCCGGGTTGCTCTTGCTCAGAGCGCCTCCGGACACAGTCCAGAGCGCGTCGCCGAAGATCGTGCGGCCGGTCTGCGCCGACTTCGCGATCGAGTCGGTTCCGAAGACCGGGATCACTCCGCCGCCAACGCTCTGGGTCTCGGTGAACGGATGGTTCCACCAGCCGTCACCGCCGAGCGGCGTCGGCGACAACGCGTGCTTGGCCCAATAGTTGACCTTGGCTCCAGAGCACTGCTGCTTCAGCCACACGGCGACATCGACCGCAGATCGACGCATCGTCTCGTGCGCATCTCCGAAGGTCATCTCGCCTGCCGTCGTGTTGAACCCGTAGGCGGCCGCCTGATTCACGAATTGGCCTTGGATCGGCGTGAGGTCGCTGGTCTCTCGGTTGAAGTACTTGTAGGTGGCCGGGATCGCCACCGTGGACCCGCCGCCGCCGCGGCTCGACATGATCGTGGTCGGGCCGGTCTCGATGTTGATCGAGAGCCAGTCCCAGCCCCCGTCCAGCCCGTCGCCGTTGTTGAACGCCGTCACCAGCGGCGCGAACTCGGCCTGGCATTGCGCGACCAGAGTGCTGCTGCTTGAGCCGCCGCCGCCCGCTCCTGTGTTCATGCCGAAGCGAACCCCGTAGGAACGGAGTTGGGCCTCGATGCCGGTGTTCATGGTGAGGCGCGAGTTCAGCGACGGGATCTGCACGCCGTCCCCTGCGCCCTGGCTCAGAATGACGATCTTCATTACGAGTTGTTCGCTGAGGTGACGGTGTAGTGGATCGAGAACGCCAGATCAGCCGGAGACGATTGGAGGTCGGAGACCACCAGGGCGAGCTTGCTTCCCGCCGCCACAGACTCGCTGATGGCACTTGCGAGCGACGCCAGCGTCGTGCCTGCGTCTGCCAGGGAGCAACCAGTCACCAGCGTGCCATCGTCATGCACCGCAAGATCCACAGTGCCTGCGGAGGTCTGGGCCTTGAGCTGCGTGATCGTGATCGCCGCCGGGATCGCGGGCGAGATGACGTACGTCTTCGCCTCGGGGGCTTCGATGAAGCCGCTGATCTCAAGCGTGACGGCGTGATTGTGGGCGGTAGGTGCGAACGTGGAAGGGATGTTCTCAAGGTCGGAGTACGATCCACTCTTTGCCACATTTGCAAGCGACGTGATGTCGGCTGCGGCGTGCGTGTGGTTGCCTTCAGCAAACTCGCCAGCACCAGTTCCGAACGCGCCCACCTCGAGCACGCCGCTGCTCCCGGTCTTCACCGGCAGGCCAGAGGTGCTGCCGATAGCACCGGCGTTGGTGATGTTGCCGTGGCCGTGCGATGCTTCGGCGTAGAAGTCGACCGCCTTCTCGGACGCACCGCCCAACCCAAGCGTCGTTCGAGCGGAGGCGGCGTCCTCCTCTGAGATCAGGTTCTCTCCGAACGCTGAGACCGCAGATGCCGCAAAGAAGTCGGTTGATGCTGACGTTGCGGCGGTGCCAAGGCCAAGCGTGGTCCGCTGGGCCGCAGCGTCCGCATCGTCGAGCAGAGCCCGCCCCGCTGCGGTGCAGGTGATCTCCTCGACATCGCCAGCCCCTGCCGTCGCCCTGCCAAGGATCTTGTCCGTCGCGGAGACATCCTGAATCTTCGCGTAGGTGACGGCTGCATCCTGCAACTTCGCCGTGGCGACGGTGTTGTCCGTGGGCGTCCGGGTGTCCTTCAATCTGGCGTCGTTCGCCTCGACAACCTTGCCTGCGGTTTCGGTGCTGGCAAAGTCCACGGCGATCGTGCCGCTGCTGGTGATCTCACCGCCCGTCAGTCCCGTGCCAGCCGTGACGCTGGTCACGGTGCCGACGCCGCCCGCCGTGCCCCATTCGAGGCCGGATGCGCCCTGCTTCAGCACTTGGCCGCTGGTTCCTGCGGCAAGCGTCGTGACCGCTCCGCTGGCTCCCGTCTGAA
>CAYZSH010000354.1:0-2991 GCA_964481025.1 uncultured Isosphaeraceae bacterium
GGGATCGTGCTCATGACGCCTTGGACGCCTTGAGCATCCGGTAGAGCGGCACGTCGACGAGAAACGGTCCGAACGGCACCACCGCGCCGACCAGTCCCGCGAGAAGCAGACCGGTCGAGAGTGGCACCCGCTTCCAGGCGACGAACAGCATCCCGACCAACCCGACGAAGAGCAGGCCGTGGACCGAGCCCGAGATCGACACCGCGGTCGCGCCGATCGGATGTTCGATCACCCGCTTCATGATCACCGCCCATGCGAGCACCAGCGTGCTGGTGCCTTCGACGAGACCGGCGATGATGAGCAGACGGAGGAATGCGGGGTCCTGCACGGGCATGGGGGGAAGACTCCGAAGGAGGAATCGCGGAAGCCTACCAATCACGGCGGCGACCTCCGCCTTCGAGCACACCGTCCTCCGGATGCGAGTCCTGACGATTCGGAGAGGTGTTCACCCCACTCGTCGGGCATCACGGAAACACGCCCTCAGACGAGTTCGTATGGACGGGGCCGGGCCTCACGGGTCGATGGACACTCCCGGCACCACAATTCGTTGAGAAGGGAATCGACATGACCTGCGACAAGCACGTCGAGCCGACCCCGAAGGCGTCAGGACGACGAGACGAACAGTGCGTGCTGTGCGCGATGATCCGCAGACTGCAGGAGAGTCTGGTGGGCGATCTGGAGAAGGATCGGCTCACCCTCGAGCGGATCATGGAACTCACGGCCCGCCTTCCCTATCCGCAACAGACGTGCGAACACCCCCACGCCTGAGCCGCAGTTCCTGCTCTCCTGTTCTCCTGATCTCCTGACCTCGCCCCGACCGAAAGGCCGGGGCGCTACATGCGCCCGCGGAGCATGCCGTGCCAGTACATGCGGGGCAGGCCGTACGCCTTGAGGGCGTACATGCTGTATCGCTCCTGCGACTGGTCGAAGGGGAACGACTCGGCGGGGTTGCTGTCGTAGTCGAACTCGGCGAGCACGAGTCGACCGTATCCGGTGACGAGCGGACACGAGGTGTACCCGTCGTAGTGCCCGGTGAGCGGCTTGCCCGCTCGATGGGAGAGCAGATTCTCGACGAGCGTCGGCGCCTGCTTGCGGATCGCCGCCCCGGTCTTCGAGGTCGGAAGGTTGCTGCAGTCACCCAACGCGAAGACGTCGGGATACTTCACGTGCTGCAGGGTGTGCTTGTCGACCTCGATCCAGCCCGCCGCACCAAGGGGCGAGCCCTTGGTGACGTCGAGCGGCCCCATCGGCGGCGTCACGTGCATCATGTCGTAGGTCATGACGACATCATCGCCCGCGTCGTCGCCCATCCGCTTGAAGACGGCCTCCTTGGCATCCACCCGGATCTCCTTGAGATCCCGCAGGAACCGTCGCTCGATGCCGCGCTCGTCACAGATGCGGGTCAGGGTCTTCGCGTACTTCGGCACCGAGAAGATGCCGCCCTTCGCGTTGCAGAACGCGATCGTGCAGGCGTCTCGGATGCCGCTGCGTCGCCAGTGATCCTCGGCGAGGTACATGATCTTCTGCGGCGCCCCGCCGCACTTGACCGGCGTGTCGGGCTGCGTGAACAGCGCGGTCCCGCCGCGGAACGACTGGATGTTCCGCCAGGTCTTCTCCGCGTTCTCATACGAGTAGTTGCTGCTAACGCCGCTGTCGGGCCTGGCGAGCGCCTCCTCGAGGCCCGGGATCTTCGACCAGTCGATCTGCAGTCCGAGCGCCACGACCAACTGGTCGTACGAGAGCACCTTGCCGGATCGGAGCGTCACCTGCTTCGCGTCGGGTTCGAAGCCTGCGACGGCATCCTTGATCCACTCGACGCCGTCAGGGATGAAGTCGGCCTCGTTCCGCTGCGACTCCTCCTTCGGGAAGACCCCGCCGCCGACCAGCGTCCAGAGCGGCTGGTACCAGTGCTTCTCGGAGGGCTCGACGATGACGACCTCGGGCGGATTCTCCGCGTTGCGGAGCCGCGCGGCCACGGTGATGCCGGCGGTGCCTCCGCCGAGAACGACGACTTCGTGATGCTCGCTCATGCCTTGCAGGTTCCGGAGATCGGGTCGGTGCAGCGGCGTCCGCGCCCGTCGAGGGCGGCGCCAAAGAGTCGAAGGAATTCAAGGAGGAATGCGGTCGCGCGTCTGGCGTCGGGGTTGCCGAGCCGCTTGAGGGCGCCGAACGGGCCGACCGAGCCGGTCGGTTCCTCGGTCGCCGAGACGATCGAGCACGTCATGCGACCAAGCACGTCGATCGCCTTGGGATGCAGCAGGTCGGACCGCAGCAGCTCGCCGAGCGCCTCCAGCTCGGTCTCGGAGATCCGCTGGCCGAGGAAGAGCATCGCGTGCAGCCCGTTGCGAAGACAGGTGTCGACGCAGATGCCGTCACCCATGGCCCGGCGAACCTCGTCATCGAGGATGTCGGCGACCATCGCCGCGAGGTTCGGACCTTCCGCGACCAGTTCGGCCGCCTGTTCGAGTGCGTCGACACGGGCCACGATCTCGCCGACGGCGGAGAGCACACGTTCATCGGTCGCCTTCTCCAGCAGACCGATCGCCGCCTTCGCCCGCGCATCGACGTCGATGCCACGGGACGCGAGGCGCGAGACCTCGTCGTCGAAGGCGTCGCCGGCCACCGCGGCGGTCGCCAGCAGGTCATCGCTGGAGACGCCCGGAACCGGGCTCGTTCCGCCAACGCCTTGGCGCTCGATGGAATCGAGCCGTCGCTCGATGGACTCGAGCTTCGCGAGAATCATGACGTGCGTCTTCTTCGCGTCGATGCCGACGGGACTGTCGTCGCTGGCGATCTCCGCTTCGATCCTCTGATATTCGGATGGGTCCACTCGATGCTCCGGTCGCGGCCTGTCGATCGGCGTGGCGGCGACCATCGAGACCGCCGCGAGGGTGAATGGTGCCACCGCCCCCACGATCGGTTCCCCGGATTTCGACCGAACGCCCGAATCTGGCCGATGCTGAGGTGCCCTGACGGCAGATCCTGCCGCTC
>CAYZSH010000355.1:0-2985 GCA_964481025.1 uncultured Isosphaeraceae bacterium
AGGGTGACCGCGACCCGCTCTCCATCCGGACGGATGGCCACCACCGGGAATCCGTTCCCGCCACCCCGCCGGGTCCGCCCCGAGGTCTCCAGATGCCGATCGAGTCGGGTGAGCAGTTCATCCACGGATCCGATCCGACGTCCGCCGGCCTCGATGATGATCGTCCCCCGCGGAAGCAGTTCCGCAAGCTCCGAGCGGGCCTCGGTCCGGGTCACGATGACGCCCCGCTCGTGCGACACGCCGATCTCGGCCGCCGCCCCCGGGGTCGAGGTCCGATACTCGGCGAGACCGAGTCGAGCGAGCTCGCGGGCCGCGATGCTGGCCAGCATCGGATCGAGTTCACCAAGGACGACCTCGACCTCGAACCGATCCACCGTGTCGGCGACAGGGTCGAATCGCCAGACGCCGAGGACCGCGGTCTCGCCGGGCCGGATCGAGCTGATCATCGCCTTGAGCTGTTCGAGGCCGAAGACGGTGCGTCCACCGACCGTCTCGATGACGTCACCCGCCCGCAGGCCCGCGGCATCCGCGGGATGACCGGGCTCGAGCCGCGTGATCGCGACGCCGTCACCCTCGTAGTACTCGTCGATCGCCTGCAGCATGCCGAGGATCGGGCTGCCGGCGGGATAGCTCCGGCCGATGATCGCCAGGTTCATCGAATCGGTCTCGACGAGGCCGACGCCGAGGAACCCCTTGCGAACCACGCCGGTCTCGATGACCTGCTCGACCACACTGCGGATCTGAGCCATCGGGATGGCCAGTCCGATGCCGGCGAACTGTCCCTGCCCGACGGTGTTCCGCTGGCTGGTCGCGATCGCGGTGTTCATGCCGATGACGCGGCCCCTCACGTCGGTGAGCGGTCCACCCGAGTTGCCGGGATTGATCGCGGCATCGACCTGAATGAAGTTCTCGTAGTCGACCTCGTCGAGTCCGCCGGATCGACCGAGTCCGGACACGATGCCGCTCGACATCGAGAATCGGAAGTCGAACGGCGACCCGAAGGCGTAGACGAGATCCCCCTGATGCACGTTGCCGCTGTCGCCCTTCCGCGACGCGATCAGACCACCGGACGGGATCTTGAGGACCGCGATGTCGCTGCGAAGGTCGAGTCCGACGATCTCCGCGTTGCGGACCTCGCCGGTGTGCAGTTGCACCTCGATGGTGTCGGAGGCCTCGACCACGTGCGCGTTGGTGACGATGTGCCCCTCCTCGTCCCAGATCCACCCCGAGCCGGTGGACGCGACGGCGAATCGTCGGCCCCGCGACAACGAGCCCTCCGTCGAGACGTGCACCACCGACGGCTCGACGACCACCGCGATGTCACGCTGCGCCGCGGCGATCTGGTCGAGGATCGTGCCGGATGCCAGTCGATCTCCCGCCTCCTCGACTTCCGCGAGACTCTCGGCGTGCACGAGCGTCCGCACGACCCGAGGTCCGGCGTAGAGGGTGGCGACCAACGTGACGGCGACGGCGACGGCAGGTCCGAAGTGGGTCGGGCGGGTCATCGGCGGGTCGGCTCCGGGATTCGGGACGGGAGTGAACGGCGATTCCGGTCGTCGGTCCAACGCGGGGACCGTGCGGATTGTTTCCGGCCCGACCTCGGGATTCCACCCGGAAACACGGCTCCGCGATCCCGGCGATCACCGGCGATCAGGCGTCCCGCATGCGGTAGTCGTGCGGCAGCTCCCGTCGCCGGGCGCGCTCGCACCATTGCTCGACGATCGCCTGCAGGGAGGACCCGAGTCGGCCCTCGCTGGTGGCGAAGCTGGGCTGCCAGTCGGTGAGCCCGAGGATGTCGTGCGTCACGACGATCTGGCCGTGGCAGGCAGGGCCGGCGCCGCAGCCGATGACCGGAACCTTCACCGCGTCGACGACCATCTCGGCGGTCTCGGGCGTCGCGGCTTCGACGAGCACCATGACCGCCCCCGCCTCGACGAGCGAGCACGCATCGTCGACGACCCTCTGCGCCGACTCCGGCGTCCGGCCCGCCACGACGTGGCCTCCGTGCAGCTGGACGTGCTGGGGAAGGCAACCGACATGGGCGATGGCGGGAATCCCGGCGCGGGCGAGTCGTCGGAAGACACCGGCGAAGGACGCATCGGCCTCGAGCTTCACGGCGTCCGCACCGCCCTCGACCATGAACCGCCCGGCGTGAACGACCGCCTCGTCCTCACTCGCGTGATAGCTCAGGAACGGCATGTCCCCGACGACGAATGCGCTCGGTGCGCCGCGTCGAACGGCGCCGGTGATCGTGACGAGAAAGTCGAGCGGCGCGTGAAGCGTGCTCGGCTGACCGAGGATGACCTGCGCCGCGGAGTCGCCGACGAGCAGCACGGGCACGCCCGCACGATCGAGCCAGCGGGCGGTCGTGGCGTCGTAGGCGGTGAGACACGGAAACACCGTCCCCTCCCGCCGCCAGCGGCGAAGGGTGCGAAGGGTGACCCGCTCGGGAAGACCCGTGTGCGACGTGGTCGAGGATGGCGCGTCGTGGCCGGTGCTCATGGAGGAAAGGGTAGGGGAAAGGGGGAATCGGAGAGATGGCGAAGACGACGGGGGGGACGGTGATCGACTCGAACGCCGCGACGCCCGAACATCACCGAGCCCGAGACCGACCCCCTGGTCCGCTCCGCGGACCTGTCCCCCGCAAGGCGGGGGACGGCGAAGACGTCGACGCCCCAAGCTGCGCCGCTCCCCGCCTTGCGGGGAGCTGTCGCCGAAGGCGACTGAGGGGTCGGTGGTCGGCTCGGTGAGGCCGCGAACTCACTTTCTCCTGATCTCCTGTTCTCGCCGAAGGCGTCCGCCCCCGCCGAGCCAGGCCGGATTCACTCCGGCCGTGTGCGAGTAGAAGCGAGCATGGCCCGAACGGGCCACGCGCAGCGATCCCAGACGCCCCGCCGAGCCAGGGGCGATTCACTCGCCCCGTGTGCGAGAAAAAGCGAGCATGGCCCGAACGGGCCACGCGCAGCGCTCAAAAAAGTGGCCCCG
>CAYZSH010000356.1:0-2971 GCA_964481025.1 uncultured Isosphaeraceae bacterium
GCGCGCTTGCCGCGAGCCTCGACGCTGACGCACTCCTCGGCGGCGAGCTGCTCCGCGAACTGCGCGTGACGGCGGATGTCCGCGGGCGACGACCCGCACAGCAGCAACGCACCCGGCTCGCTCGGCGACGTGCGGAGCCGTGCCGCGAGCCACGACTTCCAAAAGTTCACGTCGATGCGGACGTCGCGAACCGTCGAGCCGAACTTCAGCGGGTTGTTGCTTCGCCAGTGCAGCCCGACGCGGTCGCCCGGCGAGCGCTTCGTCTCGTTGAGGCCGCGCGTGCTCTTCGCCAGGATCGACGCGCCCTTCGACGGCATCACCGGATAGCGGCAGCCCTTCACCGCGGAACGCACCGTCTCGGCGAACTGGCCCCACCCGCTGTCGACGAGCGCACGATCGACGCGCATGATCGACCCGCCCTCGACGGGCCAGTCGCGACCGCACAGCCTTTCGAACGTCGCGATGCAGCCGGCGGAGATGCGAGCCTCCGCGCTGCCGCCCGGCACGAGCGCGTCGAGCGACACGCTCAACTCGCCGAGCGCGAGCCGCCCGTGCGGCTGGTCAGGCGTCATCCCGTAGTCGACGACCCAGCCCGAGCCGTTGTCCGTCCACGCGGCGAGCAGCCAGTAGAGGCACGAGCCCTGCACGTCGATGCCCGCAGTCAGCACCGTCGCCTCGCTCGGCACCGTGCCGCGGGGCACGTTCGCGACACGCTCCAGCACCTCGTCTGGATCGATCGACGTCGCACCTGTCCGCGACTCCGGCAGCGGGTCGTTCTGAAACTCCGCGAGGAACGCCGCCTCGCCCCGGTCGATCCGCAGGTTCCACGCGTGCTGGATCGCACTCAATTCGCCGTCGACGAAGCGAGCAGGCCACGCCACTCGAACGCCGTCGTCCATCGCTGCGCGGCGCTCCCGGTAGAACTCCGTCGCCGCCGCCGGCCCGCGCTCGGGGTCGCGACGGATCTCCGCGTACTCCCGCCACAGCGCCTCGCCGGTGCCCCATTCGTATACGAGCCTCGTCCGCTCGCTCTTCCAGTCGGGGTGACGCTCAGGCGTCAGCAGCCGATCCGCGAGGTCGTCGGGGCGGATCACCGTGACCGTCGCGAGCGCCGCCATTCGCTCGCCCGGACCTGCCATGCCGAGCACCGCGCCGGCGATGATCCGCTCGCGGTAGTCGCACTGGCTCGGCGACTTCGCCGACTCGTCGGTTTGCGGGTCGTCGATCAGCACGAGGCTCGGCCGCACGATCGAGCCGTCCGCGAGCCGCGCCTGCATGCCGCGGATCCGGCCCGTGATGCCGACGCAACGCACCACGCCGCCGCAGCCCTTCAGTTGCTCGGGGCGCTCCACCGCCTCGCGCGGCACCGACGGCAACACCAGCTCGTCGGCGGTGATGCCGATCGTCGTGCGTTTGCCGCAGCACAGTTGCCCGCTCGCCCGCTGGTGGATTCCCTCGAGCCTGCGGATCGGCACGCACGCCTCGGGCCAGTCCGCGGCGAGCGTCTCGTTTCCCTCGAGTTCGCCGACCAGGATCTCAAGCATGCCCGTCGACGCACGCGCGTCCGCGCCGACGATCACCACCATGCGACGCCGGCCGGTGATGAGCGCCCAGAGCGTCGCCCACGCCACCATCGAGGTCTTGCCCGAGCCGCGCGGCATCGCGAGCGCGAACTGCCCGCCGCTCGTCACCGCTTCCTCAAGGCGCGACAGCACGCGGATGTGGTCGTCGGACCACGCGAGGTGGAACACGCGCTTGCCGTAGGTCTCGGTGAACTTGCGGAGCGACTTCGCGGCCTTGCGGCGGCGTGACCAGTTCACGGGCTTGGGCAGTTCGCCGATGTCGCGGCCCGCCGCGGACATCGCGGCGCTGCGATCGGCGGCGCTCGCCTTGTGCTCCTCGTAGGTGCGGCCGCCGCCGCCGAGCAGCCGCTTCGCCTTGCGGGCGAGGTCGGCGGCGCGGCGCTGCTCCTCGGCGAGCAGCCTGAGCTTGTCCGCGGCGGTGTCGCTCACGCCGTGCGTCCGTCAAGCGCCGGGGTCGGATTCGCACCGCCCCCTCCGGGCTGGGTGCCCGGCGTGCCGCTGCCTGCACTTCCGGCGCGCTTTGGGTGTGGACGGACAAGAGGTTGGATTTTAGCACGCATTTCTGCATCGAGAGGCATCAAGTACTTGTGCTTTCCTTGCGTGATGAACTCGGTAGCGTTTGGGTCCAAATGCTCGCGTACCCATGACAGTGATTGGACTCCTCCTTTTGCTCCGATCGTCCTCGGATGCGTCTTTCTGCCGCGGACAACAAATGCCCCTCTGGTGTTTGCGTTCACGCATCCGACATACAACCAGTTCGCTGCCTGATAGATGCCGCCGTGATGCTGTTGATCTGCGTCTGCATAAGACACGAGCAACCGGAGTCCCGGGCAGGATCTTCGCAGCATCGTGACTGCGATCGACAGAATCTTTGACACCGGAAACAAGTGCTGGCCTAACGCTATACGGGTCAGTTCGCAGACTTCGTATTGGGTTAGCTTGTACGGAGTTCCAATGTTCGGAGTCGCACCACGACTGAACACCACGACTCCAATGAATGCGTCGTTTTCCCATGCCCCTAACTTCATCGCTTTGCCAGCGGGGACGCACTTCGAGTAATGCCACTTGAGGCATGCAAACTTCATGGCGTCAAACGAACACCAGTCGACCCGAAGTTTAGGGGATGAACTCATGTCCACACTCCGGGCAGGTTGTTGCGGCCTTCTCGTCCAACTTGCCCTGTTCATCAATCGAAGCCGGCTCAAAGCGAGGAACATAGACGCCCGCCTCATCTTTCAGCTCCTCCAGCATCGCGGCGAGCGCCGCGTTGCTCGTCGCGACATCGCGGAGCAGGTCGTCGAGGATCGCCGGGTCCGCCTCCGCCATCGCCGCCAGCGGGTCGTGCGTCGCGAGAATCTTCCACGCCTCCTCCTCGCTGACGTCGAGCA
>CAYZSH010000357.1:0-2969 GCA_964481025.1 uncultured Isosphaeraceae bacterium
GATCGACCGCCGAACATCGTCCTGATCATCTCCGACGATCAGGCGTGGACCGACTTCGGGTTCATGGGGCACGACGCGATCGAGACGCCGCACCTCGATCGGCTCGCGTCGGAGAGTCTCGTCTTCGATCACGGGTACGTGCCCTCAAGTCTCTGTTGCCCGTCGCTCGCGTCGATCATCACCGGCCGGCATCCGCATCAGCATCGGATCACCGGCAACGAGCCACCTCGCCCGTCGGGCGTCGGATACGGCAATCCCGAGTATCGAGCCGCGGTTCGGGAGATGGTCGATCTGATCGACGAGTCCCCGACGCTTCCGACGATGCTGGCGGACAAGGGGTATGTCAGCCTTCAGACCGGCAAGTGGTGGCTCGGCGACTTCCGCCGGGGCGGGTTCACGCACGGGATGACGCACGGCGATCCCGATCGAGGTGGTCGTCACGGCGATGCCGGACTCGCGATCGGTCGGACGACCATGCAGCCGATCCGCGACTTTCTCGACGCGGCGGGCGATCGGCCGTTCTTCATCTGGTACGCCCCGTTTCTGCCGCACACGCCGCATGATGCGCGGGAGGCACTCGTCGAGAAGTACGCGGAGAAGACCGACTCGCCTCGACTCGCCCGATACTGGGCCAACTGCGAGTGGTTCGACGAGACCTGCGGTGAGTTGCTCGACCACCTCGACGCCACCGGACACGCCGATGACACGATCGTGCTCTTCGTGACCGACAACGGCTGGATCCAGCAGTCTGACGGGCCGCGGTATGCGCCGCGTTCCAAGCGGTCGCCGTACGACGGCGGTCTCCGCACGCCGATCATGGTGCGCTGGCCCGGCCACGTCGCGGCGGGCATCGTGTCGGTACCGGTCAGCAGCGTCGATCTCGTGCCGACGATTCTGACGGCGTGCGGCGTGGACGTTCCAGACGATCTCCCCGGGGTCGATCTGCTGGATGCCGACGCCGTCTCGGTGCGGGACGCGATCTTCGGTGACGTGCACCTGCACAACGCGGTCGACCTGCACGATCCCGCCCGCAACCTCACGCACCGCTGGTGCATTCATGACGGTTGGAAGTTGATCGTTCCGAACCCCGTCAACATTCCTGACGGCGTCGTCGAGTTGTTCCGCATCGCCGAGGACCCGTTGGAGACGACGGACATCGCCGCCGATCATCCAGCCCGAGTCGCGATGCTCCGGGCGAAACTCGACGCCTGGTGGGCGGCAAGGCCCGGGAATCAGGGCGACGCGGCAGTCACGCCCTGATTCGGGTCGGCTCGTCACGGGTGGTTGGGAGGGATGCCTCGCGGAGCATCGGCGCGGAGTATTGGACAGGCGCCGATCTTCGCACGCGTCCGATTGAATCGGTGCCGTCAGCGGCTTCGACGACGTCCCCGCACGCCCGCCGCACCCATCGCGAGCGCCGCGAGACCCGCACCGCCCGGCACCGGATTCGCGCCGGCGCCCGCCGCGATCACGGCCCCGGAGTCGTCCCAGCCCCAGCCGGTGACCACGATCGAGTCATTCTGCGAGTCGGGATCGACGTACGCGTCGAACGAGATCCAGCCATAGGTGTCGGCGTTCGCGCCGCCCCAGAACTTGAACAGCAGGTACCAGGTCTGGCCGGTGTTGCCCAGGCGCTGCGGGTCGTGCACGAAGTTGGGGTTGAAACGCTGGCCCCAATCCGTCCGGGTGTTCGAGAAGTTGAGGGTTCCCCGGTTGAGGGTCTTGAAGGACTTCCCGTTGTTGCCGGAGAACGAGGTGGTGTTCCGACCGGGGTTGCCGAAGGTGGCGCCGGCGGAGACCGGAAGTCCGCCGCCCCAGGTACCCCTCAGGCTGACGGTCGCCGCACCATTGTTGTAGAAGGCCCGCGACCGGAGTTCCATGACGCGGAAGTCGGCGTTGCTGACGAAGGCCTCCACGCGTCGCCTGTTGCCGTTGGTCCTCCTGTTGAACGTCACGTCCTCTCCCCCGATCTGGAAGAGCACGCCGCCGGCCCCCGCGGTCCCGCCGAAGCCGATCTCGTGTTGCAGTCCGCTGGCGCTGAAGATGTCTGCGAATGCGGGCGTGGCGATCGCCGGAGCGAGCAACGTGTATCGGGCGAGGCGGCGGGCGGTCGAGGGGCGAGGAAGGCCGGTCATGGGAACTCTCCGATCGATGGGGGCGTCGGGCGTGTGGGGCCGGTACAGGGGTCGCGACAGACGACGGCGCGATTCCGCATTGCGGGGGCCGGCCTCATCGAGGACCGAAAGGTCGGAACGCGGGCCATCCGACCTCTGAGGATCGCGTCAGGGGGAAATGGCGAAGGACGCCGGATTCACCTGTCCTGAAAGTTCTAGAAATCGGAACCGGCTTGAAGGTACATCATTCAGCCGCGGTTTCAACGGAAAATGTCCTGATACCAGCCTCTCCTCGGGACCAGTGGGAACACGTCCCGGCGAGATGGTTTCGAGGGGGCGATAGCCTCGCCGTCGTCCTCGCAGGCGGACCCGACCGGGGAACACGCCCGGGCAACAGTACGGGACACAACAGTACGGGACAGGCACGGAAAAGTACGAGGGGGAACAGTACGAGGCAAAGAACGGAGGCAAAGAACGGGACAGGCACCGACTCCCACTGGACACGCATCGGGCAAGGTGCGGGACACAAAGTGCGGGACAGGCACGAACACGCTTGCCTCGCGAAGAGCGGAACAGTACGGGACAGGCACCGACGCATGCGCGTGGTTCACGCCTGAAGCCTGGTTTCGCCATCCCGCACCGGCAACGATCGTTTCTTCTGCCCCGTCGCGCACGGGCGTCGGACTGCATTGGTGAACGCGTGCGAAACGAACGTTGCAAACGTGATCCGGAGATTCGTTCGATTTCTTCTGACATCGTGGTATCGATTGATGGCGTCCTCGGTTCCTTCTTGAGCCGGGGCGCTTGAGGAAGTGCTCGCGGCACATCACTTGGACGAAGCCCCGTGGAGGCAAG
>CAYZSH010000358.1:0-2963 GCA_964481025.1 uncultured Isosphaeraceae bacterium
CCCGCCGCTACGGCAAGCAGCAGCGGACCTGGCTCAGACGGTTCCTGATGGTCCCTGGCGCGATCCGCGTCGATCCCGTGGAACGCGAACCGGGCCGGATCGCGGCCGAGATCCTCGATCGACTCGGCTGAGAAGCCGAGACCGCGGCCACGCAGGTTCTCGGACGTTCTTCGCCGCCCCGGCTTGACGAACGACCCCAAACCTTCTTTCAATGCCGCCCCCGTCGGCGGTCGATGCGGCCCTGACGAGCGAGTCCACCCCGGTCTCCATCCTCCTCTGACGGCGGGCCCCCCCGCCGTCGTCGTGTGCCCCAGCAGGAATTCGGGTCCCCCATGGCCAAGAAGGCGTCCTCCCAAAAGAAGACCGGCAAGAAGACGACCTCCCGGTCCGCGGTTCCGTCCGCCGCCGGGAAGCAGCTCGTCATCGTGGAAAGCCCCGCCAAGGCCAAGACCATCAACCGGTACCTCGGGCCCGACTTCGTCGTCCAGGCGTCGGTCGGGCACATCCGGGACCTGCCGAGCAAGGCCCCCAAGGGTTCGAAGCAGCCGGTGCCGGGCGTCGATCTCGAGAACGACTTCGAGCCGAGCTACGAGGTCCTCGCCACCAAGAAGAAGACCGTCACCGAACTCAAGAAGGCCGCCAAGGGCGCGAGCCAGATCTGGTTCGCGACCGACCTTGACCGTGAGGGCGAGGCGATCGCGTGGCATCTCGCGAACATCCTCGGCGTGAAGCCCAACGAGGCGAAGCGGGTGGTCTTCAACGCGATCACCAAGAGCGAGATCGAGCGGGCGTTCGAGAAGCCGCACCCGATCGACGAGTTCAAGGTGAACGCCCAGCAGGCCCGTCGCATCCTCGACCGCATCGTCGGTTACCAGGCGTCGCCGCTCCTCTGGAAGAAGGTCGCCCGCGGCCTCTCCGCCGGCCGCGTGCAGTCGGTCGCGACGCGTCTCATCGTCGAACGCGAACGCGAGATCGACGCCTTCGTCCCCGACGAGTCGTGGGAGGTCGGCGTGAAGCTCGCCCTCGATCCCGCGACCGCCACCGAGCTCGCCTCGGCGTGGACCGCGTTCCTCGCCGACACCGACGACAAGGGCAAGGGCCCGACCGTCAAGCGGCAGAACGCGTGGCTTTCCGACCACAACGCCCTCCGTACCGAACTCGTCGAACTCGGCGGCGAGAAGTTCTCGCTCGGCTGCACCGCCGATGCGATCGCCGATCTCTCCGATCGCGCCGTCGCGGTCGCCGAAGCGGTCGGCATGACGAACGTCTCGATCGACACCGTCGAGAACGACGCGGGCAAGGGCCCCGCCCGCTTCGTCCGCACCGTCAGCGGCGAACTCGATGCCGCGACGCGATACCGCGTCGATTCGATCGAGACCTCGCGACGGGCCTCGAAGCCGTTCGCGCCGTACATCACGAGCACCCTGCAGGTCGCGGCGAGCAACGTCCTCGGCTTCGCGACCGACCGCACCATGCGGATCGCACAGGGCCTCTACGAAGGCGTCAACGTCCCCGGCGAAGGCCAGGTCGGTCTCATCACCTACATGCGTACCGACTCGACGCATCTCTCGGGCGACGCGATCCGCATGGCCCGCGAATACATCGAGAACCGGCACGGCGACGCCTATCTCCCGGACAAGCCCCGCTTCTACGGGTCGAGCAACAAGGCGGCGCAGGAGGCGCACGAGGCGATCCGCCCGACCGACCCCGCCCGCACGCCCGACATGCTGAAGGGCGCCCTCAACGAGGACCAGCTCAAGCTCTACAGGCTCATCTGGAACCGCTTCGTCTCCTGTCAGATGACCGATGCGCAATGGGATGCGACGACCGTGCGCTTCCGCCGCAGCGACCGCGACACCGGCGCCGTCCTCAAGGCGAACGGCCGCGTGCTCGCCTTCGACGGCTGGACCCGCGTCGGCGGCGTGGCGGCGAGCGACGAGCAGATGCTCCCCTCGCTCGCCGAAGGCCATGAGACGGCACCGTTCTCGATCGAGCCGCGGCAGAAGTTCAGTTCACCGCCGTCCCGCTACAACGAAGGTTCGCTCGTCAAGAAGCTGGAAGAGGAGGGCATCGGCCGCCCGTCCACCTACGCATCGATCATCAAGGTCATTCAGGACCGCGGCTACGCGGTGCAGGAGGACAAGCGGTTCTTCGCGACCGATCTCGGCGAGGTCGTCACCGACAAGATGATCGAGGCGTTCCCGAAGCTCATGAGCATCGGCTACACCCGCGACCTCGAGACACGCCTCGACGCGATCGAGGAGGAGCACGTCGAGTGGAAGGACATGCTCCGCGACTTCTACGGCCGCTTCAGCGAGGCGCTCGGGCGTGCGGAAGTCGAACTCCAGCACGCGAAGGCCGAGATCCAGCCCGCGCCGTACGCCTGTCCCAAGTGCGGCGCCCGCACCTGCTACCGCTTCGGCAAGAACGGACGGTTCCTGAGCTGTTCGGCGTATCCCGACTGTGACTACGCGGGTCCGATCGACCGCCAGGGTCGCCCGATGCTGCCCGAAATGGTGGACATCAAGTGCCCCGACGACGGCGAGCAGATGATCCTGCGGACCGGGCGGTTCGGGAAGTTCCTCGCGAGCCCTAAGTACCCCGAGACGACGTTCGTCCTCAACCTCGACAAGAAGGACAACCTCAAGCTCCCCGCCCCGCCGCCGCTGGTGACCGACATCATCTGCACGAAGTGCGAGTCGAAGCCGCTGAACCTTCGCGACGGCAAGCGCGGCCCCTGGCTCGGATGCTCAGGCTTCCCGAAGTGCCGCGGTCGCGAAAGCTTCGCCAAGCTCGACCCGAAGGTGCAGGAACAGCTCGAGAAGGATCTCGCCAAGCACCTCAAGGCGAACCCCATGCCGGTCATCACCAGGATGGACGGCACCCCGATCCCCGAAGGCACCCCGATCGCCGACCTCGTCGTGCCGGGTCAGGTGCAGGATCTTCCGATCCATCCGGACGCG
>CAYZSH010000359.1:0-2952 GCA_964481025.1 uncultured Isosphaeraceae bacterium
TACCGCCTCGCGTCCGGGGACGGAGACGACATCTGCTGCATCTGCTCGGGCGTGATCGTGCCGGAAGCCGACTGCCCTGCGGCAGGAGGCTGCGGCATGTTTCCGTACATGGGCCCATCCGGGGAGATGAACCCATCGCGGTCGCTTCGGAGCCGGAGATTGACCGCCTCCGCATCGGCGGCCTTGCGCAGGCCGGTCTCAAGCCGAGTCGGAGAGTCCTTGCCGACGCCGGGTCCGGGCGCCATCCCCTCACCGTTCATCGCTCTTGCGATTCTCGCCTGCACCGCCTGCTCGCGTTGCGGATCCGGCAGCGGCTTCCCGTCCGGGCCAAGCACCGCCGCCAAGGTGCCGTACTGCTGAGGGTTCATCTGCCCAGCATTCGTGGAATTGGCAGGCGTCTGCGTCCATGCCAAATCGCCGCGGCGTCGACTCCACTCCTCTTGCAACCGTTGCAGCCGACGTTCCTGTGGAGTTCCGACTAACTGTTGCCCGCCTTGCCCCAAATACCCGCCCGGCGTTTCCATGCTCATTGTTCACCCCACTTGCCCAGAGGGCATCGCTCGTTGGTCAGCCGCGTCTTCGCATAGGTGAAGCATCCGCATTCGGCGCAGCGGCCATGCTCCCACCGATCGCACGATTCGCACGCCCGACGCCGCGACTGCACGGTCGCGTCGTCGGCGATGCCGATGTTCAGCTCGCTTGCCGCCAGCTTGATGGCGCCCTTGATCTTGCCGCAGCAGCTCATGGTCCGGCCACCAGTGTCGCCTCGGGAGCCGTTGAGCAGGAGAAATCAAGGTTGAAGTACGTCCCATCGACAGGCCACCAGTCGACATACACCTGACCGGGGGTCTGGCCTAACGGGAGGCACGACAGTGATCCACACGACACCGGAAGCCCCTCCCCGTAGGCGGTCGGAATCACGCCCGGCGATGCCACGTCGAGCGGGGACGCCAACATGTACAGCGACCTCTCGGCGCCATTGAATCCGCCGACGCGAATCATCGGAACGGCCCCGACGGTGTTCAGCGACAGATTGCTTGGCGCAGATGGGAACACGACCCGCGGGCCGGGTGAGAACGAAGCCAGGTTCGCCGCAGTCATGGCGATATAGAACGACGCCCCAATCTTGGGAGCCTCGATGCACTCGCCGATCACCCATACCGGCAGGGAGAACTGCACCGCATCGGTGACCGTGCCGATCGTGGAAATGCAGCCCGACGACTGCGAGAAGAATCGGACCTGCTCGTAGACCGTCGTGGTCCGGATCGCCTCGCCCGTCAGCATGGCGATCTGACCATCGCAGCACGGCGACCTGTACCGGCTCGGGTACTGCGACGCGCACGCATCGAACGCTAGGTGCGCCCCCGGCCCCCAGGGGATCGAACACGGCTCGTCCGGGCAGTACACATTGCTGGGCGGATCGATGCCCGTGAAGCCCGGCGCATTCGAGTTGTCCGAATCCATCCGGTAGATCGTGGTCTGGAGCGACCACGTCACCTCGATGTCCGTGCAGGCGATCATCGTCTGGGCAGGCACCGGAGCGTTGTTGCTGCAATACCTGTACGACGAGTTGGTCCCCGCAAAGAACCGGCCTATGTAGCGAGACACTGGCCCGGTGATTGTGACACCGAACTCGTCAGGCCACCAGTTGCACGCTGCTGGCGGCGAGCCCGCCACTAGATCGGCACACGCCGACGCCGGGGTCGGCGTCGAATCGCAGCAGCACGACCGGGCGACGATCGCGTTCATCATGGGGCACACGCACCGTCGATCGGGTTCGGAGCCTCAAACACCGCAACGGGCTCTCCGTCTTTGTCGGTTCGCACGCTGATGCTGATGATGGTGTTGTTCGGGACCGGCAGGAACTCAAACTGCTGATCGGTGTCGTGGATGAAGAACAGACCCTGGTCGGGGGCCAGTTCAATCCCGTACCCCAGCACGTCGGTGTTGGCGTCCTCCCATCGGTTGATAGCCTTGGTGATGTCCAGATGGGTTCGCCCGTTCTGGAGATCCTCGAACCGCTTCGTGGTGTCGTTCCACACCGACTCCACCCACTCGTACTCCCACCGCGCATCGTCCTCGATTTGGACCCGCCCGGTGATCCGGGCGTCGAACGTCCCGATCACGGCCCCGCCCACCACCGTGTGCTTGACCTCGTGGATCGGGTTCACGCCGTCCGTCGTGGACACCCAGTGCTTGATGACGAACGTCTGGCCCTCGGCCGGGTTCTTCGCCGCGAACGCATAGGCGTCCGCGGCACCGGCGGCGTCGAAGCCGTCGCTGGCACGGCCGCCAGTGTCGTTCGGCTCGGTGGTGACCTCGCGCCACGCGAACTCCTCGACGCCGTCGACCGTGCGGGACGAGATGATCTCCGCCGGGATGACCTCGGGGGCGGGAACCTCGAACGCGGTCTCCGGCTCGACGAGCGACTCGACCGCAGCCTCGATGCGATCGAGACGCTCAAGGAACGCCTTGGAGAACGGCCTGCGGTTGCGGGAGAACCAGCCCATCAGGTGATCGTCGCGAAGCTGCCGGACAGGGGAGCCTGGAACTGGGCCTGCCAGTACGGGCGAGACGAGATCTTCTCGTAGTACGGGAACTCCCAGCCCCGGGTCACGCCGCTGCCGTCGATGTACCGGCGGTGCCGGTAGGTGAATCGGATCTGCACGCCATCAAGGACGTTGTTCTGGTCCCATGCCGACTCGAAGCCGTCGAACAGCAGGCTGTTCGCGGGGTAGTCGATGCCGCCGATCGAGACCGTGGCGTTGTTGACCTTGTTGACCAGACCACTGCTGCCGATGGCGTTCTGCACCGCCGTCAGCGAGGTGAACGTCTTGACCAGGCTGATCTCGAGCACCGTCGCACGCACCGGCACCAGCGGCGGGTACTCGTTGGGCGTCCACCGCCGACCGCTCGCGACCTCGCTCGGCCACGGAACCAGCAGCACCTGCT
>CAYZSH010000360.1:0-2941 GCA_964481025.1 uncultured Isosphaeraceae bacterium
TCGCGCTGCGCTGGTGCCTGCGACGCGAGGAACTCGCGAGCTGCATCATCGGCGCGAGCCGGCCGGAGCAGATCATCGAGAACGCCAAGGCCCCGGACTTCGGCTGGGACGAGGCGCTCGAGGATCGGATCGAGGCGGTGCTCGGCTGATCGCGATCTCACCGACTTTCGGCGGTCGATCGGCGGAATCGCAGGATCGACTGCTATCCTCGGACATCGAGCTCGAAGACGCCCGAGACCGACCTTGGTCCGAGACGCGTCCGGCCCCTTCCGGACCGGATTCGAAGGAGTACGACGATGCTTGCAGAGACCATCCGCGATCTCTTGAAGGCGACACCGTTCCGGTCGTTCCGCATCCACATGTCGGACGGCGAGGCCTATGAGATCCGGCATCCGGAACTCGCGTTCCTTCCCCCCAAGTCCACCGTGATGCACGTCTGGTATCCGGACACGCGCCGAAACGCCTTCCTGCACATCCGGCTGATCACCTCGGTCGAGCCGATGGCCAACGACGCGGACGACGCCGACGAACGTCGCGTCGGATAGAGGCGGGGCCTCTGCGAGGCCCGATCAGCCCTCGACGAATCGCACCGAATCGACCTGCCCGAGCAGCACCTGAAGTTGCAGGCGATCCCCTGTCGCGGGAAGTCGCCTCGTGCCGTCGTCGCCGGGCGGCATGGTGTGCGCCGGCACGCGAAGCATGGTCGGGTCCGATGCCCCATCGACGTTCACCTGCAGATCGAGATAGAGATCACCGTGGATCGACACCGGCGTGGCGGTGATGACGGTGACGATGACGGTTCCGGCGATGGGGAGCATGGGTGAGATTCGGAAATCGAGCGTGGATGGTGGAGAGTCGGATGCGGTCGTTCACGACTTCGCGCGGGTGATGGTTCGGATCTGGCAGAACTGGCGATGGCCGTACTTGCCGCTGTGCCAGCCGTATCCGCTCTCGAGCGCGCCGACCCAGGGGCTTCCCTCGGCGCCGCCGCAACCCTGATTCACGCCGATCATGCCCGCGGTGAGCTTCGAGGCGACCTCCTCCGCATGCTCGGTCTCGCCCCAGACGCAGGCGGCGAGACCGAAGCGGGAATCGTTGGCCAGTCGCACCGCTTCGTCATCGCTCCGCACCCGCATGACGCACGCCACCGGGCCGAAGGTCTCCTCGCGCATGATGTCCATGTCGTGATGCACGTCGGCGAGCACGGTCAGCGGCACGAAGTTGCCCTCGCCGCCGTCCTCCTGGCCGTGACAGCCGAGCAGGACTTTCGCACCGTCGCGCACCGCGGCCTCGATCTGCCGGATCACGTGGTCCTTCTGCCGGCGGTTGATCATGGGACCGACGTCCACGCCCGCCTCCATGCCCGGCCCCTGCCGCATCTCGGTCGCCTTCTCGACGAGCTTCGCGGTGAACGCGTCGGCGATCGAGTCGTCCACGTAGATGCGTTCGGTGCTGACGCAGACCTGACCCGCATTGCGGAACGAGTTTCGGGCGGCGAACGCCGCGGCCGCGTCGACGTCGGCGTCATTGAGCACGACCATCGGGTCCTTGCCGCCGAGTTCGAGGATGACCCGCTTCAGTCCCCCGCCCGCCTCGCGAAGGATGTGCTTGCCCGCCTCGCGGCTTCCGGTGAAGACGACGAGGTCGATCGGCGCCTGCACCAGCGCCTTGCCCTGACGTTCATCACCGACCACGAGCTGAAGCACGTTCGGCGGAAGCACCTCGTTGAGCACCGCGATCCACTCGCGGGCGACGAGCGGCGTCTCCTCGCTCGGCTTGAGAAGCACGGTGTTGCCCGCGACGAGCGCCGGCAGCACCGACTGGAAGACCATCAGCAGCGGGAAGTTCCACGGGGTGATCGCCGCGACGACGCCGAAGGGATCGAAGCGAAGCGTGGTGCGGACCCGCTCGTCCTCGAGCGTCTCCGGTCGCAGCGCCTCGAGGATCGCATCGACCTCCTCGGGGAGTCCCTTGCCGCAGTACGTCGCCTCGCCGACGCCCTGCGGACGCGGCTTGCCCATCTCGCGGGTCAGGAGTTCACCGATGCGGGTCGCTTCCTCGACGAGTCGCGGGGCCGCGGACTTGAGGATCTCCGCCCGCTGGTCGAGCGTCATGCCGCCCCAGCTCCGCTGGGCGAGCCGGGCGTCGCGGACCATCTGCGGGATGTGATCGACCGGGGTCATCTCGATCTCGCCGACCGGCTCGCCGGTCGCGGGGTCGATCGAGACGATGGTCTGGGGCGTGAGGGACAGCGAGGGGTCGGGGCCGGCGGCAGTGGTCATGGTGCAGGTCTCCAAGGCGAATCGCGACTGTAGCACGACGCCCCCGCCACTCCGCGGGAATGACCGAAGACCACGACGTTCACACGGTTTTTCGCTCGGGCCGGTCCCCGATCGGCTGCAAGTCGGCAATCTGCGGCGTCCCCTCGCGTTCGAGGAGGACATCGAACTCAGTGAACCGTCGGGGGTGCCCCGCTGACGTGGACAGGCCTGTCGCCTTTCCGCCGAGCGATCCCGCGCCCTCGTCCGGAATGGAACCGATCTCATGCGACCATTCGCCCTGCTTCTCGCCGCCGGCCTGCTGCTGACCGCCCCGTCGCTCGCGTCCGCCGACACTCAGGACGGCCCGCCCGAAGGACGACGTCCCCGTGAAGTTCGACCCGAGCGCGGCGACCGGGCCCCGCGGGCCGAGCGAGCGCCGCGTGGCGACCGCCGCCCCGAAGCGGGCGAGCGATCCGAGCGTCCTCGTGGCGCGTTCCGTGGCCGGGGCATGCGACCCGGTGGGCCCGGCATGCAGTTCCGAGGCCAGAGCATGCGGCCCGGCCGCCCCGGCATGCAGTTCCGCGGCCAAGGAATGCGACCCGGTGGCCCCGGCATGGAGTTCCGCGGCCAGGGCATGCGGCCCGGCCGCCCCGGCATGGAGTTCCGAGGCCAGGGCATGC
>CAYZSH010000361.1:0-2916 GCA_964481025.1 uncultured Isosphaeraceae bacterium
ACCCACGTTGAGGGTTCCGGTACGCCACGATCGGACCCACCGGGTTCGTCGGGTCTTCGCCGATCTCAGGATCGCCCGGAAGGTAGTACCCGCGGCCGTAGACAGACGCCGCCGCAGCGTCGTCGCCGGAGGTCGAGACGTAGATCAGGCGAGAGTCCAGAGAAGGCTTCAACTTGGCCCACCCGCCCTCGAACATCTCGACATCCCATCGGCCTCCTCGCTTGCGGATCTGCTTCGAGGGAGACTCGAGCGGCTGCTCAGTCCCGTTCGGGATCACCGTGGCGGAGATGGAGACGGAATCGCCGGACACCTGCGACGGCTCGATCGAGATCCAATAGGCACGGACGCCTCTCGCTGGATGAAGCTGAGGCGCAGCGATCGATGTAGCGCCCATGCCCGAGACCAGAAAGCGCACGGAGTCGACTCCACTTGGCGCAAACGCGCTGGCCCCGATCCACAGCTTTCCATCGGTCGTCTGAAACGGCTCAGCGGCCCACCAGCCCAGCACATCGCCATTGCCGATCTGTCCGAATCGCATTGGGTTGGCTTGGCCCGAAGCGGCTCCGGACGGGCCGCCACTCGGCGGCGTCACGGGAGTCGTGGGATTGACGCTCGATGCAGGGTTCCAAGTTGGCGGCGGCGGAAGCGGCGGGTTCGATGCGGGGGCCTCTGCTGCGCCTGGTCCTGGAGCCGTCGGTACGACCGGCGCCGTTGGGCCAAGCGACGATTGAGCACCGACGTTCGACGAAGGCTGCGCTGGAGAGACTGCCGGCGATGCCGGCGGAAGAACAATCACAGTCGAAGGTGACGATGTCGACGACGTTCCCGCAGACACGGCCGGAACCGATCTCGGCAGCGACGATGCGGACGAAGCCCCAGGCGCTGTCGCCTTCGCATCGGTCGCCCCGCGCGCCACGGCGTCGCCGACCGAATCGCGACGATTCTGCAGCGGGGCCGACGATGCGTTCCCATTCGAAGGCGTCGTGAGTCCGCCCGACCCCCCGGTGTTGCCGACGCCCTTCGACCGACTCCGGGATACTCCGCCCTCGCCCATCGCGACGCTTGATCCACCCGTGTTCGAGCGACTCGACGCATCGTTTGCGCGCACTCCGAGCCCTGCATTCTCGGCAGCTTGGAGAATTCCCACCGAGTTCCGACCGACGAGCGCGGCTGGATCGAGAAACCACGCCGGACTTCTGAAGGAAGGCCCTCCGCTGGGCACCGTGACCGAACTGCCCGTCGGACTGACGTCCTCGGTCCGATCCTGATCTTCCACGATCGCCTGCTCAGGCACGAACTCTGCCCCGGCAAAGTCGTCCTGCACTGGTCCAGTCAGGGCGGTAGGCGCACCTTCGACCGACTCGGCCGGCCAATCGGATGGCTGTTCCCGATCCGCCGCCAGCCGCGCACCTCCGTCGGATGCGTCCGTCCCGCCAAACGCCGTGGCTCGCACGATCTCGGATGACTCGTCTGCTTGATCGGAGAGGGAGGACGCAGCGCCACCGCGGACTGCGGAGTCGGCATCCCCCTCGTTCGACGGCTCGTGCTCCGCCATGGGTGCATCTCGCAGACTCACGTTGTGCCACGAACCGTTCAGTCGGTAGAAGATGGGTCGACCATCGGCGAGCACTCTGCTATTCGAAAGCGCGGCCGCGACCGCCTCCTCTCCTGGACCCGATGACGAACCATCGATGAACGATCGGGTGGAGACCAGCGCATCGAACTTGTCGATCACGCCACGAAGCGCTGCGTTCGATGCCTCCGCCGACCCTGATCGCGATTCGAGCGGCAGGCCCGCCACCGAGATCCGTGCGTTCGGCTTCGCTTCGCGCAACGCGTCGATCGTCTGATCGAGGGACTTTGCGAAGGCATTCCGGAAGTTCTCCTCCGCGTTCGCGCCCCAACGTGCCCGAACCGCCTCCTGCTCACTGGCGGGCAGCCGGTCCAGACGCGGGTCGGCGCACGGACCCACGAGACGGAGCACCAGCAGCTTCGAGCCATCGGCGGACTGGTCCGACGCCGGCAGCGACATGACGACTGCACCGGACTTGGGATCCCATCTGGTCCGCGTCGGGAGGATCTGCGGATCGAGATCCTCGATGTTGGGCGGCGGATCAGCGGCTTCCGACGACTGGGTCGAAGCCGGAAGTGCCTGGACGTCGCCGCCGGGGACGCCGGAGAACACCATCCAAGCGATGCCGAACGTGATCGTGGTGATCCAGGTCATACGTCCTCCGTGCCTGACGGCCGCGTTGAAGCACACCTCCTCCTCGCGCTCATCTTCGATGGAGTAGTCGACCATCGCCGGCTCCCACTTGTCGTTCGGCCTCGACGCGACGACGAGGCGCAGCGTTTCGGCCATGCAGATCCAGATCGGTCCGTTCAGTCTGCATGGTTATGGGGCGAAACGACGTTCGTCTGGACCCTCCGATTCCAGCATCGGATCCGAGGACTCCAGCCCGACCCCCTGCTCAATCGCCTCGACTCGCGCTGCCGATGTCCGGATTGTCCAAGACCGAAGAATCAGTTCGATCGGTAGAAGCGCGATCCGACGATCAGCCCATGGCGTCGGTTGGACATCCACGCCACTCGACGCCGACCATACTGTCGACCGACCGAACCAGCGGTCCCCGCAGACTCGACGGAACGCTCACGGCTTTGCCATCGACCGACTCTCATGTCCGAGCCGACCGCTTCCGACGGACGACTGCTGCTTCGCCGACCCCGGCTCGGAGCCATCGCGATCCAGAACGCCGTCCACCTCGGCATGCAGATACGACTTCCCACGGCCTGGAACCGCCGCCCGACGAATCCCGCAAACCTTGATCGGACGAGTTTCGTGGTTACCATCCACAGTCCCTTGGGGATTGGTGTAACGGTAGCACGACTGACTCTGACTCAGTTAGTCCAAGTTCG
>CAYZSH010000362.1:0-2915 GCA_964481025.1 uncultured Isosphaeraceae bacterium
GAAACCCGCCCGCCCCTACTCCGGACACGGTCCCCACGCCACGAAGAGCTGCGCGAGATCCGATCCGCCGGTCGTGCCGTCGCCGTCGAGATCCGCGCCCGTGGTGCCCCATGACTGGAACAGGAGTCCGAGGTCGATGCCGTTGACCTCGCGATCGACCGCGAGGTCGGCCGGACAGGGTTGGAGATCCTCGATGATCGCGATGGTGGTCGCACCGCCCGCAGCGAGATCGCGAATCGGTTGACGCGGCGATCCCAGTTCCACGGGCACCGAGCACTGTCCGTATGCGTTCCAGCCCCAGCATCGCACCGAGCCATCGGCAAGTCGAACCGCCGAGTGCGCACTACCGGCACTGATCTCGGTGACCGGATTCTCGGGTGTGCCGATCCCCGCCGGGATCGCACATTCACCTCTGCCGTTGAAGCCCCAGCAACGAACCGTGCCGTCCTCGTGCAGCACCATCGAGTAGTTGTCACCCGCCGCGACCTGGACCACCGGGTTCCACGGCGTGTTGACGTCCGCAGGAACCGTCGCCTGACCGTGGTAGTCGTGGCCGAACCCGAACACGGTGCCCATCTCGGTGAGGATCAGGGTGTGTCCGAACGCCACGCTCACCTGCCTCGCGCGATACCCGGGTTGACCGACAAGACCCGGAACCTCGCACTGTCCGTAGACGTTCTGGCCCCAGCAGACGACGGACCCGTCGGCGAGCACCGCGGCGGCGTGATGCTTGCCCGCGTCGAGGTCGATGACCTGATGCGCGGGATCCCCGAGAAACGACGGCGGATCGCACTTGCCGTAGCTGTTCGATCCCCAGCACGCGATCGTCCCATCCTCGACGAGCGCCACGTTGAAGTCGGAACCGGCTTCGACACGGATCACCCCGCGACCGGGTCCGCCGAGGTCCTCGGGCGGCGAACTCTGGCCGACCATGTCGAGTCCCCAGCCGATGACGGTGCCGTCGGCACGACGGGCGACCACATGTGATCCGAGTCCACTCGCCCCGGTCGTCACCTGCACGAACGGGCTTTCCGTGACCATGTTCTTCGGCACATCGCACTGTGCCGCGGCGTTCGATCCCCAGCAGACGATCGAGTCGTCGTCGAGCAGGGCGATCGAGTGCATCTCGCCCGCGGCGATCGCGACCGCGCGACGTCCGTCGGCACCGATCTCGGCGGGCACACTGCACTGACCGGATTCCGACCAGCCCCAGCATCGGACCTCGCCGTTCTCGAGCAACGCCATCGAGTGGAAGGAACCTGCAGCCACCGCGATCGCACGACGACCCGGATCGCCGATGTCGCTCGGCACGTCGCATTGGCCCGACGAATTCAGACCCCACGCCCAGACGGTGCCGTCGGCGGCCAGCGCGACCGCGTGGTACTCGCCCGCGGCGACCTGCGTCGCGGGCTCGCCCCACTCGCCGACCTCGACCGGGATGTTCGCCTGATCGAATCGATCGTCGCCCCAGTGGACGAGATCGCCCCAGAAGGTCCGCGCAATCGTGAAGCCATTGCCGGCATCGACTTCGACCACACGATTGACGCCGTCACCGAGCCCGGCGGGCACATCAGTCATGCCGAAGACGTCGCTGCCCCAGGCGACGGCGCCGCCGGAACCCAGCGCCGCCACGACGTGGTAACGACCGATCGAGAGCGAGACGACCTCGGCGCCGTCCTGTCCAAGGCCGGCCGGCACATCGAGTCGGCCGAATGCGTCCACGCCCCAGAGTTCGATCGATCCGTCCTCGAACCGCACGCCACTGACGACGCCGATGCCGCCGCCGCCCGCGTCGTACTCGACGATCGGCGTCGCGGGGTGCTCGACGGACGCCGGCGGACGGCATTCGTCGGAGTCGTTGCGGCCGAAGCACAGAAGCCCACCTTCATCGAGGCGGAGGACGGAATGTCCCCAACCAGCCGCGACGTCGATCGCCCGGTCTCCGACCTCCAGACTCCGGTTGAACCCGATCTCGCCATAGAAGCGGAACGGCGAGTCCTGGGCCGGGGCCGTCGGACTCGCCGCGAGGGTGGCGATCAGGATGGAGAGGGTGGTCAGGGAGATCTGAGGCGATCGGTCCCCGGTGACGGTCGATCCGATGTTCGGCATCGCGGTGTCCTTTCCCGCGACGCGCGATCCACACTTCCCGGAATCCACGCCTCGCGTGCCCTCATTGGTTCAGGCCATTCAAGATCGGCGCAAAGATATTGTCAAGATGAATGTTCAGGCGTTGACGTGCGATGGGGGTGTTCACCCAAGGTCGCGGATCGGACAAGCACGCGACGACGCCGTCCTTTTCACGATGCACCGGCGAACCCCAAAGGTGGGCGGTCTGGATGAATCAAGCGGCCTGCAGCGTCGTCAAGCGTCGGAAAGCCGTCGCCGCAGCCACGCCTTCGCCCAGAGCCAGTCGTCGTAGACCGTTCGTGGCGCAATTCCGAGGATCTCGGCGACGGTCGAGACATCGAGTCCCGCAATGAAGCGCAGTCGGACGACGTCCGCAGCCCGCGGATTCACGACGGCCAGGGCGTCGGTCGCCTTCAGAAGCCGATCGAGCAAGTCGGCATCCGCGTCCTCAAGCCGCGCGAGTGTGCCGTCCGCAAGATCGAGGACCGCCCCGTCGAGCGGCTCCCGTCGCACGTCCCCGCCCCGCTTCCGTGCGGAACGCGCTCGTCCGCGATCGACGAGAAGCTGCCCCATCGCACGGGCGATCGCGCCGAAGAAGTGGGCTCGATTCAGGAAGTTCGGCGTGGACGACGGTCCCTGGCCGTGAAAGCGGACGAACACCTCGTTGACGAGAGCGGTCGCATCGATGGTCGGTGCGTGCTCGCGGGAGACCGCCTTGGAGGCCATCGCCCGGACCTCGTCGTGCACCCGCCTCCAGAGCACACCGACCGCGGCCTCGTCGCCACCGG
>CAYZSH010000363.1:0-2903 GCA_964481025.1 uncultured Isosphaeraceae bacterium
TCGAGAAGGGACGTGGCGAACCGCAGATCGTGGTCGAGCAGGTGATCCCGGTCGAGCGACTCCCAAGTCAGTTGGCGACCCGCGTCGACATCCTCTTCGACGAGTCCCGCGACGGCGATCGGGACGAGATCGGGCATCGCATGCGATTCGTCTCCGGGCACCTCAAGCAGGCGTCACGCAGCGTGCAGGCCCTGTCCGGTCGTCCGGTCGAGACCGCGGTGCACCTGCGGTTGAAGGACGGCCGGACCGTGGTCCTCGCGGCGCCGGGCATTCGCGTGGTTCCCGACGACGACCTCGTCCGAAAGATCCGGGATGCCGGCGCGGATGGTGTCCGAGTGAAGGGCGGGTACGTGCCGCCGCGGAAGGAGGACCGTCGACGTCGCTTCGCCCGCGCAGCAGGCGGCGGAGGCGACGAGGACTGAGCAGGGGACTCGGGAGCCGACTCGCGACGGCAGCGGGGGATCTATGGCATCAACCGCCGCACCGTCCAACCGTCCGCGGCTCGCTCGTACTGCACTCGGTCGTGAAGCCGATACGGATGGCCCTGCCAGAACTCGATCCGATCGGGCACGACTCGATAGCCACCCCAATGCGGCGGTCGCGGCGGATCGATGCCCTCGGGGTACGTCGCGTCGATCTCGGCCCGACGGGCCTCGAGCGCGGCGCGCGATTCGATCGCTCGCGACTGATCGCTCGCCCAGGCGTTCAGCCGGCTCTCGCGGGGTCGGCTGTCGTAATACGCATCGCTCTCTTCATCACTCGCGAGTTCGACGCGGCCTTCGATGCGGACCTGGCGCTCGAGTTGGTCCCAGTGGAAGAGCAGGGCGGCGGATGGGTGGGCCGACAGATCGCCACCCTTGCGACTGGTGCGGTTCGTGAAGAAGACGAACCCGCGTTCGTCGAACATCTTCAGGAGCACGATCCGAGCTGCGGGGCGGTCGTCGGGGCCGATGGTCGCCAGCGTCATGGCGTTCGGATTCGGCGTCGCGGCGCGGGCCTGGGCGTCGTCGAACCAGAGGCGAAACTCGGCGATCGGATCGGCGGGGGGATGGTCGAAGTTCATGACGGTTCCGGTTCCAGGCCTCCCCGGCCGCAGCCGGGAATCAGGGCGGGCGAAGTCGTGGTTCTAGCTCGCATCGGGATCGCCGTCCACCCGATCGTCACGGCGGTCGGTATCGAGGAGCGATTCTGTGTCGAGGTCATCGACCGTGTGCGGATCGATGTCCGCCAGTCGTTCGGCTTCGATCGCCGGACGACCGGGGCGTGGTCGTGGGGGTGCCGCGGGTTTGTCGGCTCGCGGGCGGGGCTTCTCGCGAGCGGGCGGCATCGGGGGTGGGGGCGGCGTCGAGGTCGGCGTCCTGATCGGCCCGCTCGCGGTGATCTCCGTCCACTCGGGATCCAGGTCGAACAACCGAAGCCACGCATCGACCTGGCGTTGATCGACCAGATGTCGCGGAGACGCCTTGCCCGCGGACGGCGACTCGGGGCGGATGGTCGCGTGGTCCTCCGCCAGCATCCCGAGGAATCGATCCGACTCGATCACCGTTGCTCGTCGACGCCTGACGGCCTGGATGATCTCCCGATCGCTCGTCACGACCGTCACCCGACGCGGCGCGGTCGAACGACCGACCAGCCGAACGATCAGGTCATCCGCGGTCCGGCCCGGGCCGGCGAAACGGACGTGCACCGACGGGTGCTCGACGCGATGGCGACGGGCGGGGCCGTCGCAGACGAGGATCGCAGGCTCGTGGCGATACCGGCTTCCCGCGACGAGGTCCGCGAGTTCGTCGAGGTCGATGCCCGCGAGGTCGGGTGGCAGGACGCCGACCACGTGGAGGATGTTGTAGGCATCGAGAAGGAGGGGCATCGAATCAGGGTCGAAAGGGCTTCGGAGTCATCGCCGATGATCGCGTTGCTTCGGACATCGACCGACCGGCGAAGGTCCCGTCGACTTCGGCATCGGAAAACGAACGACGCCCGGTGCGATGCACCGGGCGTCATTCGTCATGTCGAAGTCTGCGATTCGGACTCAGCCGCGTCGTCGTCGGCGAACGGCCACGAGCCCCGCGAGGGCGGCGATGCCGGCAGGTCCCGGGACGACGATGAGGACGTCCTGGTTGTCGGGGTTGGTGGCGCCGAGGACCTGAATGGTGCTCAGGAAGTCGCCGGTGCCGCCGCCAAGTCCGGAGAGCATGGCGTTGGCGATCGAGTTGACCGTCGACGTGCTTGAGAACTGGGCGTTGCCCGCGGTGAGGTTGAGATCGGCGAGCAGGCCGGTCGCGCTGGTCGCGGTGGAGTCCTGGTGGGTGATCTCCCAGATCACCATGGCGAAGGCCGCGGCCTGATCCCTGGCGGCATTGCCGGTGGCGCCCATCACGTTGTCGTAATTCCGCGAGTAGAGGTCGCGGATCAGCGTCGCCCGGGCGTCACCCATCGGGCCGGGGCCCGGGGGGCTGTCGGGGACCTGCTCGATGTCGACCACGTCGTAGGTGAGGGTCGTGCCGGTCACCACGGACTCGTCGATCTGCGTGCAGAAGGTCTTGATGCCGCCGTGACCCGCGACGTTCCAGTTCAGGACTCCGCCGTAGATCGTCGAGGTGTTGCCGTTGAAGGTGGCTGAGACCGCGCGGCTTGGCTGGACGCTCACGAAGGTCATCGAGAGCGTGTCGCCGAGCTGGATGCCCGCCGAGGCGGAGGTCGCGAGAGTGCCGGCTGCGAGAACAGCGGCGGCGATCGATCGGGAGCGGGTCATGGGAGTGGACCTCTCAAGAGTGGGAACTTGAAACTCGATCGTCAGACGCCGTGGCGGCGTCGGATGAACGGATCTCTTGCGGGTTGACTGACGTGAGTTGGGAACGAGCGGGGGAACGAAAGGGAATGGGAGAAACCGGGAACGGACTCCG
>CAYZSH010000364.1:0-2902 GCA_964481025.1 uncultured Isosphaeraceae bacterium
CGCTCCCCGCCTTGCGGGGAGCTGTCGCCGAAGGCGACTGAGGGGTCGGTGGCTGTCTCGGCGACCGCGAGAACTTCAACGCCGCCGAGTCCGAGACCGACCCCCTGATCCGCTGCGCGGATCTGTCCCCCGCAAGGCGGGGGACGGCGACGGTGCGCGGGTTCGGTCTCCTGCTCTCCTGTTCTCCCTGCTCCCGCCGAAAGCGCCCCGCATCAAAACGAACGCCGCCGGCCCGAAGGCCGGCGGCGTGATCGTTTTCGTGGGCTCCAACCGTCCAACGGTCAGCAGTCGCCGCCGAAGGCCGCGATCATCAGACCCATGTCGGCACCGTCGGTGTTGCCGTCCCCGTTGACGTCGCCGTCAGGGGTGCCCCACGCGGCGACGAGCAGGCCGATGTCGGCGCCGTTGACCATGCCGTCACCGTTGAGGTCCTCGGGGCAGCCGGTCTGCACGCACTCGACACGGCTGACGGTCACGTCGTCGATCGCAGCCTCGGTGACCGAGTTGTTCGGGGCGTCTGCAACCGAGAAGCGGATCTGCACCGTCGCGGTCGGGCTCACGAAGTCGCCGACGTTGAACGAGGCCTCGTGCCAGCCCGCGGGGCCGTTGGTGAAGCTCATCGCGGTCACCCAGTCGCCGCCGTTGGTGACCTGAACGAGCATGGTGTCTTCGGCGGCGGTGCCGAAGTCGTCGCAGGCGAGCCACCAGTTGAAGGCGACGGTCGCGTCACCCTCGCTCAGGTCGAAGGTCGGCGAGATGAGGTTCACCGGTCCACCGTCGAGGTCGGCGGTGCCGGCGGAGCCACCGGGCAGGCCGTTCTGGGTGACCCAGCAGTACGAACCGCTGGTCGTTTCACCGGGGGCGTACTGAGCACCGGCACTGGTGGTCGCGATCGGAATCGCGCGTTCCCAGGCACCCGCGGTCGCACCGAGGTTCTCGGTGGTCCAGCCGCCGTTGCCGGCTTCCATGTCATCGGCGAAGGCGACGACGAAGTCGCTGGCGATGTCGAGCGTGTGATCGCCGACCGGCGGATCACGGTACTCGGCGCCACCCTGCAGACGGGCGGAGACGTGGAAGGCGACGTTCTGGCCGCAGTCGAAGGCGGGCAGGGTGGCGGTCCAGTTCGAGCCGGCACCGCTCATCGGATACGAGACCGGGCCTTCGTTGTCGATCGAGACGATGAGCGTCGGGCTCGAGGCATCGAGCGTGCCGCCGATCGCGGTGATCGAGACCGGGAAGCTGGTGGTCTCTCCCGGGGCGGCGGTGCCGGGCACGCCGGCGGGATAGGTGAAGTCGACGCCGATCGGCGGGTTGTTCATCCACACGCTGATGCCGTAGCAGGCGCCGATCACGAGGTCGAGCCAGCCGTCGTTGTTGATGTCGATCGGGGCCGAGTCGTAGGTCGACTGCACCGCCCATTCGGGAATGATGAAGCCATCCTCGTCGAGCAGGGCGTTGGTGACGCCGGTGTTGTGATAGATGTGCATCCGACGACCCGAGCTCGGGCAGAACGGGCCGAGGTCGGCATCGACGTCCGCGATGAGCACGTCAAGCCAGCCGTCGTTGTCGAGGTCGCCGAACTGGATCGAGTTGCCGAACTCGCTGAACGAGTCGGCGATGGTGTAGCGGGTCCAGGTCGCGATGCCCGACCCGTTGTTCCCGTTGTTGATCATGTACGCGTCCTGACCGTCGTCGGCGGTGACGATGTCGATCCGCCCGTCGTTGTTCAGGTCGGCCGCGTTCATGCCGTAGGGGGCGCCGCCGGTGACGGTGTGCGGACCGCTCCAGCTGCTGCCGTTGGTCTGGTAGAGGACCGCGATGTCCTGGCCGCTGGTCAGGGTGTTGACGCGGATGACGTCGAGGAGGCCGTCGTTGTTGACGTCGCGCACCGCACACTCGTTGCCGAACGCCTGGGCGAGCTGCGAGGCGGTCATGCTGGTGGTGGTGGTGTCGTAGAAGTAGCCGGGAGCCTCGGCGCCGCGGTTGAAGAGCAGCTTGCCGTCGTAGTCCTTGCTGGCGGTCTCACCGGGCGACTGGTTGCACTCGTTCACGCCGTCGACGACGTCGTTGGTGTCACCGTCACCGTTGAGGTCGATGCAGATCGTGCCGCTGGTCTCGGGCGTGTCGTAGTCGACGAAGTAGATGTCGGCGTAGCCGTCGTTGTTGAGGTCGCCGACGTCGATCGCGCAGGCACGAGGATTCGCGGGCGAACCGTTCTTCGCGAAGAGCTCCGGAATGCGGTCGTCCTCGAAGCGGAAGCCCTGCCAGTTGCCGCCGGCATCGTTGCCGAGGTTCATGTAGATCCGCGGCTGGCCGATGCGGGCGCTCTGGTTGTCGCTCATCGTGGTCGAGGTGACCAGGTCGAGCCAGCCGTCGTTGTCGAAGTCGATCGCCTTGACGTCGCGGTCGTTGGTGAGGGCGAGGAAGCCGTTGTCACCCGACACGTTGGAAGCGCTGGCGTAGAGATCGGTGCGGTCGACCAGCACCCCGTTCTCGTTCATGAGCAGGAGGTTGCGGGCGCCACCTTCGATCGATCCCGGGAACTTCCGGACGATCGCGAGGTCGATCCAGCCGTCCTGGTCGAAGTCGGCCCAGGCGAAGTCCTTCTCGATGTTGTCGTTCACCGAGTAGAGAGGATCGATCACGAGGCGGGTGTCCGTCGCCTCGATGTAGTCGACCCACTGGGCGTGGGCCGAGGCGACGACCGTGGTCGCCGCGAGAATTCCGAGTCCGGTGCCGAAGCGCATCTGGCTCTCCTGATTCCGCCTTCCGGCGGAAGGGTGTCGAAGTCCACCTCATCCAACCGATCCCGGCCGCACGCCGGGATCGTTCCTTCACAGGGTCAGGGGCACGCGCCCCAGCCCGCGATCATGAGGCCGAGGTCGGCCCCGTTCACGAGTCC
>CAYZSH010000365.1:0-2901 GCA_964481025.1 uncultured Isosphaeraceae bacterium
GCGAGCGTCTTGCGCACCGCGTTCCAGCCGTCCTCGAGGACCTTGTTCGCGGCGGAGCACGCGAGCGAGGATTGGTGGCGTTGCCTGACGCGGGGGACCGGTCGGCGGAGATTCGTGACGCTCGTGCCGCTTCTCGATCCGTGAATCAGGAATTCGACCGGTTGAAGCGTCGTGTCGTCGTGGCAACGATGCCCTCGATTGATGGAGAGCGCGACCGGGAGGCAGGGAGTCTTGCCATGAGTCGATTCGAATCGTTGGGTCATCGAGGACCGCGGCAGGGGGCGGGCGCGACGAGACTTGTGCGAGCCCGGGACTCGATCTGGATCGCTTGGGCATTCGGGATGCTCGCGATGTCGATCGGAACCACCGAGGCCGCGGCCCAGACGGGCCCGCTGCAGCGGCCGACCTCGGGTCATTGGTACGCGGTCCAGCCGACGCCGATGACTTGGGATTCGGCACGGGCATGGGCACTCGCCGCAGGTGGCGATCTCGCGAGCGCCTCGACGCCGGAAGAACAACGCTTCGTCGACTTCGTTCGACGGACCTCGACCGGCGTTGCGGCGTGGATCGGCGGCTATCAGGACCCCGCGGCACCGGACTACGCCGAGCCCGCTGGTGGATGGCGATGGGTGTCCGGCGCGCCTTGGGGCTTCACCGCCTGGTGGCCGGGCGAGCCGAACAATCAGTCCATCGCCGAGAACCGCCTGCTGATGCTCGACTCTGGCGCATGGAGCGACGCGACCTACGCCGATCCTTTTTACTTCTCCTACCCGTCGATCCTCGAATGGAGCGCCGACTGCAATGGGGATGGCATCGTGGACTTCGGGCAGATTCTCGCCGGTGGGCTCGCAGACGAGAACGCCAACTGGATTCCAGACTGTTGCGAAGCAGGCGAGTCGTGCGAGTCCGATTGCGATGGCGACGGCCTGTCCGACGCGGAGGAGATCGCGGCGGGCGAAGGCGATTGCGATGCCAACGGCATTCCCGACGCGTGCGAAGGGAGCAGCGTCCTCGAGATGCAGCAACTGTTTTCGGGGGTCGGACTGAATCCGGAAGATCGCCTGGTCCTCGGGGCGCGTCCGTCGGTGGGGGACGTCTGGGTGACGGTCACGGGACGAGGCGACTTCGACGCCCCGGACGAGTTCCTCACCGTTCGCATCGACGGCGTAGCGATCGGCGTGCTTTGGATGAAGGACGGACTGCACTGCCCCGACGCGCCCGCGGTCGTCGAGTGGTCCATTCCGGAGGAGGTCTTCAACGCCGCGGCCGCGGATGGCGCGATCGTGATCAGTCTGGCGGGAACGGTCGCTACCAGCGGTGACGAGTGCCCGAATCGGTTCATCTCGGTCACGCTCCGCTATCGCGGCACCGGGGACTGCGACGGAAACGGCGTGCTCGATTCCTGCGATCTCGCGAGCGGCGCGCTGGCCGACTGCGACGGCAACGGCATTCCGGACGTCTGCGACACGATCTCCGCGGACTGCGATGGCGACGGGATCCCGGATGCCTGCGAGATCGATGCCGGAGCGACCGACCGCGACGGCAACGGCGTTCCAGACGAGTGCGATCCCGACTGCGATGGCGACGGCGTTCCGGATGCCTGCGAGATCGCCGCCGGAAGCGACTCCGACTGCAACGTCAACGGGGTGCCGGATGGCTGCGAGGTCGTTCTGGGGCAGGGAGCGTTCGATCCGGACTGCGACGACGACGGGGTCCACGACACCTGTCAGATCGCGGCCGATCCGTCGCTCGACACCAACGGCGACGGCATGCTCGACTCATGTCAGCGTGCCAGGGGCGATCTCGATCTCGATCTTGAGATCGGAGGCGCCGATCTCGCACTGCTCTTGGCAATGTGGGGTGACGAGGCGCCCGTGGACGGTGATCTCGACGGCAACGGCGTCGTCGACTCGGGGGACCTGTCGACGATGCTCGCGTCCTGGGGCCGCTACGAAGTCCCGTGGGCCGTGGTCTTGCAGGAGGAACCAGATCCGGAGGTCGTGACGGATCCGGTCCTTCGACAGGCGATCTCCGACACCGGGTTGCCTTGGCGAATCATGCACGCCACAACCGGACTGGAGATGCTTCTCGTGCCGTCCGGGACGTTCATGATGGGCTGCTCACCATCACTTTGGGGCGAGTGCAGCAGCGTCGAGTTGCCGGCGCATCGGGTGTCGCTGACGCGGGCGTTCTACCTCGGTCGTTACGAAGTCCGTGCCGGAGAGTGGCGACGCCTGATGGACGACGCCCCCCCGGGCGTCAACTACGCCGACGCGGCACTTCGGCCCATCACGCCGCTCGGCTGGTCGCTGATCGAGGACTTCCTCGCGGCTTCAGGACTTCGTCTTCCCACCGAGGCGGAGTGGGAGTTCGCCTGTCGAGGCGGAACCACCACGGCCTTCAATCACGGCACCGACGACGACTCGACGCTTTGGCAGGTCGGCTGGACCGAAGGCTCGAGTCAAGCTTGGGGGCCGCAGGTCGCCGGTCGCAAGCTGGCCAACGCGCTGGGGTTTCACGACATGCACGGGAACCTCAGCGAGCTCGTCGCGGATTGGTTCGATCCAGACTACTACCAGCAGAGCCCACCGGTCGATCCGACGGGACCGGATACCGGGGCGAGCAAGGTCTTGCGCGGAGGTAACTATTACAACAGGTCGTTGTTCTCGAGATCCTCGAGTCGGAACAGCTGGTACCTGTCCAACGGCTGGAGCTACTTCGGAATTCGGGTCGCGAGAACGCCGTAGGCTTCGGATCGCCCGGCCTCGACTGCGACGACGCGCGTCGCCGCAGCGAGGCTTCGGTTCGATCGCGAAGTGGCGAAGGAAGATGGTTGGTGATCAGGTCGCCGCGAGCGTCTTGCGCACCGCGTTCCAGCCATCCTCGAGGACCTTGTTCGCG
>CAYZSH010000366.1:0-2889 GCA_964481025.1 uncultured Isosphaeraceae bacterium
TCGAGCGTCACGATCGAAGGAAGAAAGATCCAGGCCCCGCTCCCCGAGGGTTTCGGGGGGTAGGTTTGGCGAGTCCCCGGTGGTCGGTCGATAGATCCTTGGTCCGGTTGGCGGATCTTCACCCATGCCCAAGTCACCAAGAGTTCTTGCGATCGCATCGAGCGGCGGCCACTGGATGCAGTTGCGCCGCATGGCCTCCGCCTTCCCGGAGAGCACCGTCTGGGTGTCCACGGACGAGGGGCTGGCGGCCGATGTCGCGCCGTCAAGTTTTCATGCCGTCCCGGATGCCAATCGTTGGAACAAGATCGCCCTCGTGCGATCGGCGTTGAGCATCCTTTGGGTGGCTCTTCGAGTTCGGCCGACACATGTGGTCACGACCGGCGCGGCCCCGGGGTGGTTCATGATCGTGTTCACTCGGATGCTCGGGGCGAAGACGCTCTGGATCGACTCGATCGCCAATGCGGAGGAACTGTCGCTCTCGGGTGTCAAGGCTCGGCGTTGGGCACACGAAGTCTGGACGCAGTGGCCTGAACTGATCGCCGACGCGGAGGATCGCAACGTGGCGGTGACGCATCACGGGGGTGTCTTGTGATCTTCGTCACCGTGGGGACCCAGCTCACGTTCGATCGGATGGTTGAACGAGTGGACGCCTGGGCGGGCCGGAGTGGCGAGGAGGTCTTCGCCCAGGTTGGGGAGACGTCCCGGGATTACACCAATCTGACCACGGCCGCCTTCCTGCCGCCCGAGGAAGCGAAGCGACGATTCCGCGAAGCTCGTTGCATCGTGGCGCATGCTGGTATGGGAACGATCCTCTCTGCGCTGGGCATGCGAAAGCCTCTGGTGATCATGCCGCGAAAGGCGGAACTTGGGGAGCATCGCAACGATCATCAGATCGCGACAGCCCGGCGGCTGGAGGAACGAGGTCTGGTGACGGTGGCATGGGACGGGGATCAGTTGGAAGAGATGCTCGAGAGGCTTGCCGATGTCGAGGTCGGGCCGGCGATCCCGGAGCAGGCTTCGCCCGAGCTCCTTGATGCTGTGAGGCACTTCCTCGCCTCCTGAGCGACACTTCCCGGCCATGACCGCGTCGGTCTCTCCATCCGTCGTCACTCGCCGCCGTCCGCCGTTTCGGCGGCAGGATCTGCGCTTGCTGGTCGGGGACGGGATCGCCTGGTCGATCATGACCGGGGCCGGGGAGTGGCAGTTCGTGCTCTTCGCCCTCGCACTCGGGCTTGGCGAGGTGGTGAGTGGGCTCGTCGCCACGATTCCGGTGTTCGCCGGGGCGGTTCTTCAGCTCGTCACGCCCTGGGGCGTCCGGCGGACGGGGTCGGTTCGTCGCTGGGTCTGGGTCTGTGCGGCCGTACAGGCGGTGTCGATCGTGCCGCTCGTGATCGGGGCCCTCACCGGCGGCATGCCCGCGTGGGTGCTCTACGTCGTGATCGCCGTCTACTGGGGCAGCGGATACATGACGGGCCCCCCGTGGCAGACCTGGTTCACGACGCTCGTCCCGCGTCCGATCCGGGCGAACTTCTGGGCCCGCCGCAGCCGCTGGATTCAGGCGTTCCTCGGAGTCGGCATGGCCGCCAGCCTCGTGCTGCAATGGGGGGAATCCAACGGTCGGACCCTTGAGGCGTTCGCGATCGTCTTCGCGGTGGCGGCGATCGCCCGCGGCATCTCGGCCTGGTTCCTGAGCAGGCATTCCGAACCGGTGCCCGACCTTGCCCGTCGGATCGAGCCGCCGACTCCCCGAACCCTGCGTCGACTGCTCGACGACCGTCGGACTCGAGGGCTGCTCGTCTACATGCTGGCGTTCTACCTGTGCGTCTTCGTGACCGGGCCGTTCTTCGCCCCGTACATGAAGGAGTTCCTGGGGCTCGAGTACTGGCAGATCATGCTCGTCCAGTTCGGGACCTTCGGCTCGAAGGTGGTCTTCCTGCCGATGGTCGGTCGCCTCGTCCGACGGCACGGGCCCGGTCGCGTGCTCTGGATCGGCGCGGCGATGACGGCGCCCGCCGCGGCGTTCTGGATGCTCTCCGACCAGCTCTGGTACCTCGTGCTGCTGCAGGTCTACGTCGGTCTCGGGTGGGCGTGCTGGGAGACGGGCTCGTTCCTGCTCGTCTTCGACACCATCCCCGAGGAGCGACGTACGCCGATCATGACCATCTATCAGCTGGCCCTGGCCACCGTGATGGTGCTCGGCAGCGTGACCGGTGGACTGGTGCTCGAGTTCTTCGGCACCGGCCTTCAGGGCTATGCGGCGATCTTCCTGCTGACGAGCGGCATGCGGGTGATCTCGCTCTTCCTGCTCGCGTCGATCGAACCGAGCGGATTGCAGTTGCGACACCGGGCCCGCCGGGTCATGGTCTGGACGGTCGGCGCAGTGCCCGGCCTGCCCGGTGGCGAGATCGAGGTCACCACGGATCCCCCGGGCGACGAGCCGTCTTCCAAGTGACCGCCCCGGATCGCGAGGCGACCCGGGGCGGTGGCGACGGTCCGTGGATGTCGAGCGGCGTCAGAGGTTGCCGCGTCGGTCCTGCTCGATCTCGAGCGCCTCGAAGAGCGCCTTGAAGTTGCCCTTGCCGAAGCTCTGGCTGCCGCGACGCGAGATGATCTCGAAGAAGAGCGTCGGGCGGTCCTGCAGGGGCTTGGTGAAGAGCTGGAGCAGGTAGCCCTCGTCGTCGGCGTCCACCAGGATCCCGAGGTCCTTGATCCGCTCGTGATCCTCCTTGACCGGCTCGTGACCGTGGGCCTTGAGGGTCGAGTTCACGCGGTCCCAGACGAGTTCGTAGTAGGTGTCGGGCAGGGCGAGGAAGTCGACGCCGCGGCGTCGGAGTTCCGCGACCGAGTGCAGTTCGTCGTCGGTGCGAAGCGCGAGGTGCTGCACGCCGG
>CAYZSH010000367.1:0-2880 GCA_964481025.1 uncultured Isosphaeraceae bacterium
GCAGCGTGCGGATCTCGAAGGAGATCCAGGAGTTCGCCAGCGGCAAGGCCGACGGGTTCGATCGCGGCAAGCCGATCCGCTCCGACGCCCTGACTCCCGAGCAGCAGGAGATCCTCGCCAAGCGTGGCGTGCTCTCGCCCGACGAGATCCACGCCCTCGCGAGCAAGACCAAGAAGGGTGTCGGCGCCGACGAGGGCAAGGCGTCATGCCACTCCGACTACGTCGATCCGGATCAGGCGAAGCGGATCCAGGGCGAGCAGTTCGTCCAGCTCAACACCGCCCCGGCCCACAACCTGCCGAGCCACGATCCGATCATCTGATTCCACCGCCGTCCTCCGACAGGCACCGTCAAACGCACCGACGCCCGAGCTTCTCGGGCGTCGGTGTCGTTCCGGGAACCGGGATTTTGGGGCGGATTCTGCGGTTCCTGCGGGTTTTGCGAGGGACGGCGTCATGTTTCAATGTGGACGCCTCCCGCGCGGTCGGCGTCGAGATGGGAAACGGGGTGTCGTGATGGCTCGAGTGGAAACAGGAACGCGGGCGCCGGCCGACCTTCTGGGCGGGCCTGTCGAGTGGCGAGCGCAGCGCGACTCGTCGCCGCGACTGTCCACCGCCGTGATCATCCCGGCGTACAACGCGGAGACCGTGCTCGGCGAGACGCTCGACTCGGTGGCCGCGCAGACGCTCCGCCCTGACGAGGTCATCGTGGTGGATGACGGTTCCCGTGATCGCACCGCCGCGATCGCGGAAGCGCATCCGGCGGTGACGCGGGTGATTCGCAAGGCCAACGGTGGCATCTGCGCCGCACGCAACGACGCGATCGAGTCGGGTTCCAGCGATCTGGTCATGCCGTTGGATGCCGACGACCTCTGGCATCCGCTCTATGTCGAACGCATGGTCGCGATGATGTCGGCACATCCGGAGGCCTTGAGCGGCTTCGCCCGCTGGCGGGGATGGCTGCATCCCGCGGAATCACCGGTGCCGTTCGAGGCGACGGTGGGCGACGACATCGTGATGCACGACTTCGCCTCGTACGACCGGGCGATGCTCGGCGGGCTCCCGGTGCTGCCGAGCTTCCATGTCGCGCGGCGGTCGGCGCTGCGGAAGATCGGCCTTCGGCCGTATCCGGAACATCAGAACATGGGCGAGGCTGCGTACATGTGCGGTCTGCTCGCGGCGATGGGTCCGGTCGCCGAACATGTCGCGCCGCTCGGGCGGTACCGGTTGCACGCGAACGCATTGACCGGCGACGAGATCGACGCGGCGCGGCGGGTTCCGCCGTGTCTGGAGGACCTCCGGCGGACGATCGCGAACCGCGCGGATCTGGGAATCGACGCCTCCGTGCGCCGCCGGGTGGACCTGCACGCGGCGGGATGGCATCGGAGATGCGGACGACGTCTCGGTGGCGGTGGTCACGTCGCCGAGGCCCGGCGCCTGCTGATTCAGGCGGCGATGCTCGGGGATCGACGGGCCATGGCGATGCTCGCCGCTAGTCTGCTCCCCGGCGTGCGTCGACGGGTCTGGGTCGAGGCCTGGCGTCCCGATGTGGTCCGGCGGGAGGCGGGTACGGAGGCCTGGTCGTTGGACCGCGCGGGCTGACCGGCGACTAGACTCGCATCGACGTCCGGACGACTGCTGGAGACGGCGGGCATGGGTCGAGCAGAATCACATCCGAGGACCACCGGCTCAAGGTCGCATCGACCGGCGGCGATCACGTCCCTGCCGGAGTCCGAAGGTCGTCCGGGTCTGCTCGACCTTCCGGAGATGCGATTCCAGGAGCACTACATCTGGCTCATCTTCGTGGGCAGCCTCGACATCATGCTGACCTGGGTCATCCTGCGGAACGGTGGCGAGGAAGTGAACCCGGTGGCGAAGCTGGTGATCGACATGTGGGGCCTGAACGGGGCGATCGCCTTCAAGTTCGCGCTCATGCTCTTCGTGATCGTGAGCTGCGAGGTCATCGCGCGGGTCCGTCCGGTCACCGCGACGCTGCTCATCTGGTTCGGCGTGCTGGTCAGCGCCTTCCCCCCGGTCTGGTCGGTGGGTCTGCTCGTCTACCATCACGTCGTGCCGGTCTGATCGCGCGGGATCTCCCTTCCGCCTCGCCGGTTGCGTTCAACCCCGGCTCTCGCTCCGGCCGATGACGAGAATTCTCGTTCTCCCCCCTGTTGGTGTCCCCGCCTCTCGGAGTCACGCGATGTCGATGTTCCTTCTCCCGATCACGCTCGCCCTGCTCGGCGCTCCGCATGGCGCACCCGCGTCGCCCGCCGCCCCCTCGGCGTCGTCCGTTCGGGATGCCGCCGGGTCGGAACTCATGGAACAGGTCTGGCGTCGGTATCGCCGCCTCGCCTCGGCCTCGGTCACCGCGTCCGGAATCCGTCGGTACGCCAATGGTCGGATCGAGCCGATCCGCACCCGCACCATGATCGCCGCCAATGGTCAGGCGAAGGTGGTCGGATCGTCGTACAACCTGACGCTCAAGGATGGCGTCGCGTATGCGGATTCTCCGTTCTTCTCGGGGCTCCAGGTCCGAGTGAAGGTCGGTGCCGGCGAGAACGCCTCGGTCGACGCACTGGCGAGCGCCTGGCCCGCGGACATGGTGCCGATCTCGCTCCGACTGCGTCTTTCGACCTCGCCCGAGGCGGCGTTCGAACCTCTGCTCGCGTTCGCGGGCGAGACGCCCGGCGTGACGGCACAGGTCGGTGTGTGGACCGACGGTCGCGCGTGCCAGATCCTCCGCATCCGCTCGGCCGATGGCGCCACCGATCTTGCGCTCTGGATCGATGAACCGACCGGCTTCGCTCGCGGACTCCGTGGCGACATCGCCGCGATGAACGGCGAACCCGCATCGACGATCGAAGTCGTCTACGAGACCACCGA
>CAYZSH010000368.1:0-2873 GCA_964481025.1 uncultured Isosphaeraceae bacterium
CGGGACGGATCCGCTTCCTGTTCGTGTCGACCCATACGCAGGACCTGCATCGGACTTGCCAAACCATGCTTGTTGCAAGCGGCTACCGGATCGTCGCTTCCGCGGATGTCGACCGCGAGACGTTCTGCTTCGACGGCGTGCTCGTCGCCGCAGCCCCCGGCGAGGACTTCGAGCCGATCGATCTCTGCTGCCGCGCCGACGGCGACTCGATCGATCGCGTGATGTTCGAGTGACCAGAGCCCGGCGACCGTCACTCATTCAGCGCTGAGATCGCACGACCATCTCGATCCACCGCTCGAGCGCACGGATCGGCGTGCCATCGCCGTAGAGACGCGGCCTCCGCTCCAGCACCGACCGGCGAACCTCCTGCCTGAAGTCGTGGTCGAGGCCAAGCCTTGCTGCGATGGCGACGAACGATTCCTGGCAAGTCGCAATCGTGTCCTCAAGCCCCATGCGTCGCAGGATCGCCGTCGTCTGCCGCGTTCTCATCGTGGTTCCCGGCAGCGTCACGGGGGGCATGCCGAAGGTCATCGACTCGAGCGTGGTGTTGCAGCCGGACCAGTCGGGGCAGTCCAGGAACACGTCCGCATGGCGGCAGCAGTCGCCGAACACGTCGTGCGGCCCCGTCAGGTGCTGCGGCAGGAACCGGCAGTGGCGACCGGCGTCGATTCCGGCACTCGCAAACGCTCGATCGAGTCTCGACCGGAAGGTGCGGACCGCCCCGGGATGCCTTCGGCTCTCGAGGAACACGAAGGTCGCGTTCGGCACTGCGCGGGCAATCTCCGCGAAGAGGCGATCGTGCCGAGGCAGGTACTTGAAGACCGACTGGCAGCACCAGTAGACGATCTCTTCGTCGCCGAACCCCAGCTCCCGACGGGTACGTCCCTGCGGGCGAACGTCCGCGGGATGCAAGCACACGGACAGATTCGGGAGCCTCAGCAATCGCTCCGTGTAGTGCCGCTGGGCATCTTCGGGCTCCATCAGATCCGCCCCCAGGAACCAGCCGACCGACGGAAGTCCGCTGGTGATCGAGTGTCCCCAGCTGGTCGCCTGGATCGGCGCGAGACTCGTCGCGGCGAGAAGCACGGCCTTCGCCTCCATGCCGATCTCCGGAATCATCATCACGTGCGGACGATCGCGACGGATGATCTCGACCCACTCGCGGGAGGAGGCCGCTCCGCTCCGGAAGCGGGAGAAGCGCGACGTCGCCATTGCGGTGACGTGGTCCCGGACATGATCCGTGCAGTAGCCGAGCAGTTCGAACCTCTCCGGATCGAGCCCTTCGAGCCAGCCTCGAGTGATCACCTTCCACACCGAGTGCTCGTGGAAGTGGCTCGACAGGATCCCGACCCGAATCCGCTGTTCGCCGACCGGCGACTCGAGCGATGGGGCCTGCGCCGCGGAGCCGAGCCAACCCTTCACCAGTCGATCCATGATTCGACCGAACGCCGCCTGCGGCGCCATGTCGTCGAGGCCGAGATAGGCGACGTAGAACGGCGTCAGCGACAGCGGCTCGGCAAGATCGACCGCGGGCGTTCGGACCCGATCGCGAACGAGATCCTCCTCGATCGACGCGAGATCCTCGAGGTAGGCATCTCGCCCGTCTTGAAGTTCCTCCTCGTTGTCCCAGGCGATCTTCAATCGGCAGATCGCCGAGGCGAGTCGAAGTCGAAGGTCGTCCGACCTCGGAACCCGATCGCCTCCGAGGATGCCGAAGGCTCGAGCCCATTGGCCTTGCTGATGAAGGCGATGCCCAAGATTGACCCTCGCCTCGACGAACTCGGGATCCACCGCGACCGCTCGTTCAAGCAGCGCCTGCGCGCCGCCCTCGTCGCCGGACATGCTTCGGAGCATCGCAAGATTGTTCATCGCGACCGTGTTCGCCGGATCGAGCTGCAGCAGGCGCTCGAGCGAGGCTTCGGCCTCCGGTCGAAGCCCGCGGGCAAGCTCCAGCCACGCACGTCGGAGCCATGGAACGGGCTGCTCGGGCAGCCTTCGGCACAGTCCAATCCAGAGCTCGAGGGACCGGCCCGAGTCGTCGAAGATGCGAGCGATCGAGGAGCCCGACAGACTCCCGGGGCGCCGGGCCACCTCGTCGAAGGCCCCCGCGTCGTCTCCTGCCGCGATCAGGGTGCCGACCAGCAGTTCGAAGGCACGCCGGTCAAGGGGGGCGATTCGAACCGCTTCCCGAAGAACCTCCACGGCTGCTGCCGCATCACCATCACGACGAAGCGCGATCGACAGGCCGATTCGCCACCACACCTCTTCAGGCGCCACTCGCGATCGAAGACGGCAAGTGCCCACGATCAGGGAAGCCGGAAGCGCATGGAGGAGTCGTTCCAGCGGAACAAGCTCCGCCTCGGGCCGCGACGGATCGCCGACCACACGGAACAGCACTGCCTCGAGACGCTGCCAGTCCGCTCGCTCGGCGAGAAGGCTCGCCAGCTGCTCGAACACCATGGGCGTCGCCGGATCCAGCTCGAACGCCCGAGCGAAGCGCACCAGGGCAGCGTCGCGATCTCCGAGCGAGAACGCCATCAGGCCCCAGGACGCCCACGCGGAGGCGTCCTCGCCATCGAGCTCGATCGCTCGGCGAAAGAGCGACTCGGACTCCTCCGCCTCGCCTCTCGCCGCCACGACGCTCGCGAGGAGATGCGTGGCCTGCGCATCCGTTGGAAGGATCGCCAGCAAGCGTCGGTACAGCATCTCCGCCTCGTCGAGGCGCCCGTCCGAGTGAGCGGACGAGGCCTCTGCGAAGAGCCGATCGGCATCGCGTTCGATGGGATCTTCCTCGCTCCGCGATCCATCGGCATCGATCACCGGACCACACTCCATCTTCGAGTCCACGAACCGACCAGCCGGACTCCTTCGTT
>CAYZSH010000369.1:0-2868 GCA_964481025.1 uncultured Isosphaeraceae bacterium
GTTGGGAACGAGCGGGGGAACGAAAGGGAATGGGAGAAACCGGGAACGGACTCCGATGGGATTCGGAGCGGTGTCCACGAGTCTTGGGAGGACGTCGTGGGCGACGAGCCGCGGGAACGGATCGACGGACGGAGGTTAGCGGGAATCTGAGGCCATTGGAAGCCCTTTGACTTGACTTTTTCCGAACCTGGCGTTTCGAGGCGGAGTTGGGCCTGGGCTGAGTCTGGAGCCTCCTTTATCGGACCTGTCGGCGGCATTGTCCACGGTGCATCACGATCCCCGCGGCCTGGTGAACACCGCGGCGACCCCGAATCGGCTGCTGGAAGTTCCTCCTCAGGATCTGCGCGATTCTCTGGGGCTCCACCCTTGCGGCGACCCTCGGAATCCTGTGTAATGCTGGGCTTTCCCCAAGGACCCCAAAGGCCCCAACGGGCCGGAGCACCGACGGCATGGCGATTCGAATCAAGGCTCGTGGAGGTGAGAGTGCGGAGCAGATGCTTCGCCGCTTCAAGAAGCTCTGCGAGAAGGAAGGGCTGACCAAGGACGTCAAGAAGCGTCAGTACTACGAGAAGCCCTCCGAGCGCAACCGCCGCGAAGAGCGCAAGCGCGTGGCCCGAGTGGCCCGCGTCGCGACCCCCAGCCGCTGACCATCCCCATTCTCGGGGTGGCAGCCGCCCCGGCACGCCGCCGCGGGCGGCGGGCTGTCATTCCTGAGGGAATGCGGCTCGATCGGCCGATGACTCACGACGAGTCGTGTCGTCGTCTCGATTCGCAACCTGTCCGTCCGCCTTGCGGGCGTGACTCAGCGTCTCTGTGGGTCGGCATGGGCCTCTGGCCGATGGACGATTCTCAGAGACCGACAATCGTCCCCGTACCGATTCCTCCGCGGTCGTGGCAGGCCGCGACCAAGACCGGACCTCGCAAGGACCTTCACCGATGTCGATTCCGTTCCTCGCCTCACTTCAACTGGCCGACCTGCCTGCGATCTCCGAGGCTCCCGCCTGGTTCCTCGCTCCAGTCGGCGCGGTGGTGGCGCTCGTGGCCGCGTTCCTCTTCTTCAAGAACGTGATGAGCCACAGTGAAGGTGACGACGAGATGATCCGCATCGCCAAGGCGGTGCGGGACGGTGCCGGCGCGTACCTCGGTCGTCAGAACCGCATCGTGACCATGGTCTTCGTGGTGCTTCTCGTCGTCCTCGGTCTCATGGCGGCGACCGGCCTCCAGCAGTTCTGGACGGTCGCGGGCGTCGCGGTGGCGGGCCTGCTCTCGGGTCTCTGCGGTTTCTTCGGCATGAAGACCGCCACCAACGCGTCGGCTCGCACCACCGCGGCCGCTCGTGAATCGCTCAACAACGGCCTGACCGTCGCGTTCCGCGCGGGTGCGGTCATGGGCCTCTGCGTGACCGGCTTCGCCCTGCTCGACATCTCGGTCTGGTTCTTCCTGCTCTATGTCGTCTTCGGCGGACAGTTCGAGGGCGGACTCGTGGACATCACCACGATCACCCTGAGCTTCGCGATGGGTGCCTCGCTCCAGGCGCTCTTCGCCCGCGTCGGTGGTGGCATCTACACCAAGGCCGCCGACGTCGGTGCCGACCTCGTCGGCAAGGTCGAGGCCGGCATCCCCGAGGACGACGCCCGCAACCCCGCGACCATCGCGGACAACGTCGGCGACAACGTCGGCGACGTCGCGGGCATGGGCGCCGACCTCTACGAGTCGTACTACGGCTCGGTGCTCGCCGCCATGGCGCTCGCCGCCGCGGCCGGTGTCCAGCTCTCGCTCGATGCGTCGCAGTCGCTCAAGCTCGTCACCGTGGCGCCGGCCCTCGCGGGTCTCGGCATCCTGGCGTCGGTCATCTCGATCTTCGTGGTCCGCACCAAGGAAGGCGCCTCGCTCGCTCAGCTCCTCAAGAGCCTGCACTCCGGCGTCTGGGCGAGTTCGGCCCTGATCGTCGTCGGTTCGGCCGGGCTTCTCTGGTTCGCCCTGGCGGACCTCGCTGACGCAGGCATCGTGTGGTGGCGTCTCTGGATCTCGATCGTCGTGGGTCTGCTCTCCGGACTGGTGATCGCCTGGGGTACCGAACGCTACACCTCGTACGAGCACGCACCGACCCAGCGGATCTCCAAGCAGGCCGAGATGGGACCCGCGACGGTGATCATCTCGGGTATCGCGGAAGGCATGATCTCGACCTGGATTCCGCTGATCACCGTGGTGGTCGCGATCCTCGTGTCCTTCGTCGCCGCAGGCGGTGGTGACACCTTCCTGATGGGTGTGTTCGGCGTCGGCATCGCCGCGGTCGGCATGCTCTCGACGCTCGGCATCACCCTCGCGACCGACGCCTACGGCCCGATCGCCGACAACGCCGGCGGCAACGCCGAGATGACCCACCAGCCCAAGTTCGTCCGCGAGCGGACCGACATGCTCGACTCGCTCGGCAACACCACCGCGGCGACCGGCAAGGGCTTCGCGATCGGTTCGGCGGCGCTCACCGCGCTCGCGCTGCTCGCTGCCTACGTCATCACCGTCAAGACCAACCTCGGGCAGGTCTCGACCGCGCCGGAGGCCCTTGCGAACGTCGCGGGCGTCTACGAGGGGCACGGCGTCTTCGCCATGGATCAGGAGGATCCTCGCGGCTACCTCCTGCTCGCCTCGCGTGACCGCCCCGAGATCGAGGCCGGGTTCGCCGGTGACTGGTCGCTCTCCGAGGCCAAGCCCGACGGCGACGGCCGGTACTCGATCAGCAAGGACGGCAAGATGTATGCCTTCGAGCTGGTGGATGCGAACCTCGCGACCATTCCGCAGCTGCTCGCGTTCTACGACGTCACCCTCATGAACCCGAAGGTCCTCGGCGGCCTCTTCATCGGCGTCATG
>CAYZSH010000370.1:0-2861 GCA_964481025.1 uncultured Isosphaeraceae bacterium
GATAGATCAGGTGCATGCGATAGCAGCGGAACGCGTCGAGCGGCCGACCGACGAGCTTCGCGCCATGTTCGAGCAGGGCGAGATGCTTCTCGGGATCGACGCCCGAGGACTTCGGCAACGCCGGCGATCGCACGAACCCCGCATCGATCTCGCCGGTGAATCGCCGCAATTCGGCGTGCTCGCCGTGCTCGACTCCGAACGCTGGGGCGAAGTAGAGCGCCGCAGCCGGATCGATCGCCGGCATCGACGTGTCGAACATGACGTTGAGGCAGAAGTGCCGGATCGGCGTGGCGATCTGCGCCGCGACCTCGCCGGTCCGATCCGTCGGACTTCGGTACAGGGAACCGACGTCTTCGAGCAGGCCCGCAAAGCCGAGGGTCAGGACGCCGTCGGGATGCTGGTCCGGATCGGCAAGGACGAAGCGACCTTGCGGCGTCGACTTGAAGGCGAGGCCGCACTGGTCCAGTCTCGGCGAGCTCGCGGCCGGAACGATCCAGTTCTCCATCTGATCGGCCAGCGTGGCGGGCGTCGCGGTGTTGACGGACGAGTAGTCGCCGGTCGCGACGCCCGCGGCGGAGCCGACTCCGCGGAACACGATGCGCTGCCCTTGCGGCCGGATCGAGCGCAGCCCGTTCATGAGCGTGAGACTGGCCAGACTAGCCATCGTGGGATTGACCTTCGATGGCGTGACGAACCATGTTGCGACCTGGGATGCGGCGACTTCACCTCGAATGGCGACCGCCGTCTCGAAGTGGGTCTTCAACATCCGCGCGAGGGTTTGTTGCTGGGCCTGCGAGTCGAGGCCACCCGCGGCGATGGCGCGGATCTCCCGAGAGGAGGCGTCGATGCGGTCGAAGATCCTCCGAAGCGCCGAATCGGCCTTCCGAATCGCCTCGATCGATTCGGCCGATGGCGCCTCGCGTTCGATCGCCTCGATCAAGGATGCCATGCCGCGCTCGCCCGGCAAGGCCGACAGGATCGTGGGGACGTCCGGCGCGGTGAGCACTCGCTGCGCCTGCCACCCCAGCATCTTGGCCAGCGAAAGTCGTCGCGCGATGCCGCGGGAGCTGGTTTCCCGGGGGAGGATCGAGGCGAGGCTCGATTGCAGCGTCGACTGCAGCTCCACGGCCGCCTTCGAGACCTCCCGGTACTTCTCGGCGAACGTCGTCTGCGGGGTGGGGTCGGTCATCGGAGTCGTTGCGACGGGCTCGTCCACGGGCGTGACGATCGATGGCGGTTGGACGGCGTCGCCTTCACGCCGTTTCGAACGGCCGCGAGTTCGGGCAGAAGGACGCGACGTCGCGGTCGGGAGGAGGTGGCGGCATCGCAGACACCCGACGGCGATCACGGTATCCACGTGCCATCGGGGCGGTGGTCTCCCGGGCCGGTGGAGAAGGACCAGATTCTGCCCGTACGGGCACCTTCGTTGCCCGCACGGGCGATGAGCGGCTCCGAAGCCGCGAATCGCGAGCGATCCTCTTCGAACCGACGGATCCCGACACCGAGACTCAGGGGGACCGACCTACCGACCAACAGGCAAGAAGAGAGGACTGAGATGACCGATGTGAATGAGACGAACGCAGTCGAGGCCCACCGCAGGAATCCCGGCGGCGGCATCGCGGCCGTATTGGCCGTTGCGGCCTCCGTGTTCCTCGGTGCGTCGATTGCTGCGCCCGCTCGGGGCGCCGCCTTGACCGCCGGAGACGCGTTCCGAGTCAATTTTGCCCCGACGGCGAGTGCCCTCGGCGGTGACTGGAACAACATGGATGCGAACAGCAGCATCTCCGCGGGCTCGGTAAAGCTCTTCGGGGGAGGCGGCACCACGACCATCGACGGCGTCGGCCTGAGCATCAACGGCACCGCGAGCGCCAACGACATCAACACGCAGGGGTGGGGCGGCTGGACCTCCTCTCCCGCCGACCCCTACTACACGGCCGCTGCGTACCCGCTGGTCTACTCTAGGAACGCCGGCCTCGGGCTCACGGGCAAGGCGAATGAGTTGAACCTGACAGTGTCCGGCCTGGATACGAGTCTCCGCTACAACGTGCGTGCGTACTTCCTGATCAACGAGACCCTCGCCAACTTCGACATTCGAGTGACCGACGGTGCCGGAAGCGTATTGCGAACCGGCATCAACCGAATCACCGCGTTCAACACCCTTTCGAGTCCGACCGACCCGCTGTACTCCGATCTGATCTTTGAAAACCTATCGGCAAGCGCTCTTGGCAACCTCATCGTGAGCGTTGGCGCGTCCGAAGCGGTCTCGCTTCAGGCCTTCGCTCTGGAGGCGATCACTCAGCCCGTCCCCGGCGCCGGACTCGCCGGTCTCGCCACGCTCGGGTTCGCGGGCGTGTCGAGACGCCGCCGCCGCTGAGCAACAGGCCGGGCTCCAATCGACTCGACCCGGCACGCACCACCGCGACATCGCCGCCTCGGGCCACCAGATCTCTGGGAGGGCCGGGGCGGCGGTCGTGTTGGAGACGTCGCTCCAGTGCATTCGTTGCAAAGCCGGGGCCGGGGGACCCGGATCCGATCGCCCGCGGCGCCCCTCCGTCATCTCGCTGCGCGAGATGCCACCTCCCCCGGCCTGCTGCGCAGTCCCAGCGAGGGGTTCGTTCTTCGCGTCATCGAACACCGATCCACTTTCGTCGGCGCCGTGTGCAACTCCTCCCCGACTCCGTCGGGGAGGTGGCTCGCGAGCGCAGCGAGCGAGACGGAGGGGCCGTCCGGACACGGACGGCGAACGAAGCAGGCGGAGCGCTGTCGTGGTCCGGCCTGTTGCGATCGCCGTCCGACGCTCGCAGCCCCCCTCCGCCTCGCTTCGCTCGGCACCTCCCCCGAACTGCTGCGCAGTTCCGGGG
>CAYZSH010000371.1:0-2860 GCA_964481025.1 uncultured Isosphaeraceae bacterium
TCGCGGTGCTCGACCTCGGCGTGGCGTACCTGCCGATGGCATGGCTCGGTTGGCGGTTGATGGCCCGGCGCCCGTCCGCTTGAGTTCCCTGTCGCATCGCCCGGCGTTGTGCGGATCCGACGAGACTCGACTGCCGGGCTCGCGCCTCGGGTACGGGTCTCTCACGCAGACGGTCTCGAGCCCGAACGCTCGCTTCGGCCATGCCACCGAGCCGGCGCGACGGTTCGGCCTCGGTCGCGGCCGCGTCTTCGTTTCGCAGGCGTCTGCGACGGAGTCGGTTTGGATCGAACCGGACCGATCCGACCATGGCGTGATCGACTCCGACCGCCTTGGGCCCGATGAACGACGGCGGCAGCGCGGCGTCAGTTCCCCTGGGCAGCCGTGGCCGCCCGCAGCACCACGCGCGCTGCCGGCTTCGCCGGTCCCACGCCCTCGGCGAGATCGATCGGCGTCGGCGCCGGGCGCTCCCAGCTGGTCGCGGCGATCTCGCCGTTGCGGCGGATCTCGACGAGCGTGAATCCGAAGCTCTTCGCCGCATCGGTGTCGAGGAGGCTCCCGCCGTTGCCGGCGATGAGCTGGCGCACGCCGCCGTGGATCTCCGCATACGACCACCGATGACGGTGCGCGCAGAGATAGGCGACCACCTCGGGCGAGCGTCCGAGCACCTCGCACATTGACGCTGCGAGCCGATGTTCGCCGCAGTTGTAGAGACTCGCGACCCCGTTGGAGTCGAAGGTGTTCGGGTCCGCGGACTCCGGCCACACGATCGGCTTGTGCCCGAGCACGAAGACGGTTTCCGCGCTGTCCCGCTGCTCGAGCGCGGACTCGAGCCACTGCACCGGCGTCCAACCCGGGACCATCTGGCCACGCGTTCCCTCAACGGACTTGCCGCGGAACTCGACCGCGGCGGTCGGCGGCTGCAGGCAGCCGTCCTCGGGCTCGAGCGAGGATCGGCTGTCGGTGTCGAGCACGACGAAGCGGATCGAGGCCCCGTCGATCGTTCGTGCGTCGAACGAGTTCGAGAACGACGCACGCGATCCCGAGAGGAGGTCTCGTTGACTCTCCCCGGCACCGATCGCCGCCGCAGGCGGGGTGCCGTCGCGGGCCCCAATCCAGCCGTGCCACGCTTCCACCGCGGTCGGATCCGGCACTTCGTACCAGCCTTCTTCGGAGAACTGCACGGCACGAAGCAGCTCGTGATTGCCGGGGATCGGAAGGAGGCGCGTGGTCCCGTTCGCCAACGGCGAATCGTCCCAGAGCCGCTGCCATGCCTGAAGCTGAGCGGCGAGCACCTCGCCGCTGGTCTCGTTGCGCACCAGGTCGCCGACGAACAGGAAGAGTTCAGGCGCTCGCGGCAGCGCCGCGACGTCCCGGAAGGTCTGAACGAGTTGCGGCTCGTTGGCGGTACTCGTGCCCACGAGCAGGCGGCCCTCGCGCGATGCGGGCCAGCCCACCTGATTGCAGCCGACCACCACGAAGGAGAAGACCACCTCCTCGCGGTCGCGGCCGTCGCGATCCGAGGACTCGGCCGCATCGGGCCCCCGATCGCAGCCGGCCAGATCGCCGAAGGTCGCGAGCGCGACGAGCGCCGCCGACCACCGGACTCGCCGGAGGATCGCCCGCCCCGATCGGAGCGCGGCCGTCCTCGACAGGACCGGAGTCGATGAAGCACTGCGAGTCGTGCGGCCCACGATCCGAGTCTACCCGCCAAGCCGACTCCGCCCGCGGGTCGTGTCGATCACGCTTCGCTCCGCCGACGCGCTGGTCATCCTGAATCGAAGCGAGGCTGCGTTCGGAGTTTCGCGCAGCGCCGACTTCAGCGGGTCGGATGTTCGCAAGGCGCGAGACGATCGATCGAGGTCGAACGCCTTCTCGAAGGCTCGCCCGCGCGTTCGCGCCGCGTCAGTCCTGATACACCCGCCACCATCCGCCACCAAGATCCTGATACCAGTTCGTGTTCCACCACAGGAACGTGCTGTTCGGCGACGGATGCACGAGGAAGACGCCGCCGCCACGGTCGCCGCTCACTTGAAAGCCCAGATTGCCGTCGGACGTCCGCTGCACCGACAGAATCGAATAGGGCCCGATCTGCAGGCCGCCGTTGGGCAGGGCGCCGCCGGACGATTCGATCTGGGCGACCGCGGCGTCGAACGCACCGCGATACGTCTCGAAGACCACTCGGAACGGCCAGCTCGTCAGCGGCACGCTCGCCAGCACGAACGGCGCGGCGATCCCGGCCGTTCGCCAACGCCACGACAGCGGCAGCGCTGTGATCAAGGAGAGCACGAATCCGACGATCATCACCGGCGCGATCGCGATCGCAATCAGGAAGTCGAGCAACAGGTCGCTTCCGCTCAACGCCGAGAACAGGATCTCGACGCCCAGCATCACGACGCTCACGACGACGATCGCCTTCGCGAGCCGTGCGACCGCACGCCGAAGAGGAAACGGACTCTTGCCGAACGTGCGGGGCTCCGAAGGATCGAAGCCTCGCCCGCACTCCGGGCAGACCGGCTCGGTCACGCCCTTGAGCGGGTGGCTGCAGCCGAGGCAGTAGCCGGAGGTCTCTAGAAAGGTCCGATCGCCGTCGCGCATGGGCAGTCTTCATCGGGTGGCACCGGGCGCGATCGATCAAGATCAAGGCGGGCCGGTCGCCCGCCGTCCACGGCCCTCCGAGTCGATGAACTCACGGCGGGCCGGAGGCCCGCGGTCCACCGAGGGGCGAGACGTTGGACGCACGGCGGGCCGGAGGCCCGCGGTCCACCGCCAAGTGAGTCGATGAACCCACGACGGGCCGGAGGCCCGCGGTCCACCGGCGCGCGAGGCTGCGCTCGTCGCGTGTGAAGTGGACCGGTCAACT
>CAYZSH010000372.1:0-2852 GCA_964481025.1 uncultured Isosphaeraceae bacterium
GCCGACGAGATCGGCCTGATGGTCAACAACATCGACGACAAGGGCTTCGTCTACGCCCGGCAGATCGGCGGCATCGATCCCGCGTCGATCGTCGGCAAGCGGGTCCGCTTCCGATCCAGCGTCCCCGGCGTCTCGGAACCCGTGGTCGGCGTCATCGGCGCGACCGCGATCCACCTGCAGGACCGCGGTGCCGACGCCAAGGTCCGCAAGCTGCACGAGCTCTTCATCGACATCGGATGCCGCACCCGGGACGAGGCCGCCGCGAAGCTCAACATCGGTGACGCGGGCGTCTTCGCCGACGAGTCGATGCTCGTCACCGACGACATCATCGTGGCCCGCGGGCTCGACAACCGCATCGGCACCTGGGCCGCCGCCGAGGCGCTGGTCCGCCTCGCCCCGCACGCGAAGGACCTCCACTGCGACGTCGTCGCGGTGAGCACGGTGCAGGAGGAGGTCGGACTCCATGGCGCCGCGATGATCGCCGACGGACTGAAGCCCGACGTGGCGCTGGTCACCGACGTCGGTCATGCAACCGACACCCCGGGCATCGACCGCAACCGCCACGGCGACTTCAAGCTCGGCGGCGGACCGAAGATCGCGATCGGCGGTCCCGCCCAGCCGCTCGTCGTCGAGCGCCTGCTCGCCGCGGCGACCGCGGAGGACATCACGATCCAGCGGTCCGCGACGCCGGGACGAAGCGGCACCGACACGGACGCCATCTTCCTCCGCAACGGCGGCATTCCCTGCGGTCTCGTGAGTCTTCCGATCCGCTACATGCACACGACGGTCGAGACCACGAGTCTCGCGGATCTCGAGTCGATCGCGCGGATCTTCACCCGGTTCTGTCGTGACCTTGAGCCCGGCAATTCGTTCCTGCCCTCGATCGCCTGAGACGTTCCACATGCTTGCCTTCCTCAGCCAGTCGATCACCCGATTCCGTCATACCGGCGCCGTCGCGCCGAGCGGTGGCCGACTGGCGAAGGAGATGGTCCGAACGATCCGCGAGCACGACGGACCGCGGCGGATCCTCGAGGTCGGCCCGGGCACCGGCCCGTTCACCCGACGGATCCTCGATGAACTCCGGTCCGGCGACACGCTCGACATCGTCGAGATCAATCCGTTCTTCTGTCGCACGCTGGAACGTCGACTGCTCGAGCCGTTCCGACGTCGGCATCCCGACATCACGGTGCGACTCCACGAGGCGCCGATCGAGAAGGCGGATGTCGAGGGGCCGTTCGATCACATCGTCTGCGGCCTGCCGTTCAACAACTTCCCGCCCGCGCTGGTGCGGAGCATCTTCCGCACCATGATCGACCTGCTCGACGAGCACGGTGATCTCTCGTACTTCGAGTACGCGGGCGTCCGCGTGCTGAAGGCGCCGGTATCGGGACGTCGAACCCGCGAGTTCATGCGTCGGCATCATGCCCACGCCCAGGCGATGGCCCGGCGCCACGCCGGCGACCGCACCCTCGTGGTCGCCAACTTCCCGCCCGCGGTCGCGGTCCGACTCCGACGACACGGGACCTGACGGCCTTCGGAACCGGCCATGCCCTTCGTCAACGAGCACTACCTCAAACTCACCGGCGCGTACCTGTTTCCGGAGATCGATCGACGCGTCCGCGCCTTCCAGGCGGACCGCCCCGATCTCGCGGACCGCATCATCCGCTGCGGCATCGGCGACGTGGTCGGACCGATCGTGCCCGCGGTCGCCGCGGCGATGCACGAGGCGGTCGATGAGCTCGCCGATCCCGCCCGCTTCCGCGGCTACCCGCCCGCGAACGGCTACGACTTCCTTCGACACGCGATCGCCGAGCACGACTTCCGCAGCCGCGGCGCCGCGATCGAGGACGACGAGATCTTCGTGAGCGACGGCTCGAAGGGCGACTGCGGCCACGTCCTCGAGATCCTCGGCCCGGACAACATCGTCGCCCTGCCCGACCCGGTCTACCCGGTCTACGTCGATACCAACGTGATGGCGGGGCGCACCGGTCCGGCGCTCGACGGTGGTGGCTACGAAGGTCTGCGCACGCTTCCGGCGACCCCGGAGAACGGCTTCGTCCCCGAGCCGCCGAGCGAGCGGGTCGACGTCGCGTACCTCTGCTTCCCCAACAACCCGACCGGTGCCACGATCGATCGCGAGCGATTGCAGCAGTGGGTCGATTGGGCGAATGCGAACGACGCGTTGATCCTCTTCGACGCCGCGTACGCCGACTTCATCCGCGACCCGGGACTGCCGAAGTCGATCTTCGAGATTCCCGAGGCCCGCACCTGCGCGATGGAGTTCCGAAGCTTCTCCAAGCACGGCGCCTTCACCGGCGTGCGCTGCGGATACACCGTGGTGCCGAAGGATCTGCAGGGACGAACCCACGGCGGCGATCGCATCCCGCTGCACCGTCTCTGGACGCGACGCTGGACGACGCGCGCCAACGGCGTCTCCTGGCCGGTGCAGCGCGGTGCCGCGGCGCTCTACTCGCCCGAAGGTCGCGCGCAGACCGAGGCGGTCATCGATCACTACATGACCAACGCCCGCATGCTCCGCGAAGGCTGCATCTCGCTCGGCTGGCAGGCCTTCGGCGGCGAGAACGCCCCGTTCGTCTGGGTGGCGTGCCCGAGGTGCGAGGACAGCTGGACGTTCTTCGAGCGGATCCTGCACGAGGCGCAGGTCGTCATCACGCCGGGACTCGGTTTCGGACGACTCGGCGAAGGCTTCATCCGCATCAGCGCATTCAACCACCGCGATCGCATCGAGGAGGTGGTGAGTCGGCTGCGTGGAATGTGCTGAGGCGGGTCGAGACTCGAGATTAGAAATTGGGCCTGGGTCTTCGCGGATTCGACTGCTTGCCGAGTCGGCC
>CAYZSH010000373.1:0-2840 GCA_964481025.1 uncultured Isosphaeraceae bacterium
GCGCGAGTTGGCCGGTGGCCATGGCAAGATTCGCCGCGGCGATCCGGATCGCCGCGCGGGAGTCCTGATCGACCTGCCGAGAGTCGGCGAGCCCGCGCCGGGCCTCGTCGACTTCGACGAAGGTGGCGAGGCCTGCGTCGAACGAATCCATGGCGGACTCGAAGTTCGCCTCGCTCGCCTCGAGCAGCGCCTTGACGACGGCTCGCTGCCGCAGCGATGTGGCCAGATCGTTGTAGGCCCGCCACACCTCGCGAACCGCGCGGTCGCGTGCGACGGCGATCTCGGCGCTCGCGGCTGCGAGGCCCGCCAGCGCCATGCGCACCCGGGTGTCGGTGATCTCGCCATCGAGCAGCGGCACGCTGATGCCGACCCAGGCGCCGTACCAGGGCTCCGTGACGCTCTCCCATCCCAGCCCATCCACGTTGAAGCCGACGAGCGGAATCGACACGTTGGCACCGGCGGTCACGGTCGGGTTGCGCCCGGCCCGCGCGAGCCGCAGTTCCGCCTGGGTCGCCTGATACTTCGCCACGCTGGCGGCGAGGTCCTGACGTCGACCGATCGCCTCCGCGACGAGCGTCTCCACGCGCGTCGCGAGTTGCGGAAGTCGGTCCTCCTCCGCGAGCTCGATCTCGAGACGCGTGTCCGGCGAGAGACCGATCGCCTCGAGAAGATCGATTCCCGTCGTCGACACCGCGGCCCGCGCAGTCTCGACCTCGAACTGCGCCTGCACGCGGCCGCGGACCGCGGCGAGCAGTTGCGTCTCGGTCGAGAGGCCGTTGTCACGCAGGCTGCGGACCGCCTCTTCGAGCTTCTCGGCGGCAAGCGCCGACGTCTCCGCGGTCGAGACCCGCTCGATCGACGTGACGTGGGCGTGGAAGGCGACGGTGACCGCGTAGGCGACCTCCGAGTGCGTCAGGTTGAACTGGGCATCCGCGACCACGGCACGCGACCGCGCGAGCGACTCCGCAGCCTCGCGCCGCCCGAAGTCGTAGAGCAGCCACGTCAGTTCGAGCCCCGGCACGAGATCGGCGGTCTCCGCGGAGAACGAGTTCGAGTCGATGAGCGGCGGAACCTCGGGGATCGGGAACACGGCACGCTCGTAGCCGGCCATGAGCGACGCCGCGAGCATCGGTTCGTACGCGCCTTCGACCAGGCCGATCGCGATCGCCGCCTGACGCGCCCGTTCCCAGGCCACGCGGGTGCCGGGATTCGTGCGCTGGGCGAGATCGATCAGCTCGGCCAGCCCGTAGCGGCGATCCGGATCGATCGCCGGCGGATCGCCCAGCCACGGGAGGCGATCGGCGAAGTTCGCCGCATCGCGGTGCTCCGGTCGCGGCGCGAGCTCACCGGTCGCGATCGACTCGAGTGTCGGCGCCAAGGCCGCTTCGCCGCTCGAGAGCCACGGGCGATCGGGCGAGGGCGGCGACAGGTCCTCGAACGGAGTGCTCGTCCGGCAGCCACCGCCTCCGACGACGGCCGCGACGAGCACAAGGGGCCAAGGCCGGACGGATGGGGGAAGGAAGATGCGAAGTCGCACGGACGGTTGAACTCGCAGTCGCGACTCGCACGGCGAACGTCCGTCGTACGATGCGAACTCGATGCTACGGAACGTCCATGGTGCTCGCAACGAGTCGGCGAACGGCGACCGACGCCTGAGACGCTCCGATTCGACCGCGTTCGCCGCGGCGATGCCCATCAGCCAACCCGTCTACGACTTCTTCGGCGCCTACATCCCGGCCTGGCTTCCCGCCTTCGGGCTGGGATTCCTCGGGATGATCGTGCTTCGTGGAACGCTCGTCGCGCTCGGGCTGCACGAGCGAATGCCGGGCAAGGTGTTCGTGTATCTCGCCGCGACCGTCCTCTTCTCCTGCGTCGCCTGGTTCGCGCTCCTCCAACTGGGCTGACTCGGCCACCCGAACCGCATTCGCTTCCGATGCCATCCTCCACCGACGAGTCGAAGTCACCAGCCCTTGCCGCGGGCCGCGCCGAGCGCCCCGCGGTCGCAAGACTCAAGACCCTCGTGGCCTCCGCCGTCGGCGCCGCGGTGGTGGTCGGAGCGGTGCTGCTCGCTGCCGAAGCGTGGCGGCTCGACCAGCGTCATCCGAGTTCGGACACCGCGGTCGTGAACGCGGACACCGTCGGCATCGCACCGCGGGTCGGCGGACCGATCGTCACTCTTCACGTTCGCCAAGGCGATCGGGTCGAAGCCGGGCAACTGCTCTTCGAGATCGATCCGACGGGCTTCGACCTTGCGGTGCGCGAGGCGGAGGCTGCGTTGATCGCCCTCGACGCCCAGATCCGCATCGAGGCGTTGCGAGAGGCGCAGCTGCGCCTGGTGGCCGAAGCGGCCGACGCCGACGTCGAGGCCGCCGTTGCGCAGGCCGTGAATCGACGCAGCACCGTCGAGCGGCTCGAGCCGGTGACCGCAAAGGGCTTTTCGACGCGGGAACTGCTCGACGAGGCCCGAACGGCGCTCGCCACCGCCGAGGCGATGGTGATCGCCGCCAAGGCCCGGGCTGCGGCGGCCGCCGCGGCGCAAAGCGAGCTCGAGGCGCTTCGTGCGCAACGAGACGGCTTCGAGGTCGCGATCGAGTCGGCCCGCTTCGAGCGCAGCCATTGCGATGTGCGGGCCCCGGTCGCGGGAACGGTGATCAGCCTCGATCTCGCGGAGGGCGCCTTCGCGATGCCGGGGCTCGAGGTCTTTCAGCTGGTCGCCGCCGACTCGTGGGTCGTCGATGCGCTCTTCCTCGAGGGTGAACTTCAGCGGATCCGACCGGGCGACCGAGCGGAGGTCGTGGTGATGACCGCCCCCGACCGCCGATGGCGAGGCGTCGTCGAGT
>CAYZSH010000374.1:0-2827 GCA_964481025.1 uncultured Isosphaeraceae bacterium
CTCCCGACTCGTGACCCCGACCCATGACGGCCACCCTCTCCGGCTTCGACCGACCGGTTCGTGACTTCCTGACCTGGACGCGCATCGAGGCGGGACTGGCGCCCGCCACGATCGAGGCGTACGGTCGGGATCTCGCGGATCTCGTCGCGTTCCTGCGCACGCTCGAGGTCGGTGGTCCCGCGGACGTCGATCCCAATCACCTCGCCGACCACCTCCGATCGCTGAGCCGCGATCGCGGGTTCGAGCCGACGACGATCACGCGCCACCTCGCGACGATCCGGGTCTTCTTCCGCTGGCTGTGCGCAAACGACCGCATTCCTCGGGATCCCGCACGACTTCTGGAGCGACCGACCCGCTGGCGCCGCGTGCCCGGCGTGCTCTCGCCCGCGAAGATGCGGAAGCTCGTCGAGGCGCCGTCGCCAGAACAGGGCCGACTCTGGGTCCGAGACCGCGCGATGCTCGAACTCATGTACGCCGCCGGACTGCGGGCGAGCGAAGTCGGCGCCCTGCGGCTCGACGAATATCACGAGGTGCTGGCGAGCCTGACCGTCACCGGCAAGGGATCGAAGCAGCGGATCGTGCCGATCGGCGAGCCCGCGGTCCACTGGACGAACCGTTATCTCGCCGAGATCCGTCCGCATCTGGTCCGCTTCGACGACGGCCGCGACCGCCAGCGTCTGCTGCTGTCCTTCACCGGGCGTCCGCTCGAGCGCGTGGCGGTCTGGCAACTCGTCCGAAAGTACGCGGCGATCGCAGGCCTCGACGACGTGCATCCGCACAAGCTGCGGCACAGTTTCGCGACGCATCTGCTCATCGGCGGCGCCGACCTTCGCGTGGTGCAGGAGATGCTCGGACACGCCGACATCGGCACCACCCAGATCTACACGCACGTCGATCGCAGCCGACTGCGGGAGGTCGTGCGCGATCATCATCCGCGTTCGTGACGCCGCGTCCGGAGAAGACGACCGCCTCGCGACGAGTGGTCGTCGCGAGGCGGTCGAAGCGTTCCGTGGATGATGGAATCAGTCGAGGTCGTCGGCGCCGATGGCGACGGTGTTGAATTCCGGCGCGTGGATCTCAAGGATCCGGAAGTCGGTCTGCGCCCGTCCGTCGTGCTCGACGAGCAGCGTCCCGAGTCCGGCGGCGGGCTTCATGACGATCGCCATGCCTTCGGCGTCGGTGGTCCAGATCGAGTGGCTCCGGGGCTCGCGGGTCTCGGGATCGAGGAGTCCCACCCGGATCGTCGCACCTTCGACCGGGAGCCCGGTGCCGCGATCGATCACCACCACGCGGGTCGGCTCGTAGCGATACGCCTCGAGCTGGATGGTGGTGTGCGCGGCGACGCCGTCGGGCGAGCTCGGATCCAGCACGACCTCGGCGCCGGCGTGACCGTCGGCCACCACGCTCACCTTGCATCGTGAACCGCTGGGGAGGTCGATCATCGCCACGCCGCTGCCATCGGTGAGGGTGCCCACCGCGACCGGCACGCCGAAGAACGCACCACCCTGCTTCGGGTCAAGCACCGAGAGTGATTCACTGACGACGGTGGCTCGGGCCACCGGCGACCCCGTCTCGGAGTTCACGACACTGACCCACACCGTTCGCCAGGTGATCGGAGACATGGGGAGTTCGAGCACGCCGCTGGTCAGAACGTCGGACCATCGAACGACGACTTCGTTCGGTCCGGCGACCACGGGCTCGACGCTCTCATCGCCGCGAAGGTCCACGAGCAGCGGCTCGTACCCGTCACGCACGACGAACCACGACGAATCGGCGACCGACGCGGCGAAGACCGCGAGGCCTGCGGTGTCCGTGGTCGCGACCGCATCCGACTGGGGATCGACGCCATCGAGCTTCTGGAAGATCCGAACACCATCGAGCGTGTCACCGGTGGCGGCGTCACGGGCGACGACCCCGAGTTCACGAGTCTGCTGCGGCACCGCACATCCGCCGAGGGTCAGCAAGGCCAGTCCGCCCGCCACGAGGGCGACGCGACACGAACCGGACGACAGAAGGCGACGAGACGCTCGGAACATGGATCCGACTCCGCAGGTGTCTTTCGAGATCGAGCGTCCACCGCGATGGTGGTCCGCCGGGGAACTCGTCGGACGGTCCGGCGATCGGATCCCGACCGGTCGGTCGAAGATCGGTGGAGTCGGTCCGGCTGAGCGGACTGCGCGGGGTGGGACGCGGTTCTAGGACTGAGGCGATCCGTCGGCGATGAGAAAGCCCGCCGAGACCCACGCCTGCTCGGCGTCCGACGCCTGATCCTCGGCCACGAGGATCCAGTCCGTGTCGTGCGTGGAGACCGCGAGCACCGGAATCTCGGCGGATCGCAGCGGTTCCAGCAGGCCCGCGAGAATCCCGACCAACCCCGGATCGAGCGGCCCGACCACGGACCACGCCCGATAGGGCCCGAGCCCGTGCCCCGTCCACGGGCCGATCATGCTGGTTTCCTCAGGAGTCCGCGTCACCGAGGCCAGACCGAGCCAGCCGGCCGGAATATCGGGCTCTCCGCTGGCCCCACGCACGACCCCGTGAAGGCCCGTCCAGCGTCGAAGACTGCGGATGGACGCCGATGAATCCGTGGAGGAGCTCTTCATGCGGAAAGTGTCACAGACGCACCCACCGTCTCGCCGATGACCCCAGAGTCGCCGCGGATGCGGTTGACCTCCGCCTCCGGCGGGGTAGAATTGGCGTCCCCGTTTGGGGACCAGTTTGGGGATTGGTGTAACGGTAGCACTGCTGATTCTGGTTCAGTTAGTCCAAGTTCGAATCTTGGATCCCCAGTTCGAACGAGCCCGCAAGGGCTCGTTTTCTTTTGCGC
>CAYZSH010000375.1:0-2794 GCA_964481025.1 uncultured Isosphaeraceae bacterium
TGGGTGCACCTCGACATGGACGAGCGGGAGCTTCGCAACCGCGTCAAGAACAAGATGATCCGCCCGACCACGATCCCGCAGAGCGGCGAGGCACTGGTCTTCGAGCAGGCGGTCGCCCGCGAGGCGCTGCGACTCGCGTATCAGCAGCACAAGGAGTTCGCGACCACGCTCAAGGGCGTGCAGCAGCAGCGCACCGTCGGCGACGTCTTCAGCCAGGAGGTCGGTGGCGCGAGCATCGTCGACGGCATGAAGCTCGACCTGCTGGTCGCCTCGGGCGGCGTGCTGAGTCATGCACCCCGCATGCACCAGACCGCGATGATGCTGATCGACGCGTTCGAGCCGGAGGGCTTCACGACGCTCGCGAAGGACTCGATCTTCATGATGCCGCACCTCGGCGTGCTGAGTTCGGTGCACGAACGGGCGGCGATGGAGGTCTTCGAGCGTGACTGTCTGATCGTGCTCGGCACCTGCGTTGCGGCGAAGGGCGAGGGCAAGGTCGGCAAGCCGTGCTTCTCGTACCGGATCTCTGGCGGAACCACGGCGAGCGGTCAGATGAACTGGGGCGACGTGCTGCTCGTCGAGCTCGGCATCGGTGAGACCGCCGAGGTCGAGGTCGATCCGGTGCGCGGCGTCGACTTCGGCAACGGCCCCGGCAAGAGCGTGAAGCGCACCGTGAAGGGCGGCACCGTCGGGATCATCCTCGACGCCCGTGGTCGCCCGCTCGCGCTGCCCGAGGATCCGACCGAACGCCGAGCGGCAGTGCGTCGCACGATCGACGCGATCCGGCTGTACCCCGATCAGGAGGCGGCGCCCGCGGGCGCCTGAGACGAGCGATGGCCAAGGCCTACACCCCCGGACTCAAGGTCTCCGCCCGCACCACGCATCGCGTGCGACGCCTGCTTCCGATTCCCGGCGAGGTCCGGGTGTCGGCGGGCGACGTCGTCGCGGCCGGTGACGTGGTGGCCGAGACGTTCATGGAAGGCGACGTGCATCCGATGAACGTCGCGAACCGGCTCGGCTGCTCGCCCGCCGAGGTGCCGGCGCTCATGCTGAAGCCCGAAGGGTCGGCGGTCGAGACTGGTGAACCGATCGCCCGCTCGAAGGGCATCTTCGGCATGTTCAAGACCGAGATCGCCGCCGAAGCCACCGGCACGCTCGAACAGGTCTCCGCGACGACCGGGCAGGTCATGATCCGCGGCGCCGCGATTCCGGTGCAGGTGAAGGCGTACCTCTCGGGTCGCGTCGTCGAGGTGCTGCCGAAGGAAGGATGCCTCATCGAGAACGACGTGCTCATGGTGCAGGGCATCTTCGGCGTGGGTGGTGAGACCGAGGGCGACATCTGCGTCGCCTGCACCGACCACGAGCAGGTGCTGACCCCCGAGATGGTGACCCCCGAGATGAAGGGCGCGGTCATCCTCGGCGGCGCCCGCATGACGGTCGCGGCGATCCGGAAGGCGATCGAGGTCGGCGCCGCGGCGGTCGTCTCCGGCGGCATCGACGATCAGGATCTCAAGGACCTGCTCGGCCGCGACCTCGGCGTCGCGATCACCGGCAACGAGACGATCGGCATCACCGTGATCGTCACCGAAGGTTTCGGCGACATCGCGATGGCGGCCCGCACCTGGAAGCTCCTCGCCTCGAAGGCGGGGCGCCGGGCGAGCGTGAACGGCGCGACGCAGATCCGGGCGGGCGTCATGCGACCCGAGATCCTCGTGCCGCTCGAACCCGGCGAGAACGAGGGCGAGGTCGATCCGACCGTCGCCCACGAGGCGGGGGTGCTGGAGATCGGCACCACCGTGCGGGTGATTCGTGATCCGTACTTCGGACTGCTCGGCCAGGTCTCGGCGCTTCCCGCCGAACCGGCGGTGCTCGGCTCGGGCTCGAAGGCCCGCGTGCTCGAGGTCCGATTCCCCGATGGCGGCACGGCGGTCGTGCCCCGCGCGAACGTCGAACTCATCGAGGGCTGACGCATGCGACGACGATTTCCCGCGGGCACCTCGGCGGTGCTCGCACTTCTCGTCCTTCACGCGACGTTCGCGTCGGACGCGTTCGCGGCGCCGCCGCCACCCGACTCGGTGACTGCGGCCGACCGTCCCGGCGACGGCGGTGGGGTGGCGGAGGTCTCGTGGACGCCCGCGGCTGGTGACGCCGACGTGACCGGCTGGCAGGTCTGGCGAAGCGAGACCGGGTCGGAGACCGCGTCGAGAGAGGCGTCCGAGCGGGCGAACGCCTTGTCCGCCGTGCAGACGCAGGCCTACGACGATGCGTATCGCCGACTCGTGGACGTCGAAGGCGTCGCGCCCGAGGACGCCGCGGTCCAGGCGCGGGCCGCCGCTCGCGACGCAGTGCGGGCGATCGCCTCCGATCCGAACGCGATCGAGACCACCGAGGTCGGTCCGCACGGTCGCCACTGGGTGCTCGTCGACACCGTCGATGCGGACGTCACCTCGCTCGAGGTGTCCAAGCTCGCCGAATCCGACGAGTATGGATTCATCGTCTACGCACTGGCCGGGGGCCCGGGTGGCGTCGAGCGGAGCGCGGCGTCCGCGATGTCGGACCTGGTGACGCCGGTCGCGGCGGCCGTCAACACCAGGCGGATTCCGCTGCTGGTGATCCTCGCGGTGCTCTGCGGTGCGGTGCTCTTCTTCATCGTGCAGGCCCGCTCGGGTCGCAACCTGAAGATCCGCAAGATCGCAGGACTCGCGGCGGTGGACGAGGCCGTGGGGCGCGCCACCGAGATGGGTCGCCCGATCCTCTTCGTGCCCGGCATCCAGGACATGGACGACCTGCAGAC
>CAYZSH010000376.1:0-2785 GCA_964481025.1 uncultured Isosphaeraceae bacterium
CGAACGCCCGAATCTGGCCGATGCTGAGGTGCCCTGACGGCAGATCCTGCCGCTCATAGACTGCGGCAGAACCAAGGCGAGCCATTCATGCGAACGATCTGGACGAAAACCGGTCTCAACGTCTCCCGTGGCCTTGTTGGCCTCATCGGTCTCATGGCCACCGCACTGGGCCTTTCCGCGTGCGAGCAGCAGCCCGAGGCCGCACCGGCCCCGAGCGCGGCCGGAACGCCGGCGGCGGCGACCTCCTCGATCGACGCTCCCCCCGCATCCGCTCCCGATCGAGCGGTGCTCGAACTCCAGGATCCCATCGTCGACTTCGGCACGCTCGCCGACTTCGACAAGCGACAAGCGGTGGTGGCCTTCCGCAATGCGGGCGCCCAGCCGCTCCGCATCACCAAGGTCGAACCGACCTGCGGGTGCACCTCGGTCGGGTTCGACACGAGCCGGACCTACGGCCCGGGCGAGGGTGGCGAGATCACGCTCGCCTACACGCCGAAGGGACAGGGTCCTCAGTCGAAGGCCGTGCGCATTCTGTCCAATGACGGCGAGAGACCGGTCCAGAACATCACGATCAAGGCCGACATCGTGCCGTCGCTCACCGCGGAGCCACGCGTCCTGCAGCTGGGACGCATTCCGCTCGGCGAGCGATTCGAAACGGGCACCACCCTCACCGCACTCCGTGACGACATCGATCTTCGGACCGTGACCCTTGGCGGCGATCTGCAACCGTACGTGACGGCGACGATCACGCCTGCCGGTGCCGACACCCAGGGGCGGAACACCTGGCGGGTGAATGTCGTGCTCGACGAGCGTGTCCCGTGGGGCTGGCAGACGGGAAGCATGCTCGTCGAGGGCGTGGCGCACACCGAGGATGGCGACCGCCCGGTCACCATGAACTTCGCCATCAACGGATCCGCCGAGGGCGTCCTGCAGGCGACGGACTCCATGCTTCGCCTGATGGTCGTGGCTCCCGGGCAAGAGATCGAGAAGTCGATCGAACTCTCCCGTGACGATGGCGAACCGTTCCGATGCACGGCAGCCGCGGTCGAGGGCGAGCGTACGGGTGGATTCTCCGCCGACGTCGCCCCGCTCGACCCGGACGGCCGGGCCTGGCGGATCACACTGTCGGGGACGGCCCCCACGACCCCGGGCTCAATCGTCGGCGCCGTGCTGGTCACCACCGACGTGCCCGGCGAGGAAGCGATCGCGCTTCGCATCGGAGGCGTCGTTCGACGCTGAATCCGGAGAGGAAACCGGCTCGGTGGATTGCTCCGCCGGGAACCGCCTGCTACGGTCAGCGAGTGCTTCCAGTCGTCGCTCAAGATCGGTTCTCCGTCCTCGCGGGACGCGTGCTGGCGGTCACTCTGACGGCCGCCGGGTCGTGCCTCGCCGAAGAGCGACCGATCGACTTCGTCCGTGACGTCCGTCCGATCCTGAGCTCCAAGTGCTTCGCCTGTCACGGTCCCGACGAGGCCGCCCGCAAGGCGGACCTGAGCCTCGTCGATTTCGAGTCGGCCACCGCGGAGCTCGCCCCGGGCGTCGCGGCGGTCGTTCCCGGCGATCCCGAAGCGAGCGAGCTCTGGCTCCGGATCACCGACCCCGACGACCCGATGCCGCCGCGTTCGGCGCACGATCCGCTTGATGCCGACGAGCTCGACGTCATCCGTCGCTGGATCGAGTCGGGCGCGAGTTACGCCCCGCACTGGGCGTACGTCACGCCGACGCGGTCGATCGACTCGACCGACGGCCGGGATCCGATCGACGTGCATCTCGACCGGCGTCTCGTCGAGGACGAGATCGCGGCGAGCGGCCGGACCGATGACGTCACCCTGATCCGCCGGCTCTCGCTCGATCTCGCGGGCCTTCCGCCGACGCCGGAGGAGGTCGATGCATTTCTTGCCGATCGACGTGGCGACCGCGTGATTCGCGTGATCGATCGCCTGCTCGCCTCGCCGCACTTCGGCGAACGACTCGCGATCCACTGGCTCGATCTCGTTCGATACGCCGACAGCGTCGGATACCACGGCGACCAGGAACATCGGACGTGGCCGTACCGCGACTGGGTGATCCGGGCGTTCAACGAGAACCTTCCCTTCGACGAGTTCACGCGGATGCAACTGGCGGGCGACCTGCTGCCCGACGCCGATCAGGACGACCTCGTCGCGAGCGCATACAACCGGCTGCTCCAGACCTCGCACGAAGGCGGACTGCAGCTCGAGGAGTATCGCGCGATCTACATGGCCGACCGCGTGCGGAACGCGAGCGAGGTGTGGATGGGCGCGACGCTCGGCTGCGCCCAGTGCCACGACCACAAGTACGACCCGTACACGCTGCGTGACTTCCACACCTTCGGGGCGTTCTTCGCGGACATCGACGACGAGGAGCATCTGCGGAATCCGTACAACGGGTACAACACCTCGCCGACGCGGCGTGAGCCCGAGATGCGAGTGGCGTCCGCGGAATCGGCGTCGCTGCTCGCGGAACTCGACTCGACGCGGTCGACGCTTCTCGCCGATCGCGATGCCCGCGTCATGCGACTGGCCACGCCCGACCCTGACTGGGAGGCGTCGTTGCTCGCCGCGAGCGCACGCGGCGGGATCCGCACCGAGGTCTGGGTCGATGACACGCTCGACACCGGTGGACGAGCGAGCGGCGACTGGACGTTCCACACCGAGTCCGATGTTCCCGCCGCGAGCGGCACCCGGTACCGCATCCAGCGATCCGCCGGTCGCGTCCAGCACTACACCGTCGAGACGACCCGACGCATCCGCGTCGAACCGGGATC
>CAYZSH010000377.1:0-2783 GCA_964481025.1 uncultured Isosphaeraceae bacterium
GTGAAGTCGCCGTCGACCTTGATGACGCCCGGCTTGTTCGGGGCCTTCAGTTCGATCAGCACCGACGGGGCATCGGCGTGCTTGAGCGCTTCGGTCAGGTACGCGGGGTTGAATCCGATCTCGATCGGGTCGCCCTGATAGCTCGCGGCGTCGACCTTGATCTCCGCCTCGCCCATCTCCGGCGCGCGGCTCGAGAGCGTGAGGCTTCCGTCGGCGAAGGCGAGGCGCACGCCCTTGCTCTCCTCGTTGGTGAGCAGCGCCGCTCGGCGGACCGCCGAGGTCAGTTCGCCCGCGTCGAATTCGACCCGCTTGTCCTGGTCCTTCGGGATGACATCCTCGAACGGAGGGAACGAGCCTTCGACGAGGTTGCTGGAGAGCACCGGGGCACCGGGGCCATCGCCGACCTGGAACAGGATCTGGTTGCGGTCACGTCGCACCCGCACCGGCTCGTCAGGGTCGCTCATCAGTCGGCTGAGGACGTTGAGGGCCTTGGTCGGAATGATCGACGAGGCATCGGCCTCGGCATGCACGGAGCACTCTCCGCGGGCGACCGCGAGACGGCGTCCATCGGTGGCGACGAGTCGCAGGTTGCGGCCCTTGCGCTCGAGCAGCACGCCGTTGATGGCGTAGCGGCTGTTCTCGACTGCGGTCGCGAACACCGTTCGTCCGATGAGTCGGCGCAGAATGCCCGCGGTCGATTCGAACTCGACCTCGCCCGCCTCGAAGGTCGGCACACCGGGGAACTCCGCGGGGTCGAAGCCGAAGACCTTGAACTTCGAGTCCTTGCCCTTGATGTTGGCGACGTTCTTCTCGACTTCGATCGTCAACGCATCGTCGCCGCTCGCCCGCACGATCTGGTTGAGCTTGTCCGCGGGAATCAGCGCGGAGCCTTCCTCGCGGATGTCGACTTCGGCGACGCCGAGCACGAGACCGATCTCGGTGTCGGTGGCCGAGACGCTGAGCAGGCCGTCCTTCGCCTCGAGCTTGAGGCACAGCAACACCGGCGCGGGCGTTCGGCTGACCACGACGCTTCCAGCGACGGCGAGGGCTTCGGCGAGGGCATCACGACTGCAGACGAGCTTCATGCGGGGGGCTCCACCGGTCCGGGGGCGCAGCGGGGCCTTGCTCGGCCCCGCGGAAAGCACCAAGTGTAGCGGTTCAGGCCCGCCATTCCCGAGTCGGGACACCAGACCGTGGGGCCGTGGACCGCCTGTCGATGGAATCCGGCCCCCACGGGCGACGAACCCCGTTTCCATCGTCCGTTTTCACGGTTCCGCCCCTTCCCGCCCCCTACACTCCGCCCATGGTCCCCTACCGCATCGTCCGCTGGGTCAACGAGGTCTACCCGATGACGGTGTTCTTCCTGTACCTCGGGCTCTTCCTGCTCACCTTCGCGGTGTGCTTCCTGATCCCGGTGGTGGGGGTGCTGGCCCTGCTCTTCGCCCTCTTCGCCCTGATTCCCGCCGTCGGTCTCTGGCAGGTGCTTCAGGCGTCCGAACGTTGGCTCGCCCGCGGGTTGATCCGGGGCCGCGTCTGCCCCGCATGCGGCAAGGCGCTGGCGAATGACGACTCCGCGACCTCGGACTGCCTCGCGTGCGGGGCCGCCTACGAGACCAACGGTGCTCGCGTCGTGGTCTGAGTCGCGATCCTGATCAGACGTCCATGAACGCCCGGGCGACGGCCCGAACCTCGTCGGCGAGGCTCTCGTTGCCGATCGTGAGCAGCACGCCGCCCGCGGGCTCGACCTCGACCAGCAGGGGGGCCTGGACGGCCGCGATCGAGATGCCCTGTTCGAGCGTCTCGGCGTGGGTCAGGATCGCCTCGACGACCGCCCGCAGGAGGTGCAGGTCGCGAGGTTCGCAGACCAGCGGATCGCGGGTGTTCAGCTCGACGGTGGCCTCCGAGTCGATCGCTACCCATTGCTCGTTGTCGGTGAGAACGGGCGTGACGGTGTCGAACACCGCCCGCCAACGACCGATGGGCAGGATCAGGAGCGGCGCCAGATGCAGCTTGTGGAGGATGTGCTCGAGCACGTCGCCCGCGCGTTCGCGGGGGATGTCGAGAATCTCCGCGTCTGCGACGTCGGTCTCGTGGTCGGGACGGGCGGCGAAGATCGTGCGATGAGCCGCGCGTCGCTCGTCGTAGTCGATCTGAAGCGTCGCCAGATCGGCGGGGGCGTCACCGGTGAGCGTGACGACGTCCTCGTCCGAAAGGGTTCGCCACGCACGGTCGAATTCGAGGAATTCCAACGAGACCTCCTTGGGACTGGTGAATCGAGGGCAATGTATCGCGCAGGCGGCTTCCGGTCGCCGGGGTAGGATGCCCGTCATGCGGACCGTCCTCTTCATCTGCACGGGAAACACCTGCCGGTCGCCGATGGCCGAGGGCATCGCCCGTCATCTGGTCCGCAGCGGACGGATCGAGGGGGTCGAATCGGATCTCTTCGTGGCCTCTGCCGGAGTCTTCGCCGCCGACGGCATCCCGATCTCCCCGGAAAGCGCCGACGCCCTGGAGCGGCGGGGGATCGAGGCCGAGGGGGTCAGCAAGCGGTTGACGCCGGAGATGGTCCGGAACGCCGATCTCGTCCTCGGGATGACCGCGGCCCACGTCGAGGCCGCCCGTCACCTCGCCGGCCCCGACTGCGACACCCCGATCGAGCGAGTGGACGCCTCCGCGGACATCGAGGACCCGATCGGGCAGGGTCAGTCCGCATACGATCGCGTGGCCGCACGGCTCGACCGGGTGATCCCGGAGAGACTGCGGGAGATGCTCGCGCCGCTCGG
>CAYZSH010000378.1:0-2770 GCA_964481025.1 uncultured Isosphaeraceae bacterium
CGGGTCGGTGCCTGTCCCGTACTCCGGGTCGGTGCCTGTCCCGTACTTCGCTGAACCCCGCCCCCCACCCTGTGAACATCCTGTCGAGCGGCCCCCGCCTCCTCCTTCGCATGGCACAACGCACGCCTCGTGCTCTACTACGCCGGCATTGATGAAGCTGGATACGGCCCCATGCTCGGGCCGCTCTGCGTCGCCACGTCCATCGTCGCGATCGCCGACGCCGATCCCTCGGACGGCCCGCCCGACCTCTGGTCGCGGCTCGATGCCGTCGTCTGCACCACCCCGCGCGACGCCAAGCGACGCATCGCCGTCGCCGACAGCAAGCGACTCAAGGGCTCCAATCAGGCCAAGGCCCATCCTCTTCGCCACCTCGAACGCGGCGTGCTCTCGTTCCTCGCCTGCGAGACAGCCCACGCCGATTCCGCCACCACGACCACGACCACGGCCACCACGACGCCGCCCCCCGGCCACGGCCACGCCCCACCCACCACCGACGACGCGCTCTTCGCTCGCCTCGGCACCAGCCTCCCCACCGCAGTCTCGACCCCGTGGTACCGCTCGACCACCCCGCTACCGGTCGCCCACGACGCCGATGCCCTCGCCCTCGACGCCGCCCGGCTCCATCGCGGACTCGACGCCGCCGGCGTCCGCGTCCTCGGACTCCAGGCCGAAGCCGTCGACGCCGGCGAGTTCAACCGCCGACTGACCGCCGGCACCGGCAAGGCCGCGATCAATCTGGACGCCGCCATCCGACTTGTCGCCTCGATCCGCGACCGCGTGGCCGCCGTCGATCCCGACGCCGTCCCTCGCATCGTCTGCGACCGCCAGGGCGGCCGGGCCTACTACCGCGAATGGCTTCAGGACTGCTTCCCACAGGCCTCGATCCGGATCCTCGGCGAGACCGACACCGTCAGCCGCTACCGCCTCGACGACCCCGACGGCGCCTTCGTGATCGGCTTCGAAACCGGATCCGAGGACCGGCACCTGCCCGTCGCCCTCGCCTCGATGACCGCCAAGTACCTGCGAGAACTGGCGATGGTGCGGCTCAACCGGTTCTTCCGCGACGCGCTGCCCGAGGTCAAGCCGACCGCCGGCTACGTGCAGGACGGCCGACGCTTTCTCCAGGAGGTCCGCCCGGTCATCGAATCGCAACGGCTCCAGCCCGCCGAGCTCGTTCGGAACGCGTGAAGGGCTCGCCTCCTCTGCAGCGATCCGCTTGATTCGACCGACGGAACTCGTACACTGGTCGATTCTTCAGACCGAGCCGCGACTCCTGCGGCTCCGGAGTGCGATCGATGCCCGGTGACGACGACGACGAAGACCCAGCCCAACGCTGACCTGCGGGCCTGACCCCTCCTCGCGGAGGCATGGCCCCGTCGATGTCCACCGCGGCGACGACCGCACTCTCGACCAAGAACACAACTCCCCGCCCGGATCGGTTCCGGGCCACACCGCCCCGATCCCGGCCTTGCATCGGACCGCGGTTCTCCGACAGGAGCAGCCACGCTCGCAAAGGCCGACCGACCGACCAGGGAACTCCTTCGATGGCCACCGACCTCTCCCGCGTCCGCAACATCGGCATCTGCGCCCACATCGACGCCGGCAAGACCACCGTCACCGAGCGCATCCTGTTCTACACCGGACAGAGCCACAAGATCGGCGAGGTGCACGAGGGCACCGCGACCATGGACTTCCTCCAGGAAGAGCAGGAGCGCGGCATCACCATCCAGTCGGCCGCGACGACCTGCCCCTGGGTCCACAACGACGTCGACTACAAGATCAACCTGATCGACACCCCCGGCCACGTCGACTTCACCATCGAGGTCGAGCGGTCGCTCCGCGTGCTCGACGGCGCGGTCGCGGTGTTCGACGGCAAGGAAGGCGTCGAGGCGCAGTCCGAGACCGTGTGGCGTCAGGCCGACCGATACGGCGTGCCCCGCATGTGCTTCATCAACAAGATGGACAAGCTCGGCGCCGACTTCTACTACAGCTTCAAGACCATCATCGAGCGACTCGGCGCGAACCCCATCGCCCTCCAGCTCCCGATCGGTTTCGGTGACGACCTGCAGGGCATCGTCGACCTCCTCGATCTGAAGGCCTTCTTCTTCAAGGGCGAGAAGGGCGAGATCGTCGAGGAAGGCGAGATCCCGGCCGACCTCAAGGACGACGCCGAGCTCTGGCGCAACGAACTCATCGAGAAGGCCGCCGAACTCGACGACGAGCTCATGGAGAAGTACCTCGAGGATCCCGAGGCGATCACCATCCCCGAGATCAAGGCCGCGATCCGCAAGGGCACCATCGCTCTTCAGTGCAACCCCGTCTTCTGCGGCTCGGCCCTGAAGAACATCGGCGTCCAGCGGCTCATCAACGGCGTCATCGACTACCTGCCGAACCCGACCCAGGTCCCGCCGATCGAAGGCGTCGACCCCCGCGATCCCGAGACCAAGCTCGTCCGCCCGCACTCCGAGGACGCGCCCTTCTCCGCCCTCGTGTTCAAGGTCGTGAGCGACACCCACGGTGACCTCACCTACTGCCGCGTCTACTCCGGCAAGCTGCCCAAGGGCACCCGCGTGCTCAACCCGGGCAACAACAAGAAGGAGAACGTGTCGCGCATCTTCGAGATGCACGCGAAGGACCGCGAGGCGCTCGAGGAAGTCGGCGCCGGCAACATCGTGGCCCTCATCGGCCTCAAGAGCTCCTTCACCGGCGACACCATCTGCGATCCGGACAACCCCGTGATCCTCGAGCGGATGACCTTCCCCGAGCCGGT
>CAYZSH010000379.1:0-2768 GCA_964481025.1 uncultured Isosphaeraceae bacterium
GCGTCGCACTCGGAGATTCGGAATCCCATGAACAAGCTCGCTACCGCGTTCGTCTTCGCCCTCCTCGGCTCCCTCTTCATCGTCGAGCCCGCCCTCGCCGCCGACGGTGAGGCCGTCAACTGGGGCGCCGGCATCGGCAAGGGCATCGCGGCCGGCCTCGCGGTCATCGGTGCCGGTCTCGGCATCGGCCGCATCGGCGCCGTCGCCTGCGAAGCGACCGCCCGTCAGCCCGAAATGGGCGGCCGCATCTTCGTGAACATGATCCTCACCGCCGCGCTCGTGGAAGGCGTCGCCCTCTTCGGCGTGGTCGTCGGCTTCCTCATGGCCGGCTGATCGTTCGCGATTCGATCTCCGCGTCCGGTTCCGGCGGCCCATCCCAGATGGGTCGCCGGAGCCGGGCCTTCCGTGACCCCCGTCCTCGGATCACCCCATGCTTGCCACCCTCGTGCTGGCCGCCGCCGACGCCGACCCGATGAAGCCGCAACTCGGCCTCGCCATCACCGCCCTCGTGGTGTTCGGCATCGCCTTCGGCGCCCTGGCCCTGTTCGTCTGGCCCAAGATCACCAAGGGTCTCGACGATCGCAACCAGAAGATCCTGGGCGAGATCAAGGCCGCGGAGGACGCTCGGGCGCAGGCCAAGCAGGCCCTCGCCGAGTACGAGAAGAGCCTCGCCGAGGCTCGTGAGCAGGCCAACAAGACCATCGCCGAGGCCCGGGCGGAAGCCCAGCGGGTCGCCGACGAGCTCAAGGCCGCCAACGAGCGTGAACTCGCCGAGCGCATGGCTCGGGCCAAGGCCGACATCGAGGCCGCCAAGAAGGCCGCCGTCGCCGACATCCACGCCAACGCCACCGAACTCGCCTCCGCGATCGCGGGCCGCATCCTGCAGCGTGAGATCAACGCCGCGGATCAGGCTCGCCTCGTCGAGGAGAGCATCCGCGAACTCGAGTCCGCCGGCGCCTGATCCGGTCTTCCGACCTCGGTACTCCACGGACCACTCATGTCCACCAGCACCATCGACGCCATCGCCCGGGTCTACGCCCAGAGCCTCTTCGAACTCGCGGAGGCGGCGGGTGGCGACGCGAAGATCTCCGAAGTCGGCGAGGAGCTGCAGGGGGTCATCGGCATCGTCGAAGGCGATCCGAAGATCTCCGAGTTCCTGCGTTCGCCGATCGTCGATCGGCACCGCCGTGGGGCTTCGCTCCGGACGGTCTTCGACGGTCGCGTCTCCGATCTCCTTCTTCGATTCCTGCTCGTCCTCAACGACAAGGGCCGACTCGGCCGCGTCGAGGACGTCGCCGCCGCGTACGAGGAACTCCTCAACGCCCGGTTCGGCAAGGTCGAAGTCGATGTCTTCACCGTCGAGGGCAGACTCGACGACGCCCAGCTCTCGCTGCTCGCCGACAAGGTGCGGGCCCGGCTCGGCAAGGAGCCGGTCTTCCACCAGTACGCGGACGCCTCGCTGATCGGCGGGCTCGTCCTGCGGGTCGGCGACCAGCTCATCGATGGTTCGGTCCGCGGGCGTCTCCGCGGCCTTCGTGAGGCGATCCTCGATCGCGGGTCCTCGACGGTCCGCGCGAACGGCGACGCCTTCCTTTCAGACGACTGACGCCTCGGCGTCTCGATCGACGGGATCGCTCCCGTCGAGTTCATCCAGCATCTCCCAACCCGCGCCCCTGGCGCCCTGCGAGGTTCCACGTGAAGATCAAGTCCGACGAGATCACCTCCGTCATCAAGCAGGAGATCGAGCAGTACGCCACCGAGCTCTCGATCTCCGAGGTCGGCAAGGTCGTCGAGGTGGGTGACGGCATCGCCCGCGTCTACGGTCTCTCGAACGTGATGGCCGGTGAGCTGCTGGAGTTCCAGGGCGAAGGCGGGACCATCATGGGTCAGGCCATGAACCTCGAGAGCGACACCGTCGGTGTGGTGCTCTACGGCGACGCCACCGGCATCCGCGAAGGCGACACCGCCCGCTCGACGGGACGTCTGCTCGAAGTCCCGGTCGGCGAGGCGCTGCTCGGTCGCGTGGTGGACGCCCTTGGTCGTCCGATCGACGGCGGACCCGCGATCCAGTCCGCCGGCACCCGCAAGGTCGACATCGTCGCCCCCGGCATCGCCGCCCGTCAGCCGGTGACCCAGCCGATGCAGTTCGGCATCAAGGCCGTGGACTCGATGATCCCGGTGGGTCGCGGTCAGCGCGAGCTCGTCATCGGCGACCGCAAGACCGGCAAGACCGCCGTCTGCCTCGACGCGATCATCAACCAGAAGCAGTTCTGGGGCACCGACGATGCGGTGGTCTGCATCTACGTCGCGGTCGGCCAGAAGGAGTCGACGATCGCGGGCGTGGTCGACTCGCTTCGCGAGGCCGGCGCCCTCGACTACACCATCGTGGTCGCGGCCGGTGCGTCCGACCCCGCCCCGATGCAGTACGTCGCCCCGTACTCCGGTACGGCCATGGGCGAGTACTTCATGTGGCAGGGCAAGGAGGGCAAGACCCCGAAGCACGTCCTCTGCGTCTACGACGACCTCTCCAAGCAGGCCGTCGCGTACCGCGAGCTCTCGCTGCTCCTCCGCCGTCCCCCGGGTCGCGAGGCGTACCCCGGCGACGTGTTCTACCTGCACAGCCGCCTCCTCGAGCGGGCGACCAAGCTCTCCGATGCCAATGGTGGCGGTTCGCTCACCGCGCTCCCGATCATCGAGACGCAGGAAGGCGACGTGTCGGCGTACATCCCGACCAACGTGATCTCGATCACCGACGGTCAGATCTACCT
>CAYZSH010000380.1:0-2765 GCA_964481025.1 uncultured Isosphaeraceae bacterium
CGCGCCTACGACATCTACTCGCGGCTCCTCAACGACCGCATCATCTTCTGCGGCGGGCCGGTGGCCGACGCGATGGCGAACCTCGTCGTCGCGCAGCTGCTCTTCCTCGCCAACGAGGATCCCGAAGCCGACATCTCGCTCTATGTGAACAGCCCCGGCGGCAGCGTGACCAGCGGTCTCGCGATCGTCGACACCATGCGGTTCATTCCGAACGACGTCTCGACGTACGTCATCGGGCAGGCCGCGTCGATGGGCTCGGTCATCGCGTGCTCGGGCGCGAAGGGCAAGCGGTACTGCCTGCCCAACAGCGAGAACCTGATGCACCAGCCGCTGCTGCACGGCGTGCTCGAGGGTCAGGCCACCGATCTCGAGATCGAGGCCCGTCACATCCTGCGGATGCGGGACCAGATCTACAAGATCTACCACGAGCAGACCGGCGCCTCCGTCGAGAAGATCAGCGAGGACTGCGAGCGCAACCTCTGGCTCACCGCCGACCAGATGGTCGAATACGGCCTCTGCGACGAGATCCTGGAGCGTCTGCCGGCAGGCAAGTGATCGCGACAGACCGGGCCGCCCGAGGCGGCCTTCCCAAGACGACCATCGCCGCCGACCTCCGGGTCGGCGGCGATGTACTTTCAATACCAGAGAGGATCCGCCCCCGGATCCCCCGTATTCTTTGGGCTGTCCGCCGCCGGAGGAAGATGGCCCGCGCCACCCTACCCGTCACCCCCCAGCAACCGGGAAGCTCCTCACCATGCCCGACCCCGCCGATCCCGCCGCCCTCGTCGCTCGGTTCGCCGACGACTACCGACGCGTGAAGGAGGAGATCGCCAAGGCGGTGGTCGGTCACGAGGAGATCGTGGACGGCGTGCTGACCTGCCTCTTCGCGGGCGGACACGCCCTGCTCGAAGGCGTGCCCGGGCTCGGCAAGACGCTCCTGATCCGATCGCTCAGCGAAGCGCTGCACCTGCACTTCAGCCGCATCCAGTTCACGCCCGACCTCATGCCCGCCGACGTCACCGGCACCACCATCGTGGTCGAGGGCGACGGCGGCCGCGACTTCGCGTTCCGAAAGGGCCCGATCTTCTCGCAGATCGTGCTCGCCGACGAGATCAACCGCGCGACGCCGAAGACGCAGTCCGCGCTCCTCGAAGCGATGCAGGAGAAGTCGGTCACCGTCGGCGGCGAGACGCACATCCTCGACAAGCCGTTCTTCGTCATGGCCACGCAGAACCCCGTCGAGCAGGAAGGCACGTACCCGCTTCCCGAGGCGCAGCTCGACCGCTTCTTCTTCAAGCTCGTCGTCGGCTATTCGACCCGCGAGGAACTCTCCGAGATCCTCGACCGCACCACGACCGGCCATGCCCCGGAGATCGCCCGCGTGCTGGATGCGCCCGCGATCATCGAGCATCAGAAGCTGGTGCGACGCGTCGGCGTCACCGCGAGCATTCAGGACTACGCGGTGCGGATGGTGCTCGCCACGCATCCCGAGGGGAAGTATGCGACCCCGCAGGTCAACCGCTACTTCCGCTTCGGCGCGAGCCCGCGCGCGGCGCAGACGATCATGCTCGCCGCGAAGGTGAAGGCGCTCCTCGCCGGCCGCACCAGCGTCGCGATCGAGGACATCCGACTCGTCGCGCTTCCGGCCCTGCGACACCGCTGCCTGCTGAACTTCGAAGCCGAGGCCGAAGGCATCTCGACCGACGAGATCGTCACCGGCGTCATCGACACACTCCCGACCGAGGTTCCGCTCGAGGCGACCGCCTGATGACCATGCGAATCAACACTGCCGGCGCCGCGATCGCAGCGGCCATGCTTCTTCCGGTCTCGACCGCCACCGCGTTCGATGCACTCTCGCTGCTCGACGCCCGCGGACAGGATGACGCCGAAGCCACGTCCGACGTCACCGGATCGGCGCCGAGCGTGACCGAGACGTCCGAGGGCCTCATGTTCCGCCGCGTCGATCGCGGGACGTACGTCTCAGGCGGTTACCTGCATGAATTCGGCGCCGACTTCTCGGGCGGCGGGTCGGTCTCGGTGAACCGAGTATTCGGCGGGGCCGGCATCGGCGTGCAGTTTCATCCCGAGGTGAAGGGATCGATCGGCATCGCCTGGGGCGGTGACTGGTATCGATTCGAAGGCGACTCCGCCTTGTCGCCGTCGCCCGGCGCCGCACCGTGGTCGGACATCCACGCCATCACCGCCCTGGCATCCGCGAACTGGCAGATCGATCCCCGTTGGTCGGCGAACCTCGGCCTTCGAGTCGGCACCGCGGGCGAAGCAGACGCCCGGATCGGCGACTCGATCGTCTACGGCGGCAACCTCGCGGTGAGCTACTCGTTCAGCCGGGAGTTCACCCTCGGCGCCGGCGCCCTCGTCCAGACGCAGATCGAGGACCGCCCGCTGATCATTCCGCTGCTCGTCGTCTACTGGCAGGTGACCGACTCGATCGTCATCTCGAACGTCCTCGGCCCCGAGGCGTACCCGACCGGCGCCGGGCTCGAAGCGGCGTGGCGACCGGACGGCACGACCGAACTCTCGATCGGCAGCCGCTACGAAGTCCGACGCTTCCGACTCGACGACACCGGCGACGCGGTCAGACGTCAAGGCATCGGCGAGGACGTCGGCCTCCCGATCTGGGCGAGAGCGACGTGGCGACTCGACAACGGTCTGCGTCTTGATCTGGTCGGCGGCGTGTCGCTGATGAACGAGTATTCGCTCGACGACCGTTACGGCAACGAGATCTCCAGCACCGACCTCGACCC
>CAYZSH010000381.1:0-2756 GCA_964481025.1 uncultured Isosphaeraceae bacterium
CCCGATCGTCTGCGATATCCCGAGGACGTCTACGTCAAGAGTCCCGCCGAGATGGCGGCGATCTTCCCCGAGCCCGAGGAACGTGAGGCGCTTTTCAACTCGGTGCGGATCGCGGAGCGTTGCAACGTCGAACTTCCCGAAGGCGAGAACCACGCCCCGGTCGTCGAGGTGGTGCACCCCGGCGAACCGCCGGTCTACGACGGCAGCGATCTGACCGAGTGGTTCAAGCGGTATTGCGGTCGGTTCGAACTCAAGCCGTTCGACGCGCAGAACCGCACGGATGTCACAGCGGAGGAACTCAAGGACGGCTGCGACCGGGCGCTTCGGGATCTCTGCGAGGCGGGGCTCATCTGGCGGTACGGACCTGATGGTGTCACCGAGGAGATCCGGGCCCGACTCGAGCGCGAACTGAAGGTGCTCGCCGACAAGCTCATCTCCGCGTACTTCCTGATCGTCTGGGACTTCGTGAACTGGGCCCGGCAGCGCGGCATCCCGTCCAACGCCAGAGGTTCGGGCGTCGGGACCATGGTGGGCTACGTGCTCGGTCTTTCGAACGCCTGTCCGGTGTACTACGGCCTGCTGTTCGAGCGATTCACCGATCCCGATCGCGCCGAGTACCCCGACATCGACATCGACATCTGTCAGGACGGCCGCGGCAAGGTCATCGAGTACGTGCGCGAGAAGTACGGCCACGTCGCGCAGATCATCACCTTCGGGCGACTCAAGGCCAAGGCGGCGATCAAGGACGTCGCGCGGGTCATGGGGCTGTCGCCTTCCGAGGGCCAGCACCTCTCGAACCTCGTGCCCGCCGAATTGCACATCACGATCGATGATGCGCTTCAGAAGGATGCGGAGTTCCGGGCCGCGGTCGACGCCGACCCGCGGGCGCAGCGGGTGATCGCAGCGGCGCGGGCGCTCGAGGATCACGCTCGTCACGCGGGCGTGCACGCCGCAGGCGTCATCGTCGCGACGCGACCGCTCGACTCGATCGTGCCACTCTGCAAGGCGAGCGGCAGCGACGATGCGGTGACGCAGTGGGACGGCCCGACCTGCGAACGGGTCGGTCTCCTCAAGATGGACTTTCTCGGACTCCGCACGCTCTCGACCATCGAGCGGGCGCGGCAGCTCATCATCGAGTCGCTTTCCGAGCAGGAGATCTGGAAGTCGGTCGGGCGCGAGATGCCGGCGCCGGGGTCCGCGGCGTCGCGATCGACGTCGCATCCGCTCGACATGGAGCGGATTCCGCTCGACGATCAGAAGGTGCTCGCGCTCTTCCGTCGCGGTGACACCAGCGGAATCTTCCAGTTCGAGTCGGGTGGCATGCGGAAACTGCTGACCGAGATGCAGCCCGACCGCCTCGAGGATCTCATCGCCGCCAACGCGCTGTACCGCCCGGGGCCGATGGATCTCATCCCGGACTACAACGGCCGCAAGCATGGGCGGCAGCCGGTTCCGAGCGTGCACGAGATCGTCGATCGATACACCGCCGAGACGTACGGGATCATGGTGTATCAGGAGCAGGTGATGCAGGTGCTCCACGGTCTCGGCGGCATTCCGCTGCGACAGGCGTACACCGTCATCAAGGCGATCTCGAAGAAGAAGATGAAGGTCATCGACGCCGCCCGCGCGGACTTCATCGCGGGCGCGGACGCGCAGGGCGTGAAGGAGAAGCAGGCCACCGAGCTCTTCGAACTGATCCTCAAGTTCGCGGGCTACGGCTTCAACAAGAGCCACTCGACCGGCTACGCGATCGTGGCGTACCAGACGGCGTACCTCAAGACCTACTTTCCCAAGTTCTACATGGCCGCGGTCCTGACCTTTGAAAGCCAGGCGAAGAAGGTCGAGGAGTGGGCGGTCTACCTCGAGGACTGCAAGCGGACGGTGCTCCCCGACTCGACGCCGGAGAAGCCCAATGTCGGCTTCCAGGTTCTTCCGCCCGACGTCAATCTCTCCCGCGAGGACTTCTCGGTGGTCTTCGCGGAGGGCGAGCGTCCGACGAGCGTCGGTGGCGAGGTCCGCTTCGGACTGCAGGCGATCAAGGGCATCGCCAAGGATGCGATCGCGTCGATCGTCGAGGCGCGTCAGGAAGGCGGCGCCTTCGGGTCGTTGCACGAGTTCTGCGAGCGGATCGATCACGCCCGCGTCAATCAGAAGGCGCTCGAGTCGCTGGTCCGCGCCGGCGCCCTCGATTCGCTTCACGGCGCCGACGCCCGGGCCGCGATGCTCGAAGCGCTGCCCGACGCGTACAAGGCGGGACGCTCACTCTCCGCCGACCGGTCCGCGGGGCAGAACATGCTCTTCGGAGGTGGCGGAGACGACGCCGCGGGCGGGGCGGCGCCCGCGCCTCGATTGCCGCTGCCCGAGGTCAAGCCGTGGGACCAGCTCACCAGGCTCGCGGAGGAGAAGGAGGCGCTCGGGTTCTTCGTGAGCGGCCATCCGCTCGATGAACTGGCGGGCACCATCGCGGAGTTCTGCACCACGACCACCGCTCGGCTGGCCGACCTGCCTGAAGGTGCTCCGATCATCTTCGCGGGCGTCGTCAATCGCGTGCGTCCGGTCGTCACGAAGACCGGCAACAAGATGGCGATGTCGACCATGACCGACAAGCACGGCACGGTCGAGGCGGTCGTCTTCAGCGAGGCATTCGCGAAGTACGGCGCCGAACTCCAGGTCGATCGCATCGTCGCGGTGGTCGGGTCGCTCGAGAAGGGACGTGGCGAACCGCAGATCGTGGTCGAGCAGGTGATCCCGGTCGA
>CAYZSH010000382.1:0-2753 GCA_964481025.1 uncultured Isosphaeraceae bacterium
CCCGAGCAGCGAGGACTTCCCCTACACCATCCGTCTGGTGAGCGACATCACCGAGAGCAACGGCTCCTCGAGCATGGCGTCGGTCTGCGGCGGCTGCCTCGCCCTCATGGACGCGGGCGTGCCGATCCGGGCGACCGTGGCGGGCATCTCCGTCGGCCGCTTCACCTCGGCCGAGGGCAAGGTGACCCACGTCACCGACATCATCGGCGAGGAGGACTTCTTCGGCGAGATGGACTTCAAGGTGTCGGGCAGCCGCGAAGGCATCACCGGCATCCAGCTCGACCTCAAGGCCCGCGGCCTGTCGGTCGACGAGATCGGCCTGATCTTCGCGCAGGCGAAGGAGGGTCGCTTCCAGATCATCGACATGATGGAAGCCGTGCTCGCCGCGCCCCGCGAGGACATCTCGAAGTTCGCCCCGCGGATCATCACCGTCAAGATCAACCCCGACAAGATCGGCAAGCTCATCGGCCCCGGCGGCAAGACCATCCGCGGCATCCAGGAGCGGACCGGCTGCTCGATCGACGTCGAGGAGGACGGCACCGTCCTCATCGGCTCGACCGACGCGGCGATGGGCGAGCAGGCCCGCGCCGAGGTCGAGGCGCTCGGCGCCGAGATCAAGGTCGGCTCGATCTACGAGGGCAAGGTCGTCGCGGTGAAGGAGTTCGGTGCGTTCATCGAACTCGCCCCCGGCACCGATGGCATGTGCCACATCTCGGAACTCGCCCACGGCTACGTGAAGTCGGTGGACGAGGTCGTCGCGATCGGCGACACCGTCAAGGTGAAGGTCATCAACGTCGACGACACCGGACGCATCAAGCTGTCCCGTCGGGCCCTTCTGGACCCGCCGGCGGACGGCGAGGGCGGCGGTGAGGGTGAAGGCGGCGGCGAGCGTCGCGGTGGCGGCGGTGGTGGCGGAGGTGGCCGTCGCCGAGGCGGCGGCGGTGGCGGCGGACGCCGCGACTGAGCCTAAGCCAAAGTCAGTCAATGCTTTGAGTTCAACCGAACGCCCGCCGGAGCACTCCGGCGGGCGTTCTTCTCGTCCCACTGGTCCGTTCCCAGCCCCAGAGTGCGGACCTGATTGGTTCCCAGAAATCGAAGATAGAGGGTTGCGGAATCCGGGTTCTGTGTCGACAATCGGAGACGACTGCGGGGGTGGTCGTCGCTTGAGAACGATCCAGAGATGTGCATGGCATTCGTTGTCGGGACGATTCCGTTCACCCGGACACCCGAGAACCAGTCACCCGTGTGCAGGTCGATCGAAGTGCCGTCCGTCGGCCCTGACGACCTGCATCCGATCGCCGCCGAACCGGCGCCGATCGCGGCTCGATTCAAGTGGTCGCTGAGCGACCCTGCCCCGGAGAGACTCGCAGACATGCCCGAGACGCGACTTGTCGAGATCGAGGGGGAGATCAAGTGGTTCGATCCCCGAAAAGGCTACGGGTTCATCATCGGCCCCGAAGGTCAGGACATCTTCGTCCACTTCTCGGTGATCGAGCAGGACGAAGGCTTCCGCACGTTCCGCGACGGCGAGCAGATCGTCTACGACGCGGTCGATGGCGAGAAGGGCTGGTCCGCGACCCGCGCCCGTGCCCTGCAGCCCAAGCGAGCCCACACCGGTGCGGAGTCGAGTCCGTCCGGGGAGACCAGGACGCTCGAGGTCGACTGAGACGTCCGGTCGATCGACGCTGCGGTCCATTGATTCCTGAACCACGTCGGCGCCCGCGATGAACTTCCTGCTGGGCATGTTCATCGGCGTCGTGCTATCGGTGGCCGTGATGGCCATCGCCGGACGTCGCTCGCGTCTGCAGCGAGAAGCCCGCGCCCGTCAGGCGGAGCGGCGGGCGGCCGATGCGGAACGCCTCGCCGAACTCGGTTCGATGACCGGCGGACTCGCGCACGAGATCAAGAATCCATTGTCCTCGGTGGTGCTCAATGCCCAGCTCGTCGAGGAGGCCATCCGCGACCTCGACGCTCCCGAGGACGAGACCGCCCCGATGCTGCGACGCGTCGGCGCACTGGTGCGCGAGGCCGAGCGGCTTCGAACGATCCTGACCGACTTCCTCCAGTTCGCGGGGCGCATGAAACTGGACCTCCAACCCGTGGATCTCCGCGCGGTGGTCGAGGAGGTCGTGGACTTCTTCCACCCGCAGGCGGTGGCGGCGGGAGTGGTGCTGCGAGCCGACCTCCCCCCCACCGGTCTCATGGTCGATCTGGACACGGGCCTCTTCAAGCAAGCGGTGTTCAACCTGATGATCAACGCGGTCCACGCGATGGAGGGAAACCCGCCGGATCGCGATCGGGAGCTGCTGGTGCGACTGACCAGTTCCGAGGACGAGGCCGCAGTCCACGTCATCGACTCCGGCCCGGGCGTCCCCGCGGAGTTGCGCGAACGGATCTTCCACCCATACGTCAGCGGCACCCGCGGCGGCAGCGGCCTGGGCCTTCCGACCTCGCGCCGCATCGTCGAGGAACACGGCGGCACGATCGCGCTCGACGTGCTCGAAGGGCGTGGAAGCGACTTCTCGATACGCCTGACGCCTTCGGCGAGAGCAGGAGATCAGGTGAGCAGGTGAGCAGGAGATGGCGGGTTCGCACGACGCACGAGTCGGCGAAGAAGCCCCATCAGTCGCCTTCGGCGACAGCTCCCCGCGCCTTCGGCGAGAGCGGGAGATCAGGTGAGCAGGTGAGCAGGAGATGGCGGGTTTGCACGGCGAACGAGTCGGCGAAGAGCCCCCTCAGTCGCCTGCGGCGAC
>CAYZSH010000383.1:0-2729 GCA_964481025.1 uncultured Isosphaeraceae bacterium
CGTCCGACTCGTCGGCTGCAAGGCGTTCCTTGACGGCACGCTTGGATCACGCACCGCCGCGATGCTCGCCGACTACGCCGATCGGCCTGGCGAGCGCGGCATGTTCGTCGAACTCGCGGAACGCGGCGAACTGCACGACTGGATCGCGTTCGTCGTGCGCCGCGGCTGGAATCCATCGATGCACGCGATCGGCGACGCGGCGGCACGGCTCGCGCTCGACGCGTGCGATCACGCGGACGCCATCGCCCGCGACGAAGGACTCGAGTTGCCCCGACTTCGCATCGAACACTGCCAGACCATCGATCCGGCAGACATCGCTCGCTTCGCACCGCCGAATCGGTACGCGAGCATGCAGCCGACGCACATGCTCGACGACGGCACGACGGTCGAGCGATCGCTCGGCCCCGAGCGATTCGACGCGTTCTTTCCGTTCCGGGCGATCCACGAGGCGGGTGGCACGCTGTCCTTCGGCAGCGACTGGCCGATCGAGACGCCCGATCCAATCGAAGGCATCCGCGTCGCGGTGACCGGCGTCGATCGACACGGCCGCGTGGTGCCGGGACGGGATCGCACGGTGAGCGTCGACACCGCGATCAAGGCGTACACCACGAATGCCCGAACCGCCCTTGGTCTGCCTGCGGTCGAGGTGGCCGAGGGTTTCCCGGCGGACCTCGTCATCCTCGACCGCGACCCGCTAACCGCCCGCTGGGAGGATGAATCAACAATCCCGCAAGTGCAAGCGACGGTGCGCGGCGGGCGAACAACCTTCTGCTGACGTCGACACCCACAAAATGGGACAGGCGAATTTATTGGTCCCCGAAAATATCGCCTGTCCCATTTTTCGCGCCCCCCTAAATGTCGCCTGTCCCATTATTTGACCGCGGGGTGCATGCATCCCCGGAGTCCACGGAGCGGTGACCGGGAGGATCACGGAGCCGAGCGGCCGCCGCGTGTGCCGAGCGTCCCACCGCCGCGGATCGACGGACCGCCATCGTTTCGTCCTCTGAACGGAATAGACGTAAGACGCCTTCCCGCGTCACACCACGGGAACCGGCGGGAATCGAGGCTCGGATCCAATCGCGGCCGAATATCCATCCGCGGGTGCGTGCCTGCGCGAGCGTTCATTCCATTTCGTCTCCAGATCTCGTGGAAGTCGTGGCCCCTCGTATCCTCGAAAGTCGCCAAGGGCGACGAAAGGATCTCCGTCCCATGCACCACACCCTCCAACATCGACGACATCGCAGGCGACGCGGTCTCACGACCCCGACCGGCTGCCTCGCCATCGGCCTCGCCACGGTCCTCACCACGACCATGGCCTGGGCCCAGGACGGCGCGATGGTCCTCTGGGGTGCCGCACCTCACGAGTGTGTCTCGCCGAGCGACATCGGGAGTCCAGACAATCCGGTCGTGGGGGTCGCGGGAGGATCGCGGCATGTCGTCGCGATCCTCGCGGACGGTTCGATCGCATGCTGCGGCGACGACGGCTTCGGGCAGACCGAGATCCCGACCGGTGTGGGCACTCCGGAAGACCCCGTCACCGGGGTGGCGGCGGGCTGGAACCACTCCGTCGCGCTCCTGTCCGACGGCTCGATCGCCTGCTGGGGCGACAACGGGCAGGGCCAATGCGACGTCCCCGGCGACATCGGCACGCCCAGCAACCCCGTCACCGGCGTGGCGGCCGGGGGCTTCATCACCATGGCGATCCTGGCCGACGGATCGATCGCCTGCTGGGGAACCAGTGATTTCGGACTCTGCGAGCTCCCCCCTCGCCTCGGGACACCCGACAACCCCGTCACGGGCCTGGCGTTGTCATTCAGCTCGGCGGTGGCGTTGCTCGCGGACGGATCGCTGATCTGCTGGGGGGCGGACCCCGGGGGCCTGTGCGACATCCCCGACGGCATCGGAACGCCGGAGCGTCCGGTCAGGAGCATCGCCGCAGGTGTCGGCCACATGATCGCGGTGATGACCGACGGCTCGATCGCTTGCTGGGGTAGCAACGAGCATGGCCAGTGCGTGGTCCCCGAGGGAATCGGGACCCCTCGCAACCCGGCGATCCAGGTCGCGGCCGGGGAACGCCATTCGGTCGCGCTTCTGGCGGACGGATCGATCGCCTGCTGGGGATGGAATCTCATGGGCCAGTGCGACATGCCGAGCGACATCGGCACACCGGGTGATCCGGCGACCGTCGTGGCGGCGGCGAAGTCCTTCACCGTCGCCGTCCGGGCCGTGACCGACGACTGCCCCGCCGACCTCGACGGGGACGGCGTCGTCGGTGGAAGCGACCTCGGCCGGCTGTTCACCGACTGGGGTTCGTGCCAGGGGTGCGATGCCGATCTCGACGGGAACGGCATCGTCGACGGCGCCGACCTGTCAGTGGTATTCGCAGCCTGGGGTGCGTGCTCCTAGCGACCTGCCCCCGCGACGATGATCGACGCCCGGCCACGGGATCCTCCCTGTGGCCGGGCGACATCGTCGAGGAGCTCGAATATCGGGGCCGAATATTGGGACAGGCGACTTTTTTCTCCCACCGAAAATGTCGCCTGTCCCATTTTCTGAAATGGGACAGGTACATTTTGGATCGCCAATTCTGGTCCCTGAAGTCCGCCGGCGACAGCGAAGAAATGTACCTGTCCCATTTTCGGGCGCCGTCGCGATACCGTCGGCGACCATGGGCGAACTCACGCATCTCGACGAGCACGGTCGTGCTCGGATGGTCGACGTCGGGCACA
>CAYZSH010000384.1:0-2726 GCA_964481025.1 uncultured Isosphaeraceae bacterium
CGGCCGGTGAGTTCCAGCGCCTTCGCCCGCAGCAGGACGACGCCGCTTCGGGGTCGACCGTCCGGTCCCGTGCCGAGGCCGCTCATGCCGCGCATCGCGAGCACCGCCCGCTGGGCATCGGGGCCTTCGTTCCGCTTGACCGCGAGGGTCGCGAACGAGAGCCGGTCGTTGTTCAGTGCGTAGCCCGAAGTGATGAGCCGCCAGAGTCCTTCGAGCGCCTCGTCGTCGCGACCGATCCGCGCCGCGGCCCGTGCTCGCACGCCCCGCGCCAAGGGACCGGGAAGAGACTCGGCCGGCAACCGATCGAGAATCTCGCCGACCTCCTGATCCGACGCCCCCATCGGCGCCATCACCATGACGAGTTCGGCCAGCGGTGACTCGGGATGCGCCGCACGAAGACGGTGCGCCGTCGCGATCGCGTCGGATCGCCGAGCCGCGGCCATCTGCGCCAACATCAGCCGGAAGAGATTGATCGCGTCGGGCTCGACGTCGACGAGCGACGTGGCCGCCTCGACCGCGGCCTCGCCGTCGCCCTCCGAGATTCCCACCCAGTGTGACTGCGTGAGGTGCCGCTGCACGACCTGCTTGAGAAGCGGGCCACCTTCGCCGGCGAGGACCCGTGCGATGGACGGGCCGAAGTCGACGATGCGCGTCTCTCCGCCCTCGATCGACCACGACGGCCGGGCCGGGGTGGCGTCGTCGGACTCACCACCCGCGAGCAACGACTGCCCGGGCAGATCCGAGGCCGCCGGCTCGCCGAGCAGGTCGAGCACGGTCGGGATCGCGGCAGGCATCATGGCGAACGACGTGTCCAGCCCGGCGGCCCGCGGGCCGATCAGCAGGTAACGGCCGATCCGCGGACCGAGCATCGCGACGAGCGCATGGTCGGCACCGGTGAGATGTCGGACCGCATCCAGCCAGCCGAGGATGCCGGCGGCCATCTCTTCGGCCGAGGGTGTCGTCTTCCGCTCACCGACCGCGTCGTCACCGTCGTCGGACGCGTCCGCCTCCGCGTCGTTCTCGACATTCACGTCGGCATCGTCGGCGGCGGCACCTCCCCGATCACGCCAGTGCGCGTGCAGACAGAAGCATCGAAGATCCGGATTGGCATCGAGCCCGCCCTTCAGCGCGCCGAGCATCGCCTCGGCACCGGAGACCTCGTTCTCCACCGAGATGCGGACGAGGTTCTGAAACCCGAGTTCCATGACGAGGGCCTCGTCCTGCGCCTCGTGCAACGACCATCCGACGACCGCCGACGCGATGCCACGGCTGGCGAGACGGTTCCAGATGAACGGCGCGCCGGCATCCCGCGAGGTCATCGGTCGAAGGTCCGCGGTCTGCATCGCCTCGGCGAGCCCCTCGGTTCGCCCCATCGCGGGCACGAGCTGCGTGTAGGCGCCGTGCCGGGCGGGCCCCACCCCGGTTCCAAGCGTCGTCATCGTCGCGACCTCGCCGGTCACGGTCGGACGGCGAAGGAGACACGTCGCCGCGTCCTCCCGCGACTCGACGAGCGCATCCATCGCCCGCACCACGTCGGCATCAAGGTGAAGGACGGCGAAGACGGCACGAGCGGTTGCGGTCACGCGAACGGACTCCGGAGGCTGGCGAATCGAACCTCGACCTGAACGGCAAGGAACTCCCTCAGGACTGCTGCCGCCGCAGCGAATCGTCCACCGCGTCGGCCATCGCCGCGGGATCGAGTCCACCACCGACGAACTCCGCGATGCGGGCGGCTTCGGCCGCCGGGTCGCGGACCACCGCATCGTAATCCACGAAGATGGCGTCGATGTCAGGACGGCGGGCGATGAGCCGCTCGATCTGCGCGACCTGCGCGTCGAGCGTGGTCATCATGCGACCGTCGGAGAGACGGCCGCCTTCGCGCCCGAGTCGATCGAGCATCACCCGCTGGCTCCGCACGATCTCGCGAAGGTCGCGGTCCATGAAGACGATGCGGTACTTCTCGCCCCGCGGCAGGTACGGCAGCAGCTGCGCGACGATCTTGACGACCTTGCCGCGCGACTCCGGGACCCACGACCGATCGCTGGCGAGCTTCGTGGCGTTCTCATGCTCGTAGTAGCCGCGGGGGTTGTCCGAGTCGGCCTCCCGCTTCTCGTCGGTGTAGGCCGGGAGTCCGCCGCCCGCGATCATCTGCATCATCATCGACGTGCCCGATCGAGGCAGACCGCTGACGATCACGATCGGCGCCTGATCGTCCGGCACGTCGACCGCGGGCGCGGGCTCGAGCGAGTCGAGTCGCGGACGTCGTTCGGCTCTCGCCCGGGCGATGCCCTCGGCGACGCGGTCGAGGTCGTCGGCTTCGGCGGCGCGTTCGAGCGACGCGGACTCGCGGATCTTCGTGATCGCGTCCCGCTGGATGGCGGCGCTTTCCTCGTCTCCCTCACGTTCGAGCATCGCAAGGTACGAATCGCGGGCCTCCAGGAAGCCCGGCGCCTGACCGATCGCGACGCCGTAGGCGATGCGGGCGTGCGTCGTGTCGCCGACACCCTCGAGACCTCGGGCGAGCAGATAGTGCGCCCGGGGATTCTGGAAGAGCAGCTCGGTGGCGGTGAGTGCGTGCTCGATGGCGGACTCCCAGTCCTCCTCGCGGACCGCGACCTCGGCGAGTCCGCGACGGCCGTCGCTGTTCTCGTCGTCGGTCTTCATCGCCCGCTCGAAGCACGCCTTCGCCTCGGGGACCGCGTCGATCCGCAGGAAGCTCGATCCGA
>CAYZSH010000385.1:0-2722 GCA_964481025.1 uncultured Isosphaeraceae bacterium
GGCGGCTGCGAGATCGTCCAGTTCGACGCCGCCACCCAGCGGCTCTACGTCGTCAACGGCGGCAACGAGCGGATCGACGTCCTCGATACGAACGCCGCCGGCGACCTCACCTTCGCGTTCTCGATCGACATCTCGAGCTACGGCGCGGGCATCCAGTCGATCGGCATCTCGAACGGCGTCATCGGCGCCGCGATCAGCGCCCCGGTCGACACCGACCCCGGGGTCGCCGCGTTCTTCGACCTCGACGGCAACCCGCTCGGCTCGGTGCAGACCGGCGTGCTTCCCGACATGATCGGATGCAGCGATGACGGTCGCTACTGGGTGACCGCCGATGAAGGCCAGCCCAACGATGCGTACGACATCGACCCGGTCGGCGGCGTGACCGTCATCGAGTTCACCAAGAAGGGTCCGAGCGCCCGCGTGATCACCTTCGAGACCGTCGACCCCGCGGTCGTCGAGGGACCGATCGTGCTCAGCGGCCCGAACGCCGACTTCGCCGCGGACCTCGAGCCCGAGTACATCGCCTTCAGCAGCGACTCGACCCGCGCCTACGTCTCGTGCCAGGAGGCCAACTGCGTCGCCATCCTCGACCTCGCCAGCGGCGAGTGGCTGTCGGTGAAGGGCATCGGCTTCAAGGATCACTCGCTCCCCGGCAATGAACTGGACGCGAGCAACAAGGATGACTCGATCAACATCCGCAACTGGCCGATCTTCGGCATCCACATGCCGGACACCGTGGCCCGCTTCACCATCGACGGCGTCGACTACATCGCCACCGCCAACGAAGGCGACGGCCGCGACTACGGTGGCTACTCCAACGAGACCCGCGTGAAGGACGTCACCCTCGATCCGACCGCGTTCCCCGATGCCGCCGACCTCCAGGCCCAGGCCAACCTCGGCCGCATCAAGATCGACGCCTCGCAGGGCGACATCGACGGTGACGGCGACTACGACGCCCTCTACAGCTTCGGCGCCCGGTCGATGTCGATCCTCGACGCCGCCGGCAACCTGATCGCCGACACCGGCAGCGTCATGGAAGAGGTCATCGCGACCCTGCTCCCCGACAACTTCAACTCGACCAACGACGAGAACGACACCTTCGACGATCGCTCCGACGACAAGGGCCCCGAGCCCGAGGGCATCACCGTCGGCGTGATCGACGGTCGCACGGTGGCCTTCGTTGGTCTGGAGCGGATCGGCGGCGTCATGGCGTTCGACGTCAGCGACCCGACCAACCCGGTCTACGCGGGCTACGTCAACACCCGCGACTTCGCGGGCGATCCCCTCGCCTTCACCGCCGGCGACCTCGGTCCGGAAGGCCTCGACTTCATCGCCGCGTCGGACAGCCCGACCGGCAAGCCGATGATCGCGGTCGGCTTCGAGATCAGCGGCACCGCCCGACTGTTCGAGATCGGCAACGCCTGTGACGGCGACGTCAACGGCGACGGCATCATCGACAGCGGCGACCTCGGACTCATCCTCGGTTTCTGGGGAGCCTGCACCGACCCGGTCTGCGCCACCGATGTGAACGGTGACGGATTCACCGACAAGGCCGACATCAGCGTGATCCTCGCCAACTGGGGCTCGTGCGCCGACGCGGGCTGAACCCGGTCGGCTCCCAGCCTTTCTCATCGATCCAGCCCCCCGGCCTCAAGGCCGGGGGGTTGTCGTTGGTCTTAGACTTTGCCGCCACTCCGGAACCACCGTCGATGACGACCGCCACGCTTCCTGTCTTCCCGCCGCCGAACCTGTCCTTCCGAGTGCGGGTCATCGTCGCGGTGGACATCGGAGATGCGGTCGATCTCGAACACGCGGAACGTCTCATCCAGGACGCGGCCCGCAGTCGATTGCGCAGCGGCATCGCCGAGGTGGACCGTCGATCCGGCGAATTCGAGTACGAACCGCTCCCGCTGCTGATCGTCGAACAGGATGCGCCGATCGACGTCGCCGGCATGAAGACCTCCGGGACCGTCGAAATCACGGTCTACGACTTCGGCGCGATCTCGATCTGTCACGACATCCGCCTTCCCGCCGGGACCGAGGATCTTCCTCGACGCATGCTCGATCTGGTGGAACCGGCGGCGCTGGAAGCCGACGCCCGCACCCGGGCCGCCCGGCTCCTGGACAGACTCCGCGATGCCGTCGACCGGCCGTCGATTGCCGAAGACGTCGAGGAGTACGCGGTCGTGACCATCGAACCCCCGGCCGACGCCCCGTTCGATCTGGACGAATTCGAGCCGGGATCCGTCGCACGAATGCTCCGAGCGGAACCGGGCGAACTCTCCGGTCAGGAGATCGCCGATGCGCTGACCGAGCGTCTGTCCTACGGGCCCCGGGATGTCGCGGTGGTGGACTGGGCGGCGGCGCTGGTCGTCGATCCCGCCCCGGAACCGACGCTCGAGGTGCTGGAGTTCCTGAACGTCCAGCTGCTTGAGTTCCGCCTGCTCGACCGCCGACTCGACGACGCCCTGGCGTCGGCCTACCAGATCGTCCGGCGCCCTCGACGCGGGCCCGCGTCGACCGGGCTCGGCTGGCGCTGGACCGACGCCAGCCGCGACTGGCGCCGCATCGCGGAGATGCAGGTCGATGCGGCGGTGCTCTACGAGAGCATCCAGAACGCCCTGAAACTCGTCGGCGATCAGTCGGTGGCGAGGCTCATGTCCATGGCGAGTCGCCGATTCCACCTGCCCCGCTGGGAGGCGAGCATTCTCCGCAAGCTGGA
>CAYZSH010000386.1:0-2721 GCA_964481025.1 uncultured Isosphaeraceae bacterium
CGCTCGGCACCTCCCCCGTCCTGCTGCGCAGTCCCGGGGAGGGGTTCGCTTGTCGCGCGATCGAGCGACGATCGACGTTCGACATTCGACAGCGCTGGGTGCAACTGCTCCCTCGGCCTGCTGCGCAGTCCCGGGGAGGGGTTCGCGGTTCACGTGATCGAGCGACGATCGACGGCGTTGTGTTGGAGGGGCGTGGGTACGCCTTGCCACCTCTCGGGTTGCTCCGGCAGCAGCCAGCGCACCACCGCGCGGGTGTAGGTCGGCGGATAGATCAGGTGCATTCGGTAGCAGCGGAACGCGTCGAGCGGGCGCCCGACGAGGTTCGCACCATGCTCGAGCAGCGCAAGATGACGCTCCACGTCCATGCCGGAAGAGGCCGGGAGCTTCATCGACCGCACGAACCGGCCCTCGACCTCGCCGGTGAAGCGACGCAGCTCCGCGTACTCGCCGTACTCGATGCCTTGCGCCGCAGAGAAGTAGAGCGCTGCGGTCGGTTCGACCGCCGGCATCGACTTGTCGAAGAAGACGTCGAGAAAGAAGTGCTTCACCGGCAACGCCAACTGGCTGGCGAGCTCGCCCGTCCGATCGCTCTCGGTGCGGTGGATCGAACCCACCGCCTCGAAGCGATCCGCGAAGCCGAGGGTCAACGTGCCGTCGGGCTGCGCATCGGGATCGGCGAGGACGAATCGCCCCCGCGGCGTGGACTCCATGGTGAGACTGCCGGGATCGAGAGTCGGTGAACTCGCCTGCGGCACGAGGAACGGCATCGTCTTTCCCCGGCCGATCTCGACGGCCGCGAAATCGGAGGTCTCCACGCCGGTGGCGACGGAGGCGCCGCGAAAGACGATCCTCGGCCCGAGCGGGCGGATCGTGCGCAGCCCGGTCACCATGTAGAGACCTGCGAGCGTGGCGAGCGAGGGATCCTGCTTCGAGGGCGTGACGAACCACGCTGCGGCCTCGGCGGCGGCGGCCTCGCCGCGGATCGTGACGGCCGCCTCGTAGGCGAGCCTCAGCATGCGGTTGAGGGTGCGCCGTTGCGCGGCCGCGTCGAGCCCGCCTGACGCGATCGCAAGGACCTCGCGGGGCGACGATCCGAATCGCTCGAAGATCTTCCAGAGTGCGGTGCTCGCGCCGCGGAGCGACTCGATCGCCTTTGCGGAGACGCCCTGCTTCTCGATCGCGTCGATCAGCGACAGGAACCCGCGCTCGCCCGGCAGGGACGCGAGGATCGTGGCCACATCAGGCGAGGTCGCGACGCGAAGCGTCTGCCAGCCGAGGGTCTTGTCGATCGAAAGCCGCCGCGCGATGCTGCGGGCGCTCTTGTCGGTCGGGAAGATCTGGCCCAGCGCCTGCTGCAGCGCCGCCTGCAGCGCCAGCGTGGCGGCGGCGATCTCTCGATGCTTCTCGACGAAGGGTTGTCTGGGGGTGGTCGGGTTCATGGTGCGGACGTTCGGGCGAATGGCGGATGACGCTTCGGTGCAGGTGCGTGGCGGACGCGGTCGATCGCCGGAATGCCGATGGCAGCATGACGCAGCGGTCGGCAACCTGTGGACTCTTCCGCGCGGGCCGGCCTCGCGTACCGCGCTCGGCGACGACCGGATCGCGACCTCGATCGCAACGACTGTCGAGGATCGGTCCGGCGTGCACCGCGGCAGGAGGCGGAGTCTGGCCTGACGGGCGCGGCAGGCCCCGTTGCGCCTGGACAGGCGCTTTCTTCGCCCGGACGCGCCTGGACAGGCGCTAGGTGCGCCTGCCCGAGCGCTCGTCGCTTCCCGAGCCGTCGGATTGCGGCATCTTCCCCGAGCCACCGGTCGCCACGAGGACGGCTGGTGTCGTCGCGGTTCCCCCACGTCACCCGAGAGGAAGAACGATCATGTCGACCGAGAGAGTCCATCGCCACCGCCGTTCCTGGTCCGGTCTTGCATCCCTGTCCATGGTGGCCATCACCGGCGCCGCTGGCGCGAGCGTGACGAACAACTGGATCAACTGGAATGCGCCGACCGGCTCGCCGACGTCCGGAGTGACAGGCGACTACACCCAGACGGCCACCTGGTCCCCGACTTCGGGACCGGGAGAGTCGTACACGTACGCGTCGGGAGCCACGGGCGCGATAACGTTGCCCGACACATCCACCGTGAACGTCGCGATGTCCGGGGAGGTCGTGAACCCGTACGCGTTCAACTGGGCGGGACCGACCTCCATCTACGGCGGGCCGTCTGGTTTCGACTCCAACGGCACCTCGGACAACACGTTCTGGGGAACGCGACCGGCGACGGACGCAGCCACCTACAGCAGCGCCAACGTGTCGTCGGCTCCGAACAATGGTGATCACATCGGTCTGATCGGAAGCGGACGGGCGACCACGACGATCACCTTTGACCAGACGGTCTCCAACATCGTGATGGTGATCTACTCGCTTGGATCTTCCGGTGAACAGGGTGAGTGGACCTTCGATCAGGATTTCGTCGTATTGAGCGACAACGACGGCGCGAGCAGCGGTGGATCGACAGGAAGTGGCCTGATCAGGACGGTGAGCGGCGGGCAGTACAAGCTCAGCGGCAACGAGGGTGCGGGCATCATCCAGTTCACCGGGTCCTTCACCTCGTTCTCCTGGACCGTGACGAACCCCGAGCGTTGGGCCGTGTGGAACATCGGCGTGACCTCGGCCGCGGCCCCTTCCGCGGTCCCCGGCACCGGCCTCGCCGCGATCGGCACGCTTGG
>CAYZSH010000387.1:0-1343 GCA_964481025.1 uncultured Isosphaeraceae bacterium
CGGACAGTGAGCGACGCTCGACGACTGCTTCTCGCGGGAGGCCGCGTGCTCGACCCCGCCCGCGGCTTCGACGCCACCGCCGACGTCCTGATCGACGGCGACCGCGTGGTCGCGATCGAGACGACACCCGGCCGACTCGACGGCGATGCGACCGAACGCCGCGACGTCTCGGGACTGCTCGTCTGCCCGGGTCTCATCGACCCGCATGTGCATCTGCGCGAGCCGGGTCAGGGTGCGAAGGAGACGATCGCGACCGGCACCCGTGCGGCGGTCGAAGGCGGCTTCACGAGCGTCTGCTGCATGCCGAACACGAATCCGGCCCTCGACACCGCCGACATGGTGTCGTGGGTCGCGATGCGGGCCCGCGAGGCCGCCGCGTGCCGCGTCTTCGTCGCCGCCGCCGCCACGGTCGGCCGCCAGGGCCAGGCGCTCGCCCCGATGCACGCGATGCGGAACGCCGGCGCCGTGGCGTTCACCGACGACGGCGACGGCATCGCCGACGCCGACATGATGCGGTGGGTGCTGCAGACCTGCGCCTCGCTGGGCGCCGCGTTCATGCAGCACTGCCAGGAGCCGACGCTCACCCGCAACGCGCAGATGCACGAAGGCGCGGTCTCGGCCCGACTCGGACTCGTCGGCTGGCCGCGGGTCGCCGAGGAACTGATGCTCGAACGGGACCTGCGGCTCGATCGCGCGATCGGCGCCCGCTACCACGCCCAGCATCTCTCCAGCGGCAACTCGGTCGACATCCTCCGCGCCGCGCAGGCTGATGGCGTCCCCGCGACCGGCGAGGTCTCGCCGCATCACCTGCTCCTGACCGACGAGTCGTGCGATGGCTTCGACACCAACGCGAAGATGAACCCGCCGCTCCGCGAGGAGTCCGATCGCCGCGCCCTCGTGCAGGGCGTCGCCGACGGCGTCATCACCGTGCTCGCCACCGACCACGCCCCGCACACCGCGGCGGAGAAGGCGCGTCCGTTCGAAGAGGCGCCGCTCGGCATCATCGGCGTCGAATGCGCCCTGCCGCTCTACGCCGAGGCGCTCGTCGCCTCGGGCGCCATCGACTGGCCGCGCCTGGTCGCCCTCATGACGATCGAACCCGCCCGCCTCCTGCGCCTCCACGGTGAGGGACTCGGCCGACTCGACGTCGACGGCCCGGCGGACATCACCGTGATCGACCCCGAGCATTCCTGGACGATCAAGGCTTCATCCTTCGCGTCGAAGGCTCGGAACTGTCCCTTCGACGGCCGAGCGGTCCGCGGCCGCGCGATGCTCACGATCGTCGACGGCGAGGTGAAGGTCGATCGGCTCGGGTGAGTGTGTTCCGGTTCACCACGGAGAGC
>CAYZSH010000387.1:1443-2714 GCA_964481025.1 uncultured Isosphaeraceae bacterium
CAACCTCAGCACCCATCCCCCCAGTTGACGAAGAGCAGGCCGAGGTCGGAGCCTCCGACCGCGCCGTCGCCGTCGAGGTCCGCGGTGCAGGTGCCGGTGCAGCCCCATTGGACGAGCAGTTCGCCGAAGTCGGCGCCACCGACCACGCCGTCGCCGTCGAGATCGCCCGGACAGGACGCCGGCTCGCCGAAGTACGAGGTCGCGTGCTCCCACGCCTGCGGTCCGATGACGAGTCCCATGAGTCGGCCGGGAAGGTCGTCGCACGGCGGATGGATGCCGCCCCAGATCCGGCTCAGCGAGCACTGATCGCTCGCGTCGCGATAGCTCACCCACTGAAGCCGCACGTCGACGCTCGGTCCGTCCTCGAACACGAGGAACTCGTTGGCGGGCGCGACGTACTCGGCGAGACCGCCGGGGAAGTACGGGCTTCCGGTCAGGTTGGTGAGGAGTTCGGCCGCGGCGCGGCTGTAGGTCGAGTGACCCGAGACGTAGCCCGCGAAGTTCGGCGTCACGAAGGTCGGACGCTGATACGGCCACCAGTTCTCGACGAGGATCCAGCCGCAGCCCGCGGTATCCGTCGCCTCGTCCGCGATGTAGTCGGGACCACGCCAGCAGAACACCGCCATCTTGCCGAGGTTCTCGTCCTGATCGCCGCGGAGATGGGCGTGGCGTTCGCCCGGGGCGCTCGACGTCTCCGTGACCGGCTCGACGAGTCCGGGCACGATGCGCAGGCCGTGCGGATGGAAGTTCGCCCCCATCGGATCGGTCCGCTGCCCGTTCTCCGCCATCCAGCGGATCGCCGAGATCGGCCGCACGAAGTCGTACCACCCCTTGCAGCCCCACGCCGCGATCGCGGCGTCGTGCATGCAGCCCCCGAGCGCGAAGTACGCCTTGACGTCGTACTCCAGGGGGTCGAGCGTCGGACCGCTGCCACCGAGTCGTCGGACGAAGCCGGGGTGGTCCATGACGTCGTTGAGGATCACGAACCAGTGTCCCGGCGGCGTCTCGGACTCGGGGCCATCCGCCCAGAACTCCGCGAGCACGCGGGCATAGTCGCCCCGCGGCACCATCTGCACCGGATACGGCGCACCGGTGACCGGATTGACGTCGTAGCCGTCGCCGATGTCTCCGCCGTGCATCGCGTCGTAGAACGCCTGGAAGTCGTCGGGGTCGGTCGGGAGCGTGGCGTTCCCGATCTCGTTGGGACTGGCATCGACCATCACGCCGTCGATCGGATCCAGATGCGCCGACCAGTGCAGCACCTGCTCGAA
>CAYZSH010000388.1:0-2704 GCA_964481025.1 uncultured Isosphaeraceae bacterium
GGCGGAAGCGTTCGGGATCGTCGCGGAGTTGCTTGAGGTCGATCATGGGCGGCGGAGAATATCCGGCACCCATGTGCGGTGTCTCGAGGGATCAGTTCGGCGCGATCTGAGCATTGACCTTCACTGCCCGGCGGAGTCCCAGCGAGTCGACGACCGTTACGGTGGCCTCGAACACTCCCGGACTCGTGAACGTTCGCGAGGCGGTCCACGATGTCCCGTCGGCGCTCGGATTCATGGCGGTCTCTGAACCGCCGTCCTCCCAAGTCAGCGAGCACGACCTCACGCTCATCAGCGGGATTCGCGATGCCTCCTCGGACACGCGAACGACCACATCGCCACCGACGGGCGTTCGTTCCGGGGTCAGCGTGATGATGACGCGAGGACGCACGTCCAGAACCTGGAACGAACGGGTTGCCATGCCCCACCAACCATCCGCACTTCGATTCACGCTGATCAGCGTCACGTCGCGACTCTCCGACTCCGGCATCCAGACGCACTCCGCTCCGCGTCCGAGCAGCACGAGCTCGGACTTCTCCGACTCGAACCTCAGGCGAAGCCAGACTGGAAGTCCAGCAAAGGACATCCGTCGACCGCCCGGACCAAGATCGCTGGTGTCGAGCCACTGCTGCCAGACCTGAGAGAGGTCAGAATCGGACTCCTTCGCCTTCAAAGCCTCCACAACCCTGTCGAAGCGAGCTGCGACCTCCGAGACGAGCCCCAGATCGAAGACGGTCTCCCAGTCGTTTGCATTTTCATTGGCAAGATCGATCTCCCGATCGCCGGCGACGATCGAATCTCCGATTCTCGCCGAGAGTTCGGCGGTCAGGAACTCGTTCTTCAGTCTGGCAAGTTCGCGAGATCGCTCGGCGGCGGTTCGACTGCCGGAGCGATCGCCACCCTTGCCTCCGCCTTCGGCCTGCCCATCGCCTGCGTCCGACTCCTCGAGAAGCTCCTGAATTCGTTGGAGCATCTCGACGCGACGCTGGAACTGCTCGATGCTCCGGTCACGCGGCCGATCCAGGATGAACCAGGTCGTGACTCCAGCGGTCTCGTTGGTTCGAAGCTGAACGGTATCGCCTGCATAGACGGCGTTCGGCTCGAGCGGTCGCGCGGCCGAAACACCGATGGACGGGCTCGGTGTGGCCGAAACCGCCATGTTCTGGGTGACCGACGCACCAGGCTTCACGAGAATGTCGCGGAACCATCGAATGCTCGGGAGACCGTCTGGCGAATGGAGATCCACGGAGAGCGTCGCGAAGGCGCCGGTCAGATGGTGCGGAGACCCTGGCGACTGCAGGATAAAGATCCGGCTTCGCTGTTCACGGCCCGCCATCAGGCTTCCGACCGGTTCCGCGTTCAGCAGCACGACCCGGCCGCCCGGCTGATTAGACACCCCGGCCGCGAGCGAGCACCAACCGATGGATCTCATTGCTGCAGCGATCTCAGCGGTGCACGCCGAATCGACTCGAATCCAGTTGCGCTCAAGCTCGGCTGGATTGAAGGACTTGAAGTTGGAGGACTGCGGGTCGGTCCCGAGGGCTTTGAGAACCTGACTCGTGGGAGCGGAAAGCAGTTGCGCTGCGGCACCTGGCGACCCCGCCCGCTGCGCCAACTGCACCTCCTCGATCATGGCCCGGACGAAGGGGTTCGCCACTCCTGAAAGCGGTCCGCCCGGGGGCTGGGAGTAGAGAGAGAGGCGAAACTCGCGAGTCGGTCGCACTCCATCCGGAAGCGGACGGCGGTTCTCCGGGTCTTGGTTGATCCACGTTGCGATCTGCTCGGGGGTCAGGGCATTCACCGAATCCAGTGCCCCGGCCGTCACCGACGAGACCGACAACTGGCATCGGGTGGATCGGGCCGGCGACGCGACCGGGATGGACTCGGCCAGGATGGTCGGACGTTGCACCTTCGGGCCGCAGGCCGAGAGAGCGCATGCGAGAAGAAGCAATCCCACCACCGGAAATCTTCGATTCATGAACCTGCCCCAGGGAGTGTTCCCGACCAGCCCGTCCGCACGTGCTGGACTTCGGTCGGCAGACGGAGTGTAGTGAGTGGGTCCGCGGACTCAACCACGGTCGATTCTTTGACAAGGGCCGTTGGTGCTTGTCTACTCCCCGCGGAGCGGGAGTCCCGGGGAGGGCGAAGCAGGAGGCAAGAACATGCGTAGATCCGGGTGTTTTCGGGGAGGAGCTCTGACGGGCCGAATGCGGGCGGTTTGGCTCGTCATGCTGATCTCGATGGCTGGTTGCGGCGGTCCACCAAACTTCGTCAAGTCGCCCGAGGTCTCTTGGGCGGCCGTGTCGGTCAGGCCCGACATCACGTATGACCGCGCGTGGGACGCGCTGATTGGCCTGCTCGTGAGGCACTTCGACATGGAGGTCCTGTCGAAGGAAGACGGCTACCTCCGGACGACGTGGTACTACCGGTGGACCGGAAAACTGACCGAGGACTACCGCGTAAGGGTCATCGCCAAGTTCAACACCGACCGCACCGCTTGCGAGGTCAAAGCCGAGGCGGAGTACGGCGGTCCGGGCGAATGGGTGATGGGAACCGACACTCGCCTACTGCAGGAAGTGCAAGGAGCGATGCTCGGAACGATCGGGTCGAGCGTTCGTTGACTTTCAGGTCGATTCGCGGGTGCTCGATCCAGATCGATACTCCGGCGGCTGCGCCCAGCGCATCTTGCCCATGAGCGTCCGCCAGT
>CAYZSH010000389.1:0-2704 GCA_964481025.1 uncultured Isosphaeraceae bacterium
TGAAGGTCGGGCCGAGTTCCTCCATCGCATGCCGAAGCCGCACCGCGGTCGGCATACGCATGAGTTCGGCCTCCTCCTTCCAGAGGCTGACCGAATCGAGGAGCCGCCCGAGCATGTCGCCAAGGCCGATCTCCTTGAGGACGCTGGTGAAGCCGTGCCGCGCGAGGACGCGAACGATTTGGTTCCAGCGGCGGATGTTGCGGATGTGCCCGGCGATCACGCGAGCATCGTACGAGGGTGGAAGGATCGGCGCGCGAACACACCGGCCCCCGGAGGGACCGGTGTGTCTCCTTTGGGTGTCCTCGCGACGTGGCCTGGATCGGCCCATGGGGGAACCATCGCGAGAACGGTCGGGTTCGACTGGGACGTCGAGCCCGGGAAGGGGCAGGGAAGATCAATCGAAACGCTCGTCTCCGTCGTCGTCCTGGTCACGGAGATCCCGCTGGGCATCGCGGCTGGACTGCTCGAGCATGCGTCGGAGGTAGGCGTTCTCGCGACGGGTGGCTTCGAGGTCGAAGACGAGGTACTTCACGCTGAGGCGGAGGTAGTCGAGCGACTCCTGCAGCTCGGCGACGGATGCCTTGATGCGTTCGCGACGCTCGCCGGCCTGATCGACCGACGCGGAGGCTTCGGCCGTGGCGGTCTCGGGCATCGCCTTGATCCGGGCCATCAGGTCCTGCATCTTTCGCTGGAAGGTCAGCTCGTCCATCTCTTGAGTTCCTGTCTTCAGGGTCGGATTGGGGAGTTCGTCGATCGCTCGACGACCATGACCAAGAGATGCCACAGGATCTCACCCGTCCCAGTTCGTTAGGACGATTGGGCGGCAGGAGGCGGCGCGGGCGAGGGCACAGACGTCACAGACCGAACGCTCGTCGGAGCGCGGCGGCCGAGTCGGTGTTTTCGGACGGGAGACGGTGCGATTCAGCGGGCCGGGGCGGCCTTCTTGAGGCCTCGCCGCGCCGACGGCGGGGCGTCTCGAAGCAGCGCATCGATCGTGAAGCCCTCCTTGCGGCCTTCGTCGATGGTGCGAGCCAGGACCCGGTCACGCTCCCAGGACCAGCGATCGAAGAACTGCTCCAGTTCGTGGCGATTGAAGCGGCTCATGGGATCGTCGAGACCGCTCTGAGCGATCGCCCACTCGATGAGCGAGCCGCCGTTGCGGTTGAAGCGGTAGAGGTCGTAGATGTTCTGAAGACGCCGGGTCACCGGCAGGAACGGATCGGTCGCGCGATCCGGGAGGGCGGTCATCGCGTCCTCGGGTCGCTGCTTGGCGATCTCACCGAGCCATCCGGTCTCGTGACTGGACTGACGATCGAGCAGCGTGCCGCCGTCGCTGGACGTCGTCGCGCCCTCGACCGTCTCGAGTCCCGCCACGCTGGCGAGCACGGTCTTCGTGCCCTCGTTGGGGAAGCGGATCCAGACGCGGCGATCGGGCTTGCCGTCGCGCGTGATGAGTTCGACCTTGGTGACTTCGCCGATGCCCCATTCGGGACGACCGGGATGCCGGACGCGTTCACCGGGCTTGTGCTTCAACGCCATGTGCTCCGAACCCCGGGCCGAGGATCCGCGGTGGTCGAGGACTTCTGATCGTCAGGGACGACCGGATGAACCTCGGACGGCGCGGATCTGCGGACGTTCGGGGCGCCGACCGACGGCAAACTGCCGAAAGGAGGGCGATTGGGCGCCGGGCAACGGGACCGACCCGCTCCACGGAGCTCGCACCGATTCCTGATTCTCACGGGCGTCGGGTCGGCGGAGGGGCGAGAGCCCCGGGAGTCACGACCTCGACCCCGGAAGTGTACCGTGAAGATCCCGTGTCGATCCAGTCCTCTCCATCGAAGTCCGATTCCGGTCCATCCCGCCTCGCCCGGGTGGCTTTCCTGGGCGATCTCAACGGGGCCCCGGGGCGACGGGTTCTGACCGCGACGATCGATCGGATGCGGGTCGAGCATCGCCCCGATCTCGTCATCGCCAACGCCGAGAACCTGCGAAACGGCTCGGGACTGACCCCCGAGCTCTACAAGGCGATCCGGGACCTTGGCGTCGACGGCGTGACGCTCGGCGACCACGTCTACCGCGACCGGCGGGTGATCCCGCTGCTCGAGGATCCGAGCGAGCCGATCAGCCGCCCGGCGAACCTCTCCAGCCATGCCCCTGGGAAGCGGTGGTTCAGACTCCCGCTGCCCGCCGAGGTCGGTGGGGGCGAGTTCCTGGTGCTGAGCGTGCTCGGTCGCGTCGGCATGTCGTTGCCCGCGAACGATCCGTTCGAGACCGCGGACCTGGCGCTCGAGAAGAACCCCGGCGTCGCAGGCTCGCTGATCGACTTGCACATGGAGGCGACCGCCGAGAAGGCCGCGGTCGCGTTCCACCTCGACGGCCGGGTCTCGATGGCGGTCGGCACGCACACGCACGTCCCGACCGCCGACGCCCGCGTGCTGCGGGGCGGCACCGCGTTCCAGACCGACGTCGGCATGTGCGGTCCGTTCGACTCGATCATCGGCCGCGACCCTGAGCCGGTGCTGCGGCACATGCGGACCTCGGTGCACATCCCGTACGCGATGGGCGAAGGTGATGAACGACTCTGCGGCACGCTGGTGGAGTTCCGCGCCGGCACCGGACGAGCGTCGCGGATCACACCGTTTCAGTATTCGTAGCGCTGCGACAGGCCCGCAAGGGGCCTGTCTGGCTTTCCTGATCTCGGTCG
>CAYZSH010000390.1:0-2703 GCA_964481025.1 uncultured Isosphaeraceae bacterium
GCCGAGCAGAGCCGAGGCCTGAGCCATCTGCATCGTGTGGTCCATGTAGGCGCTCTGGTACGCGGCCCAGTTCGCCGTCGTCCGCCACAGGGCGTCGTTTTCCGCCGAGACCTCGATGGGGAGGTCGAACAGTCCCGGAAACCGCCTCTTGATGTTCTTGCGGAACTGCTCGGTAGTCTGAACGCCGCTGTCTCGTCCAATCTTCATGGCCACTCGACCGATGTAGTCCTCTGAAGACCAGATCGAGACGCCTGCACAGCGTGCCATGACCCGCCTCATCTGCTCCCGGTGGGACTCCAGATCCACGGAAAGCTGGTTGTACCAGCCCATGTCCAATGGGTCGTCGGTGTAGTCCGATCCGGGATGGGTAGGGACGACGGCGGGGTAGACCGGCTTTCGGTTGGCGATCGTCACCGACAGCTCTACGCGATCGCTCCACTCTTGCAAGCGGTACTCCCGGAAGATTGGGGCATTGGCTTCCGTCCAGAACTGAGGATGCGATTGGCCCGGCACCTCTTGATCCCAGTTCCTCATACGGTCGTCGATGTAGAGGCGAGGGCATATCCAGTCCGAGGCGTCTGCCGCTGGCTGGAAGGCGTCTTCCGCGCACGACAGCCAGAAGTCCGCATAGGCGACTGCCTGAGAAGGATCAGCAGCACCCACGCCTCGCCACCGCGAGGTTGGTCCGGTCTGACCCCAATTCAGGTCCATCAGGAAGCTGCCGCTGTTCGGCAGAGAGTTGGTGACGTTGGGGCGGTTCGGCAGCAGGTGGATGGACCATCGACTGTTCGGAAGCAGCGACCTCAGTCCATTGAAGAGCGTGGTAAGCCCTTCCACGGCGCAGTTCCACGCCAGCGCATCTGCATCTCGCTGCGGTTTTCCATAGCCGACAGGGGCAGTTGCACTGAACTCCGACCAGCGGTCGAACAGGAACGCCCTGACTCCCGCGTCGAACCCGTGCCAGACGCCGTTGTCTCCGCGATCGCCCTCGTCGTTGTACTGAATGTACCTGTTGGACCACTTCGCAGGGGTGTCCAATGACGGGTGGAACGTCCCGCCCCCGACAGCGAACGTCGAATGCACGGCGGCAGGAGTGAGGCAACTGATGATCTTGCCCTGAGAGTTGGTGACGGTTTTTGCGCCGCCAGCAGCAGTGAACGATTGAAGCTGATCGTCGGTCGGAGAATTGACCCAAGTGTACGGAAGAACATCCAGCATCTCCGCAGCACCAAGAGGCAGCCGCAACTTGGGCGAATTGGCGAGCGGGTATTCCGCCAGCATCGCCGCGTCGTCTGCGAACCCACCCGCCGGTAGCCCGCCACGGTAGTAGCCAAGACCAGAGTTGGTCAGGAGTCGCGGCTTCATCATGCGTTGTTCTCGCCTGCGATGGTGTAGTGGACGGTGAACGCAAGATTCTCCGGGCTGCTCTGCGGATCGCTCACGACGAGGGCAAGCTTGCTCCCAGCCGCGACCGACACCGAGATGTCGCTCGCGAGGGACGCCAGCGTTGTCCCCGCGTCCGCAAGGGATGCGCCGGTCACGATGGTGCCGTCGTCATGCAGTTCGATGTCCACGGTACCGACCGATGTCTGCGCCTTGAGTTGCGTGATGGTCATGGCCGCGTTGGTCGAAGGCGTCAGGACGTAGGTCTTCGCCTCGGGGGACTCGATGAAGCCGCTGATCTCCTGCTTGATCGCGTGCGTGTGGCTTGTCGGAGTTCGTGCGTCGCTGAGGCGCGAGTCGTTGCCTTCGCACGCCGTGCCTGCCGTGGTGCCGTAGGAGACCGCGAGCGTGCCGGTCGCGGTGATGGTGCCTCCAGTGAGTCCAGTGCCGCCGACGACGCTCGTCACCGTGCCGGTGTTCGCGGTCGCGCCGGTCGCGATCCCGTCGATCTTGGTCTTGTCGCCTGCTGACAGGAACCCTGCAACGCTGGTGGTCGCGTCGGAGTGCGTGTGGCTGCTCGACGCCTTTCCGTCCAACGATGTCTGCAAGTTCGTCACATCGCCGATGGCGTGCGTGTGGCTTGCCGGAGCAGCACCGATATCCGCAGGAGCGATCGCGTCCGCACCGCCTGTCGCATGGCTCGCGGCGTGCGTCGCAGGAGCAAACGTCGATGGCACGCCGCTGGTGATGTCGCCCCACGCATGGCTGTGGCTCGCAGCCGCCGCACCGATGTCCGAAGCCGCGATCGCATCCGCTCCGCCGGTGTGATGGCTGCTCGCGTGCGTGGATGGAGCGAACGTCGAAGGCTTGCTCGTCACATCATCCCACGCGACGCTCGCAGCCGCGACCGCCTGAGCAATCCACTCGCCTGCGTCGCCGTCGTAGGTCAGCACATCGCCGTCGTTGGGGCCGGAGGTGAACACGACATCCTGCAACTGCGACAGGACCGATGGAGGAGTGGTCAACTCCCGCACCGATTGAGCGATCGGCCTGCCGCTCGGGTCGTTGGTGCCGGACGAACCCTCGCCGATGTAGAGCCTCTGCGTGTCCTCGGCGTACGCAAGTTCGCCACGAAGCAACGTCGAAGGCGCGCCGCCGACGCCACGCTTGATTCGGATTGGGACTTGGAGTTCGCTCATGGTTGTGCCTTAGATTGCGTATCGAACGATCACGATGCCAGAGCCGCCTGCGCCCGGCACGGCTGAGCGGGTGCCGCCGCCGCCGCCGCCGGTGTTTGCTGTGCCGGATGTAGCCGCGGTC
>CAYZSH010000391.1:0-2703 GCA_964481025.1 uncultured Isosphaeraceae bacterium
GTCGATTCTCCTCCCCCGCCTGCGGGGGAGGTGCCTGCGAAGCAGGCGGAGGGGGCTCGTCGACGACTCGGCCCGCGTGAACCGATCCGGCGTTTCGAATCTCGACTTTCGACCACGCCCCCGCCTACTCAGCCTTCACCGGCTCCCCGGTCTCCGGGTCGTAGCGATACACCGCACCCGGCTCCTCCTCCTTGCACTTCTTGTGTGCACCGTCGCAGAACGGGAAGTTCTTCGTGAGTCCGCACGCGCAGATGAAGACGGGCTTCTCCTGCGGGTCGATGCGGATCGGGCCGGTGGCGTCGAGCTTCACGAGGCGGGCCATGGTCAGGTCTCCGAATGATCGAATGGTGAATCAGGGGTCGGTGGGAGCGTTCGCATCCGACGGCGTGATGGAGTCGCCGTCCGCCGGCTTCGTGCGAACCTCGTCGGGAAGTGGGGTGCCCGCCTTGGGAATGCCCGGAAGCGCGAGCGTCTCCGCGACGTACGGTCGATCCGGCCGCGACACCGTCACGACGTCCGTGAGTTCGTCGTCGCGCCGGATCGCCTCGACGACGCCGATGCCGTCGATCACCCGGCCGAAGACCGTGTACTCGGCGTTGAGGTTCTCCATCGGTTCGAGCACCACGTAGAACTGCGAACTGCCGCTGTCCTTGACGGTCGAGCCGGGCTTCTGCGGGTCGGGGCTCTTCGCCATGGCGACGGCGCCGGCGAAGTGGTACCGCTTGTCGGGGCGACCGCTCTCGTCGGGGATCCGAGCGCCGCGACCTCCGCTTCCCGCGACACCGGCACTTCCGGGTCGCGAGTTCGGATCGCCGCCCTGCACCACGAAGTTCTTCTCGACCCGGTGGAAGCGGGTGCCGTCGAAGAAGTCCTTCTCGGCGAGTTCGATGAAGTTCGCCACGGTGTTGGGCGCCTGATCCTCGAACAGCAGGATCGTGACCGGCCCCTTCGAGGTGACGAGCTGAACGATCGGTGCGGTGCCCGCCGCCTCCTCCGCGGCCCGCAGCGCGAGTTCGTCCGACCAGAGCGCGAGCCATCGTGACGCCTCGCCGCGGATCCGGTTGGCGCGTCCGCGGATGCCCGGCTTCTTCAGGCCGTCCTCGGGAATGGTGTCGATCGCATCGATCGCGTCCTGGAATCGGTTGCGTGCCATGCACGCCCGTGCCAGCAGGATCCCAGCCTCAGGTTCGGCGGCGAGGTCCACGTCGCTACGCCGGATGATGGCGGCGACGTCGTCGTACCGGTTCATTCCGAGCCGGTGCGTCGCCCAGCGGACCTGAATCCGATCGTTGTCCGACAGTCCTGCCAGCGCCTCGTAGTCGGCGTCGAGTCGATCGTCATCCCCCAGCCACTCGGCGATCTGAAGATCCATGGCGATCGGGCGGGCGTCCTGTGGATTCTCGGCACGGAAGACGTCGAGTCGGGACTGGAGTGCCGCCAGCGACGCTCGCTCGCCGTCCCCGACCCGCTTCTTGGCGGAGAGGTAGTTGCGGATCGCGTCGTAGTCCTCACGAATGTTCGTCCAGTCCTCGGCAAGCGCCGGGTGGGCGGCCGACACGATGGCAAGACAGGCGATCACGGGGCGGAGGAAGCGGGGGCGTCTCATGAAGGCATCCGATTCAGGCGTGGATCGTGCAGGCGGTGCGCGGCGTCTCCCACACCGTCACCGCGTGGAGTCGGGCGCCGGTCGCGATCGCCGCCACCGGTTCCCGGAGAAGCTCGATGCAGCGAGCGGTGATGTTCTCGACGCTCGGAATGCGATCTCGGAAGTCGTCGAGATCGAGATTCAGATGCTTGTGATCGAACCGCTCGATGACGACTCGGTCCACCACCGCATCGAGTCGATGGATCGCACCGTCGAGCGGATCGCCTTCGAAGGCGACCTGCACCTCGACCTCGTAGTTGTGGCCGTGACCGTTCGGGTTGCTGCACTTCCCGAACATCGCGCGATTCGCCTCGTCGTCGAGGTCGGCAAGATGCAGCCGGTGCGACGCGGAGAACTCGTAGCGTCGTTGGACGATCGGCGTGGTCATGGCATCGGACTCTAACCGCCACGCGGTGAGCGGCTCGATCCGCAGAGTCACGGCGGCGACGGGAACCGGCAGCGACGAGGACGCGGCGTCATGCAGCAATCGGACGACCTCGGTCGCGGTGAACGCTCGGTCCGGAAGCTGGGCGAACAGACGAGGAAGCGCGACCTCCCGTACGGCCTTGTCGATGCGGTCGATCCCGATGAGGTAGCCGGTTCGCGGATCGGGCGTCCCTTCGACCTCGACCGTGGCGGTCCAACTCCCTCCGGTGCACACATCGAGCGGTGGCCAGCCGGCGTGCGTGTTGTCACGAGCCGTCTTCAGAGACGCGGTGCTCGGCGGCGTTGCCACGCCGAAGCGGACGGTGCGTGCAAGTCGTGCTGTGACCGACGTCTGCGGAGGGGAAGGCATGCGGCAGGCCGTGCGAGAGGTGTCGAGGTTCGGGCCGAAGATCAGCCCCGAATGCACAAGAGGGCAGTTTGGGCAAAGTGGGACGGGGCAGGGAGCCGATCTCTTCGCGGACGCATCCGCAAAATGCCTCTTTCCGCCAGATCGAGGCTTGCGAGGCGTTGGATGCATGCTAGCATCCGTTTGTCGCTCACCAGCGACCCCAACTTTCGCCCCCGGAAGGGCTCGGTTCGAGGCTTGCCTCAGCCGGGCCTTTTTTTTAGCG
>CAYZSH010000392.1:0-2689 GCA_964481025.1 uncultured Isosphaeraceae bacterium
ATGACGCTGCATGCCGCGAAGGGGCTCGAGTTCCACGCGGTCGCGGTCGTCGGCGTCGAGGACGGACTGCTCCCGCACAGTCGGGCCCGCGAGAGCGAGGTCGAACTCGAGGAGGAGCGTCGGCTCTGCTTCGTCGGCATGACGCGGGCCGAACGCGATCTGCTGATCACGAGCGCGTCGGTCCGCACCGTCCGCGGCATGCGGCAGGCGGCGATCAAGAGCCAGTTCCTCGACGAGATCCCCGACGAACATTGCGAGCGCAGCGACTTCGCGGATCGCTGGGGCGATGACGACGACGATTTCGGCGGTGGCGGTAGTGGCGGGCGTCACATCGAGTACGACGACGACGCCGGCGACGGCCTCGCCGCAGCGTTCCGACCCGGCACGGTCGTGCGGCATCAACTCTTCGGCATGGGCGTGGTCTCCGCGTTCATGCCACGCGGCCGCGTGCACTCGGTGATCGTCGACTTCAAGGCCGTCGGTCGGAAGACGCTGGTGCTCGAGTACGCGAAGCTGCAGCGGGTGGAGTTCTGATGGCCGGGACACACACTCGGCGATCGCCGCGCCAACCTGCGGCCGCTCACGGGACAGCACCATGATTCCACGCGAAGCCACGATCCTCATCACTGGTGCGTCCAGCGGTATCGGCGCCGCGATCGCGCGAAAGCTCGCCCGACCCGGGCGAGTGCTGCATCTGCAGGGCCGCGACGAGGATCGGCTGACGGCGATCGCCGCCGAGGTCGCCGTGGCGGGGGCCGAGGTGGTCACGCATCGCATCGACCTGCTCGATCACGGCGCGACGGAATCGGCGGCTCGCGATCTGGCGCACGACCTGGACACGCTCGACGCGGTGGTGCATTCCGCCGGGATCTGTGTCATGTCGGAGATCGAGCACGTCGATCCCGCGGACTTCGATCGTCACTACGCCGTGAATCTTCGGGCCCCGGTCGTGCTCACCCGGGCATTGCTTCCGGCGTTGCTGAAAGCCCGCGGTCAGGTGGTCTTCATCAACTCCGGCGCCGGGCATCAGGCGTTCCCCGCATGGGGCGTCTACGCGGCGACGAAGTTCGGGCTTCGGGCGATCGCGGATGCCCTTCGCTTGGAGATGGCCGGCCGCGGGGTCCGGGTCATCGGCATCCATCCGGGCCGCACCGCGACGCCGATGCAGGCCGACGTCCATCGCATGGAGGGCAGGGCCTACGACCCGTCGGCGTTCGTCGCGCCGGAGGACGTCGCCGCGAGCGTGGCGCATGCGTTGGAGATGCCGCGGAACGCGGTCGTCACCGAACTGTCGATCCGGCCGGGCGGCGGTTGACCGTCCGAGGACTCACGCCGCCGAGCGTCGGGCCGCGAGCCGCAACGCTTCGCGGGCGTCGTCGGCGGCCTGTCGGAAGAGGCCGGTCAGGCTCGGGTAGTTGAAGCACGCCTGCTCGAACCAGCCGAGCTTCTGTCCCGTCGAGATCGCGAACTGCGCGAGGTGCACGAGTTCGGTCGCGTCCTCGCCGACGACGGAACAGCCGACGATGCGTTCGGTGCCGCGCTCGATGACGAGTTTCAGCAGGCCGCGATCATCGCCGAGCATCCGACCGCGGGCGTTGCGTCGGTACGTCGCGCGACCGACCACCGCGTCGATGCCGTCCTTGCCCGCTTCCTCGAGCGTCCGACCGACGTGACCGACCGCGGGGATCGTGTAGATGCCCATCGGCACCGTGTCGGCGAGGGCGCGGTCGTCGTCGAGATCGAACATCCGGCACGCGGCGACGCGGCCCTGTTCGATGCTCGTCGACGCGAGGGCCGGGAAGCCGATGACGTCGCCACCCGCGAAGACGGTCGGGCAGGCGGTTCGGTAGTCCTTGTCCACCTCGATGAGGCCACGGTCGTTTGGTTCGACGCCGACGTTCTCGAGTCCGAGACCATCGGCGTTGCCCTGCCGACCAAGGCTCCAGAGGACGACGGCCGCCTCGAGTCGCGTGCCGTCCTCCAGTTCGACGACGCCGCCGTGATCCGTTCCGGTGACCGAGACCGGCTTGGCCCCGAGTCGGAGGTCGATGCCGCTCGCCTCCATCTCGGCCTCGAGCTGCTCTCGGATCTCGGGATCGAGGAACCGCATGAGTCCGTTGCGGGGCTCGACGAGCGTGGTCGGAATGCCGAGCTCCGCGAAGATGCAGGCGTACTCGCTGCCGATGACGCCGCCGCCGACGATCACGATCGACTCGGGCATGCGGTCGAGTTCGAGCAGGCCGTCGGCGTCGACGATCGCGGGATGGCTGAAGTCGATCCAGTCGGGGCGGGCGGGCCGGGAGCCGGTCGAGACGAGGACGTACGAGGTCTCGACGACTTCGGTCGTGCCGTCGGGTCGCGTGATCTCGACGTGGTGGTCGTCGAGGATCCGGCCGCGGCCGTGACGCACTTCGACTCGGGCCCGATCGAGGGTCTCCTCGATGCGGTCGTGCTCCTCCATCTGGACGAGCGTGGTGCGGGCCATGAACGCCGCGATCGAGAGATTCGTGTCGGGGGTCGCATCGACGCCGGGAACCGGGCGGCGCCGGAACGCCGAACAGACCAGCGCCGTCTCGCGGAGCACCTTCGAGGCGATGGTGCCGGTATTGACCATGGCGCCACCGGGACGACCCGCCGCCTCGACGACGAGGGTGCGGTACCCGGCGAGTCCGGCGGTCACCGCGGCGGT
>CAYZSH010000393.1:0-2680 GCA_964481025.1 uncultured Isosphaeraceae bacterium
GTCGCGCGAGGCCCGCAAGACCAAGCGTGCCGATCGCGGCGAGGCCGGTGCCGGGAACCGCGGAGGGCGCCACGCTGGCAAGACCAAAGTAGATGCTGTCGAGACCGAAGTCGTTGCCGGCCGCCGCGGATTGATTGTTGCGAAGCCGGATCAGGTAGCTGCCGGCCGTTGTGAGCGTCGTGTCGGCAAAGCTCAGGTACCACGCGCCTGCGGCGGCGCCGGTGAGATCCACGGTCGAGCCCAGGCCCGTCCAACTCGAACCGCCGTTCGAACTGATCTCGAACTCGAGGATCGGCGGCGCCAAGGTGATCCCGTTGAAGACCGGCGGCACGACCGAGCTCACGTACGCCTCGAATCGATAGGCCACGTTCACCTGCGTCACCGTGATCGCCTGCGACTGCCAGACGGCGAGACTGGTGTTGCTGCTCCCGTTGGCAACGAAGAACTGGTTGCCAGCCTCGGGCAAGCCGCTGAAGTTCTGATGAACAAGCGCCGCATTGCTCGTCACGCTGTACTCGCCGGCGCCGAGATCGTTGGATCCCGCCGCGGCAGCCGCATCGAACGCGTAGCCGCTGGTGAAGCCGGTGTTGCCCGACTCGAAGCCGCCGTTGACCACCAGGTTGGTGGCAAGCGCCGCCGTGTTCGCCAGAAGCAACGCCGATCCGGCCACGACCGCGGTCGCGAGCCAATCCCGGCTTCCGCCGCTTGCCATCGGGCCACCGGCTCGCTCAGCGTGCCTCGAGTTGGGATCGACCGCGTTCATCGGTTGAATCTTCCTTTCGCTCACTTGCTCTCTCCTCGTGTCGTGTGCGGAGCACACCGCTCCAGCGACGTGATGGACTCGATCGGGCCGCTCGATCACGAGCGATCCGAGGGACCGTCGGAATCGACGGGACGACTATGAACTCACCGCGGCGAATGGGAAGGCGGCACCGTCCGAACAGACGCAAGCTGTGCTCCGATCGATCAAAAAGTGTCTGTACAGACGAGTCGCGACAGCAGACCGATGGCGAATCGCCTCGCCCCTGACGCCTACAGTCCGCGGCTCGGACCGCGTGCGGTCGCCGCTTCAGTTCCAAGTGCCGCGCGCCGACTGCCCGGCTCGAACCGCGTCTGCATCGAAGATCTTCACCTTGCCCCCCCGGCCACTCGACCGGGTATCCGATCGACATGACTCCACCGACCGACCGACCGAAGTCGTTTGCGAACAAGCACCGCGAGATCTGCGCCGCCGCGATCGAGTTGCAAGCCGATCTCAAGAGGGCTCTCGACGAGATCTTTCCGGACGAGCGGGGCGCGCGGAGCATCGCTCGGCGTCTCTCGATCGACAAGAACCTTGGTTGGCAGATGCTTCGGATCGTGAACTCGCCAGACCCGGCGCCGATCCTCGCGGCGCTGCCGGGCAAGTTGGGTCTTCGCGCGATGATCGATGCGCTCACGAAGCATGGTGCAAGCGATGCAGCGATCCGGGCGCTTCAAGCGTCCGTCGCCGGCATGCAGGAAAAGGTCGAACGCCTCGGAGCCTCGCCTCGCGAGATCGTCGCGATCGCCTCGGGCGGACTCGAGTCCGAACATCAGCGCCGGACCCTGCAGCGAATGCTCAAGCTGCAGTTCGAATCGACGGTTGCGATCCGCGGCGAGACCGCTGCGGCCGAGGCATCGGCGTGGATCGTCACGCCCTCGAAGCAGGATCCCGCCCTTGCCACGCTCGCGGGCCTCTACATGGTGACCGGACTGCGCACGATCCGGCCGCTCGGGCCGAGGATCATCTATCGCGGCGCGACGGTCGCCTCCGGCGTCGAGACCTCCGACTTCGCGTCGGTCGAGGTCGGCCGGGGAGAGTCGATTCCGTTCCTCGTGCCGCAGGCAAGCTCACCGGACCTTGATCGCGAGAGCCTCACGCTGAAGTCGACGCCACGGGGGCAGTTCGTCCTTGCCGATCCCGACACGCAGCCTGACGGCATGCTCACCCTCGGCTTTGCGGATCGCTTCGAGGCCGTCGGGTCGATCCACCGCACCGAGACCGATCGGACCGCCGAGATCTCGTGCCAGTTGGCGCTGCCGGTCAAGCACGTCTTCCTCGACCTTCTCTACGACAAGTCGATGCCGGCCGTCGAGCCAAGCGCGTCGCTCTACTTCTCGGCGGCGCACGGCATCGAGCATGGCGAGTACGCGGAGCTGCGACGCTTCACCGGCGAGGTCGAGGGCCGGTTCGTGCGGTCGATGAAGCTCCCGGCCTCCTCGGGCATGGATGTGGAGCGGCATCTGGCACTCCTCGAGCATGGGGCGAGCCTCGTCGGTCGGCCGCTCGACGCGTTCCGCTGCTATCGCATGCACCTGATCTATCCGCCGACCTACACCCGCGCGGTGGTGCGGTGGCTGTTGCCGGAGAAGGGGAAGGGGTAACGGCGGGCGCCACGCTCAATCGCGCGAACGGCGAAACTCCTCCCCTGTGGAGCGAAGCGACTCAGGGGAGGTGCCGAGCGCAGCGTGGCGGAGGGGACGTGCAACTTCGGAAGGCAGCCAACGCGCGAACGAATCACGCGAAGCTCGTTCGCGCGAACGAACCACACCTCGCTTGATCGCGAGCTCGGCGCCACTCCTCCCCTGTGGAGCGAAGCGACGCGGGGGAGGTGCCGAGCGCAGCGAGGCGGAAGGGGCGTGCAAACTCGGAAGGCGC
>CAYZSH010000394.1:0-2677 GCA_964481025.1 uncultured Isosphaeraceae bacterium
TCTTCCTCGTCGTCCTCGACGTCGGCGTCGTCCTCGTCTTCTTCCTCGTCGTCCTCGTCGTCGTCACCGTCACCGAAGAGGTGCGGTTGGACGGCATCAGAGTCGACGATGGGCGGACGACGGAGGAGTCTGCGAGCGGCTTCACGAACGACCGGTTCACCGGCGCCACCCAGAATCAAGCCGACGAAGATGCTGAGCGCACTGCCCGCCACCACCCAGAGTCGGAACGCGGGTCCGACCAGCGTGGCCAGGGCCGTCGGGGGTGCGTCGCTCCGGGCCGGAGGGACGAAACGAACGCCTCGATCGAGCAGGTTGGGGACCGTATCGTCGATCGCACTGGAGACGAGACGAACCTCCTCCCCCGCGGGGATCCGTCGGAACCGGTTGCGGGCGAGCCGGGCCATGACCCGCGGGTCCTCGACTCGAAGTTCATGCGCCGCCCGCTCGTGATCCCGGATTCGCTGATCGAGCAACTCGGCTTCGGCCTGGGCGACCAGCAGATCGTGCTCGGCACTTCGAAGTTCGTCCCGCTGGGGGATGATCGCCACGGCCACGAGCATCGCCAGACCGGCCAGAAGGAACGGCCAGCCGACGTCGAGGCGGATGAGCGGGCGAGGAGAAGGCACATCGAACAATCGACCGAGCACGTCCGACGGGTGCAGAAACGGCGAATCCGAGACCCGATCCGCCGCCCCGCCCGGGGCCCGGGGCGTTCGCCCACCTTGTGATTCATCCTCGCCTCGGCGCTGGACCACGCCCTCCAGACGTCCGATCCCCTCCGCGGGCCGTCGTGCCTGCTCGTCGGATCGTGCTCCCGACGAGCCTGACCGTTTCCCGGGGGACACCGTCGCATGTCGTCGAGGCAGCCCATCGCCAGCATCGCCAAGGCCCTCGCGCTCGTCGATGCCGGAGACCTTCAATCGCTCGTCGCCCTCCACGACCTCCTGGTCGAGACCGCCGGAGGCTCGTCCGATGCGGGCGACGGCGTTCGCGACACCCTGTCGGAGGCCGCCGGACTCGTCGAGGGGATCATCCTCCGCCAGTTCGACGACGTCGAGGAGACCCTTCGCCGTCTGACGGCCCTCGTCGATGCCCTCGACGACGGAGGCGATGCCTCCGACGATTCGAGCGAGGAGTCGCCGACGTCGCCCACGGAGCTCATCGACGACGAACTCCTCTCGGCCTGGCTTGCCGAGTGCGATTCGGGTCTCGCCGAAGCCGAAGCCGCGATCCTCTCGATCGAGCACGCGGACCCCGCGTCGCCCGATGCCGAGACGGTCGCGGAGATCCGCCGCCGCGTGCACACCCTCAAGGGCGAGTGCGGCGTGCTCAGCCTCGACGACGCCCAGTCCATCCTTCACGACGCCGAATGGCTGATCGACGAGACCACCGAGCGTGGCGGGGCCTTCCCGTGCACCACGCTCATCGCGGTCGTTGACTGGATGCGGCACTACGCCGCCGCCCTCTCGGACGGGTCCCCAACCCCCGACGACGCCGACGTCCGCATGCTGCTGGACACCGCTCGCGGCGGCGACGCGCTTGCCGAAACGCCCGCCGACGCATCGGAGTCGTGCTTGCCGGCGGTCACGGAATCCCCCGTCGCCGAAGTCGCCGACATCCCGGACGTCGCCCCGCTCGCCTTCCCCGACGGGATCGCCGGCGACGAGACGACCGTCGAGTTCGCGGCCGAGGCTCGCGAGCACCTCACCGGCGCCGAAGCGTCGCTGCTCGAGATCGAGGCCGAGTCCGACGATCCGGAGCATGTCAACGTCGTCTTCCGCGCGTTCCACACCATCAAGGGCGTGGCCGGCTTCATCAACCTCGCACCGATCGTGGATCTCGCGCACGCCGCCGAGACCATGCTCGACCGGGCCCGCAGTGGCAGGCTCGAACTCCGAGGAACGCCGGTCGATCTCGCGATCCGGTCGTGCGACATGCTTCGGCAACTCGTCGAGGCGATCGACGGCGGCGCCTTCCCCGCCGCGACCGATCACCGCACGCTGATCACGGCGCTGCTCGATGCGGCCGAAGGTCGGAACATCGAATTGCCCCCGGCTCCGGCCCGCTCCGCCGAGACCCCGGCCGAATCGGATGACGCCTCCCCGGAGGCCACCGATGCCTCCGCACCGACTCCGGCCGCGACGACGCCCGATGCCGCCGCCTCCCGCGGCACCCGTCGCGTCGATCAGACCGTGAAGGTCAGCACCACCCGCATGGACGGCCTCGTCGACATGGTCGGCGAACTCGTCATCGCGCAGCTGATGGTCACGCAGGATCCCGCGATCTCCGCGACCGAGGACCAGCGACTGCGGCGCCATCTCGCCCACATGGGCAAGATCGTCCGCGATCTGCAGGAGGTCGCGATGAGCCTGCGGATGGTCACGCTCCGCCAGACCTTCCAGAAGATGCGGCGGCTCGTCCGCGACGTCGCCGCCAAGGCCGGAAAGACCATCGAACTCTCGATCGAGGGCGAGGACGTCGAACTCGACCGCAACGTGGTCGAGGAGATCGGCGATCCGCTGGTGCACATGATCCGAAACGCCTGCGACCATGGCGTCGAGCCCGCCGACGAGCGGATCCGCGCCGGCAAGCCGGGCACCGGACACGTCACGCTGCGAGCCTTCCACAAGGGCGGTTCGATCGTCATCGAGATCGAAGACGACGGCCGCGGACTCTC
>CAYZSH010000395.1:0-2664 GCA_964481025.1 uncultured Isosphaeraceae bacterium
CGTCGAGCACGTGGCGGAGGCGATCTCGTATCGGCTGCTCGATCGGGCGAGTGGTTGAGGCGAGACGGCGATTGGCGGCCGATTCTGCCAGTATCAAGTGGCGTCAAGGCCGCCGCAGACGAAGACGCCTTGGAGCCAGCGAAGGCCGGAATGGCGGTCCGGGGCGGTCGAGGTCGCACCGCTTTTTCTCGTTCAGTGCAGGTCCTCCGAGAGCGGATGCCGTCTGCGGCGCTCGATCCGCCAGCCGACCCGGTCGCGATGCGCCCGCCCAGCGCCGACGGCTCGGTGGACCATTCGCTCAAGGCACCGAGTTGCGTGAATCGCGGGTGATCGGTTGTTCGGAACCACGCCACAGCGTTAGTCTCCTGCGTAGTCGCTCCGCGGGGGGCGGCAGTTCAGGGGGCGCCGGGTGTTCGGGGCCTACATCTAGAAGGGAGCCTTCGACATGTCTCGAAGCAGATCGACCGATCGGCAGCGGATCGAGTTCGTGGGGTTGGTGGTTGCCGGCGCGTCGTCGCTGTTCGGCGCGTCGGTCGCAAACGGTGGCGGGACCACGCCCGCGTGCCTGGGGGAGATGACGCTGTTCCACGAAGAGCCCAGGATCAACAACGAGTATCCGTTTCTCGTCGACATCAACGGCGACGGTCGAATCGACATGCTCACCATCGATGATCCGAGGATCCTGCGGGTGTACCTCGATGACGGCGAGTCGCTGCAGCTTTCCGACTCGTTCTCCATCGTGGCGCACGGGTGGATCGCGGCGATCCGCGACTTCGACAACGACGGCCATCCGGATCTTCTCGTCAACGCCACCTACGGCTACAACTGCGGCAGCAATGCGGTGCGGGTGTATTGGAACAGCGGAGATCCGGCGCATCCATTGGCTGGCGACTACACCCAGATAGCCCTCATGTCGGTTCCGTACTGCATCGGTTCGGATCCGATCGACTTCGACGGCGACGGGCTGCTCGACATCATCACGACCAGCATGCCGTTCTCGATCAGCGACACGTCACGGAAGACCAGGACCACGCGAAACCTCGGAGGTCGCAACTTCGCCGCTCAAGCCGACTTCGTGTGGCCTCGCGACCTCTACGCCCGCGGCACCAACGACATCGATGGGGATGGCCATGCCGACTTCGTCTCGACCGTCAAGAGCGGCTGGGCCCACGGTCAATGGGGCACCTGGCTCTACCGAGGCAACGGAGACGGAACCTTCGGAAGCGCCATCGTCAACTTCGCGTCTCCGCGAACCACGCATGGATTCCCGTTCGATGCGGATGGGGCATCGGTGCCCGGCTCGGGTTTCGGCGTGTACGTGGGCACATCATTTTCGCAGACCTTGACGCTCGGCCGATGGTCGACCGAGATCGACGGTCTCGAGTTCGAGGAGCTGCCGATCCCCAGCCCTTACCGGGCCATGTTCGCGACCGATGTGACCTTCGACGGCCTCGAGGATCTGGTGCTGATCAGTCCGGATCTGACGGGCCGCCTCGCCGTCATGGAGAACGACGGCGCTGGTGGAGTCTCCGCCACAGCCACGGAGTTGCTGGAAGTCGGTGGATTCGACTTCCTGAGTGTCGCGGTCCATGACGGCGAGACGCGATCGCTCTACGCGGTCGCTTACAACGCCTCGACGATCAGGGTGTACCGAGCCGACTGTTCGGAACCGACCGCAGACTGCGATGGCGATGGCACCACGGATGCCGCGGAGATCGCCGGTGGTGCCGCGGACTGCAATGCGAATGGCGTTCCCGACGACTGTGAACTCGTCGACGGCACGTCGAAGGACACGGACTTCAACGGAGTGCTCGACGAGTGTCAGGATCTTCCATCGCTGACGGGCCTTGCGGCGACTTCGGTCGAATTGATGCGTTTCGGGACCCGCTATGTCTCGGTGGATCTCTTTGCGGAGTTCGACGAGGTGTCGGTGGAGGTGGTCAACGTGTTCGACACGACGATCGTGAACACGGGCGGGCGCCCGTTCACGCACCTCGACGATGCGGGCGGCCACTGGCTGCCGATCTATGCGGATGCGTCGGCGCCGGAGTTCGATTCGTTTGTGACCGTAGGTGGGGGTTCCGGCGCGTTCTCCGGCAACACGACTTCGCTGGATCCGACCTTCTCGGATCCGATGGCTGCGACGCCTCCTCCGAACGCGGGCTGGTTCAACTCCAATCCCGGGAATCTCCAAGGCCTGACCGACGGCAAAGGTGGCCGGACCTGGCTGGGGCGCTTCGTCGTGGAGCAGACGGGCCATGCCGACTCGCTCGAGGCGACGCTGTGGGTGAGTTTCGCGAGGTATCCCGGCGGGGCGACGCAGCAGGATGTCGCATCGATCACGGTCGAGTATCCGGTGGCTCCATGTCCGGAAGACTTGAACGGCGACGGATTGGTGACGGGGGCGGACCTGGGGATCCTGCTCCTGGACTGGGGGACGGATGCCCCGCTGAGCGATCTGGATGCCGACGGGGAAGTGGACGGCGCGGACATCGGATTGATGCTGTTGGCGTGGGGAACGTGTCCTTGAGAAGCATGGCTTGAGCGACCGGCCATGGGGTGCTGGCCGGTCGCTCAAGCTCGACGGCACGAGATACCCCTCCCCGAAGGCTCACTCGCCCATCGGCGCGAAGCCGCGACGCATGGTGTTCTCGCACACCGCGC
>CAYZSH010000396.1:0-1250 GCA_964481025.1 uncultured Isosphaeraceae bacterium
CACTGGAAGTCGAAGCAGGCGGTGATCGGCCCGCACGTCATCACGGAGGACGGGACCGTTCGAACCATCGAGCCACTGGTCTCGCATCGACTCGCCGCGACCGCGAATCACCTCACCGACCCCGACAAGGTCTACATGCTCACGATGGAAGGGCCGCTCTTCGAGGTCCACATGGGGACGCTCGAGACCACGCTGCTCTGCGACCTCGTCGAGGAACTCGACTGGGATCAGGGGGCGTACAAGCACTTCAAGGCGGCCCACACCGCGCAGGGCCGACTCGTCGTCGCGAACAACACGCACGAGGATCCCGAGGATCAGGGCCGCCGCTTCGGTGGCCGGCTCGCGGAATGGGACGGCAAGGGACCGTGGACGATCCTTGAGCGGAACGCGTTCATCGAGGTCTCGGGCAAGACGCACCTGGGTTCCGGCTCGTACTACGGCAACACGATCTACGCGGTCGGGTGGGATGACGCGAGCGTGATCCTCCGCGTGCTGCACGACGGTGAATGGAAGCGGTACCTCCTTCCCTTCGGCGGACACTCCTGGTGTCACACCTGGAACACCGAGTGGATGCGGATCCGCGAGGTCGAGACCGAGCGGTACCTGATGGACGCTTTCGGGATCTTCTACGACCTGCCCGCGCTCATCTACGGCGGTCATCTCCGTGGACTCAAGCCGATCTCGACGCACGTCCGGATCGTGCCCGACATGGTGTCGTGGCGCGGCATGCTCGTCCTCGGCGGCAATCAGACCGATCGTGCGACCGGCCAGCCGCAGTCGGGGCCGTGGTTCGGATCGATCGACGATCTCTTCTCCTTCGGGCGCCCGAGTGGCTGGGGTGGGCCGTGGCGTCACGACGCGGTCAAGGCGCACGAGCCGAGCGATCCGTTCCTGATGCTTGGCTTCCAGCGCAAGGGGTTGCACATCATTCGAGACGGCGACGACGGAGCGATCGCGGGCGGACTCATGGTCACGATCCAGATCGATCCGCTCGGCGACGGCACCTGGGTGGATGCCGGGATGATCGAGATCCCCTGGGGAGAACGGGCGGCGTTCCACGGATTCCCCGAAGGGTTCTCGGCGCACTGGGTGCGGTTGGTCCCGCATTCGGATGCCGTGCTGAGTGCGCAGTTCTTCTACGACTGATCCGGTCGACGTGACCCAGGAAGCAGCCGCGGGCCCGGCCAGGCACGGGGCCCGGCGGTGGGTGGTGTTATTGTTGTTGGTGGGGCCCAACACCAGGTAGAACA
>CAYZSH010000396.1:1260-2646 GCA_964481025.1 uncultured Isosphaeraceae bacterium
GGGGTGCGTGCGACTTTTTTAACCTACTTACCCGGTCCACGTGACACACTACCCCGCCGCGGCCCTTTAAAGGAACGGGCCGCGGCTGTGGTTGGTGAACTCGTTGTCGGTCGAGCCTCACTCCTGTTCGAACAGGTCGTGGCTCTCGTTGCGGTTCTCGAGGATGCCGTTGACGAGCTCCTTCGCCTTCGCGCCGTTTCCTTCGAGCACCGCCATCTCGACCTGCAGGGTCGCCATGAGCGCCTTGGTCATGTGCAACTGGAACGACCGCTGATACGCGACGCGATCGTCACCGAACTTCGCCTTCGCGGCGTCGCTCATCTCGATCGCGCTCGCGTTGCGGCGGGCTTCGACGATCGTCGCCTCAAGCTCAAGCAACGCGCCGAAGTCACGCTCGAAGGTGTCGGCCTCGAACGAGGTACGGCGCAGCCCGCGGAGGGCGCGGCCGGCTCGTTCCATCGCGTCATGGAAGGCCTCCTTCGACGGACCGGCGGGCGCGGCCTGCGGTCCGCCGGGACCGCCGGGGCCTTCACCTCGACCGGGCCGCTCCATGCCGGGGCCGCGGTCGCCGCCTCGGGCGGGGCGGTTCTGGAAGAAGACGGTGATCTCCTCCGTGGTCACGAAGCCGTCGCCATCGGTGTCCATCTGCGGGAAGAGCCTGGCTCCGGGCCCGTCACCGGCCTCTTCCTTCGAGAGCTTGCCGTCGCCGTTGGCGTCCATCTGCATGAACCGACGGGCGGCCATCGCCGGGTCGGCCTGGCGACGCGGACGCTCGCCGTCCTGGCCGGCAGCGCCGGGGCCGCGGCCCGGCTGCCCCGGCTCGTTCTGGGCGTGAGCGGCGGCGGAAAGCGCGAGGCCGAGGAACGCGGCGGCAGCGAGCCGGACGGGGGATCGATCGAGGCGGGTGGCCTTCGGACGCATGAAGAGGCTCCAGAGTCTGGGGGGTGATGGACGGACATCGGCGATGCCGACCGCAGTCAACGCGTCGGCTGCCGAATGGTTGCGGCGTTCGTTGTCGAATGTTCCGGTCCCGGGGACGCGGCGGTCAAGTGTTGACCGATCTCGACGCGGGAATCACGAGGTCGCGGCGGCGACGATCGCCTGAGCCTCCTCCAGGATCCGCTCGACGTGTTCCGGCCCGCGAAGGCTCTCGGCGTAGATCTTCGAGATCGGCTCGGTGCCGGATGGACGGGCCGCGAACCACCCGTGCTCGGTCGCGACCTTGAGGCCGCCGATCGCGGCGTCGTTGCCCGGGGCCCGGGTCAGGATCGCGGTGATCGGGTCGCCCGCGAGCTCGGTCGCGGTGACTGCCGAGGCGTCGAGCGCCTTGAGTGCGGCCCGAGTCGGAGCATCGGCGGGGGCGGAGATCCGCCGGTACGCCGGATC
>CAYZSH010000397.1:0-2639 GCA_964481025.1 uncultured Isosphaeraceae bacterium
CCGGAGCCATCTGGAGACCGAACCGTGACCGAAGCCGAGATCGAAGCCAAGGTGATCGACATCGTTGCGGAGCAGATGGGCGTCGATCGCGCCGAAATCACCCGCGAGACCAGCTTCACCAACGACCTGAACGCCGACAGCCTCGACACCGTCGAGCTGGTCATGGAGTTCGAGGACGAGTTCGACACGTCGATCCCCGACGAGAACGCCGAGAAGATCCAGACCGTCGGTGAGGCGATCGAGTTCATCAAGGCGAACCTGAACAAGTCCTGACCGCCAGGCGATCCGACTCGCCCTCCGGGGCGAGAAGGATCCGACACGCTCATGAGAACCATCACCCTTCGCCGGGTCGTCGTGACCGGCCTCGGCGCCATCACCGACCTCGGTCATGACGTTTCCAGCACCTGGGACGGCATGATCGCGGGCCGGTCGGGCATCGGCCCGATCACCGCGTTCGAACAGAACGACGAGTGGACCGTGCGCTTCGCCGGCGAGGTCGGCGCGTTCGACACGTCCCACTGCGTCGATCATCGTGAAGCGAAGCGGATGGATCGAGCGTGCCTGCTCGGACTGGTCGCCGCTGAAGAGGCGGCCCTGTCCTCCGGCATCGACTTCTCGACGGGCGACCACGACCGCCGAGGCGTGGCGATCGGGTCGGGCATCGGCGGCATCATCACGATCGAAGAGGGCTACGAGAAGCTTCTCCGCACCGGCCCTCGGAAGATCAATCCATTCACCGTGCCCAAGCTCATGGTGAATGCGTGTGCCGGCAACGTCTCGATCCGACACAAGCTGCGAGGGGCGAACATCGCAACCGCGACGGCGTGTGCGACGGGCGGCCATTCGATCGGCGCCGCGTTCCAGCTCATCCAGCGCGGAGACGCCGACGTGATGCTCGCGGGCGGTACCGAGGCGGCGGTCAGCAGCCTCTGCATCGGCGCGTTCTCGACGATGAAGGCGCTCTCGACCCGCAATGACGACCCGCAGGCCGCGTCCCGCCCGTTCGATCGCGATCGTGACGGCTTCGTGCTCGCCGAGGGTGCGGCAGTCGTCGTGCTCGAGGAACTCGAGCAGGCGAAGGCCCGCGGCGCGAACATCCTCGCCGAAGTTCTGGGATACGCCACCAGCGGCGACGCGTATCACATCGCCGCACCGGACGAGTCCGGCATCGGCGCCCGCAACGCCATGACCTGGGCGATGCGGGATGCGGGCATCTCGCCGGACCAGATCGGCTACATCAACGCCCATGGCACGTCCACGCCACTCGGCGACGCCGCCGAGGTTCGGGCGGTCAAGGCGATCTTCGGCGACCACGCCAAGCGGCTCGCGATGAGTTCGACCAAGTCGATGACCGGCCATGCACTCGGCGCGGCGGGTGGCATCGAGACGATCGCGGTCGTGAAGGCGCTCCAGACCGGCGTGCTGCCACCGACCATCAATCTCCAGAGCCCCGACGACGAGTTCGATCTCGACTTCGTTCCGAACGAGGCGGTGTCGCGTCAGGTCGATTACGCGATCAACAACTCGTTCGGCTTCGGCGGGCACAATGTCAGCCTGATCTTCGGACGTTGGACCGGCGAGTGAGCTGGTGAATCGGGACGAGGATTGGCAAGGCCGGTCTACAGCCCGCACCTGGCCCCCCACGACGCAAGACAACGCGACCGCAACGCCAACGCCCCTGCGACATTCACCGCAGGGGCGTTGTTCATTCCCACGACGGCGTTGGCAGGTTCTCGGACGCCTGGGATCCCGCCAGCGACCGCGGCGTCCCCTCACCCCCCGAATGCGGTCCCGTGGCGAGCGACCCATCACTCTCATGGCTCTTCCTCTTCGTCAGAGACACTCACGGTGAACTGAACACGCCCCGCCCCTCGAGCCGATGACTTCGACACGGGCCGATCCGCGGAATCCGCCGCTGCGCCCGGGCCCGATCCTGCCATGACTGCCGACCTCTCCTCGATCCTCTCGCTCGAAGTACCGCTGATCGTGGAGATTGCGCGCCGCCGCATGCCGCTCGCCGAGGCGGTGAACCTCGTTCACGGGGCGATCATCGAATTCCCGCAGTCCAGCGACGGCGAACTCCGGATCCTCGTGAACAACAAGGTGATCGGTGCCGGTTCCGCGGTGAAGGTCGGCGAGAACTTCGGCGTGCGGGTCACCAACGTCGGGGATGTGGCCGCTCGCGTGCAGGCCATGGGCTCCTGAGATCCCCGATCTCCAGTTCGCCGCGGTTCCGCGTCGTCCGCGCCGAATCGGCCGATGAGGCTGAGGCACCCCCCCGGCTCGGGCCGATGGCATGGCCGGTGTCGCTCCGTACCGGCACCCATCGTCTTCACGCCTGAGATCACCATGCCCCGCGACCTCCCCGTCGGCAACGGAAGCATGCTCGTCGCCTTCGACGAGCTCTACCGAGTCAGAGACCTGTACTGGCCGAACGTCGGCGTCCCCAATCACACCGGGGGCCATCCCCAGCGTTTCGGCGTCTGGTGTGATGGCGACTTCGCCTGGATCGAGGACGAGGGCTGGCAGCGTGATCTCCGCTACAAGCCTGAGACGCTGGCCACCGAGGTACGACTCGTCCACGATCGGCTCGGGCTGGAGCTGATCTGCCGCGACATCGTGGACCACGCCAGACCGGT
>CAYZSH010000398.1:0-2624 GCA_964481025.1 uncultured Isosphaeraceae bacterium
ACGGATTCCCGGTGGTGGCCATCCGTCCGGATGGAGAGCGGGTCGCGGTCACCCTCGCCTTCTGAGCCGGATCGTCCGCTCCGGTAGCATCCACGTCATGTCGTCCACCTCGCAGACCACGTCGTCGCCGCTTCTTTCGGTCCGGGACCTGAAGACGCACTTCCCCATCAAGCGGGGAATCCTTCAGCGAACGGTCGGACACGTGAAGGCCGTCGACGGTGTGAGCTTCGATCTCGCGCCGGGCGAGACGCTCGGACTCGTGGGTGAGAGCGGTTGCGGCAAGACGACCGTGGGCCGAACCGTGCTTCGACTGCTTCCCGCGACCGGCGGCGAGGTCGTCTTCGACGGGAAGTCGGTGTTCCAGCAGTCCGCCGTGGACATGCGGGCACTGCGTCGTCAGATGCAGATCATCTTCCAGGATCCCGGCGGCTCGTTGAATCCCCGCATGCGGGTCGGCCGTCTCGTCGGCGAGCCGCTCGTGGTGCACGGTCTGGCGACCGGCGACGAACTCCGCGTCCGCGTCGAGGAGCTGCTCGAGCGATGCGGACTCTGGAAGCAGGCCGCCGATCGCTATCCGCACGAGTTCAGCGGTGGCCAGCGGCAGCGCATCGGCATCGCCCGAGCGCTTGCGGTGCAGCCGAGACTCATCGTCTGCGACGAGCCGACCTCGGCGCTGGACGTCTCCATCCAGTCGCAGATCCTGAACCTGCTCGACGATCTGCAGGACGAGTTCGGACTGAGCTACCTGTTCATCAGTCACGACATGGCGGTGGTGCATCACGTCTGCGATCGCATCGCGGTCATGTTCAACGGTCGCATCGTCGAGGTCGGGCCGCGCGATCAGGTCATCCATGATCCGCAGCACGATTACACCAAGGCGCTGCTCTCGGCGGTGCCCGAACCGGATCCGCGTCGAGAGCGGACCCGGATCGCCTTCAGCGGAATGCGGATGTGAGCGACGAGCACGTTCCGCCGTCTCCAGAGGAGGCGGCTCGCAGCCGCCGGATCGTCATCGGCTTCCTCGCGTTCTTCGTGATCGCCGCGATCGGGACCACGTACTTCGGGTTTCAGGTCGTCGCCCGCGTGAAGGCCGCGGCCCGCGAGAGCGACACGGCCCTGAGAACCGTGGCGTGGCATCTGCTCGTCACCGCCGACGAGGCCGGCTTCCCGGCTTCGGCGGAGGGGCTGGATGTGGACCCGGACGCCGATCGGCTGATCGGCGTGCTCGCCCGGGAGCCTGACGGCTGGCCCGGCACCCGGGCCGAAGCCCTGGCCGGTCCCGGGGCTCCCCAGCCCATGGGGCTCGAGAAGGCCCTCACGATCGTCGAGGTCAGCTGGCCGCCCCAGCCCGATCTGCCGCCCGTCCTGTCGGTGGGAGGGCGTCCGAGCGGCCTCGTCGAGGACGGGCCGACCATCGACCACGTCAACCGCTGGCTTCGCGCCGCCGCGGCCCGGCTGGCCTCGGAATCCTGATTTCGCCTGTTGTTGGCCCGTTGTCGGTTCCGGCCGCGGGGTGGCCGAGGCTGCCCTCACCTGCGACCATGCGGTCATGAGTTCCGAGACCGACACCGTGACCACGCCCGCGGGGGTGGTCGTTCCAGATCGGGTTCGCCGCGTCGCCTCCGAAGGGCCGCTGCGCGACGTCATGGGCGGCGATGCCCGCTGGGAGATCCCGGTCCACGACCATGGCTTCGTCGCGCTCGTCGACGCCATGCCGAGGTTGATTCCCGAAGGGCAGACCGCCGACAGCGCGATCGTGCAGGCCGCTCGGGTCAGTTACGGCGCCGGTACCAAGAAGGTCAACGAGGACCGTGGGCTCATCCGCTACCTGCTGCGGCATCGTCACACGACGCCGTTCGAGATGATCGAGTTCAAGTTCCACATCGCGATGCCGATCTTCGTCGCGCGACAGTGGATCCGGCACCGCACCGCGAACGTCAACGAGTACTCGGCGCGGTACTCGATCGTGCCCGATCGCTTCTACCGCCCGAGCATCGAGAACGTCCGCAAGCAGAGCACGACCAACCGGCAGGGGGGCGACGAGTCGATCGACGTCGGCACCGCCGAGGAGTTCCTGAAGCTCCTCGAGGATTCCGAGGCGCTTTACAGCCGCTACCTCGACCTCACCGAGAAGGGCGTCGCCCGCGAGATCGCCCGTGCGGCGCTGCCCGTGAGCGTCTTCACCGAGTGGTACTGGAAGTGCGACCTGCACAACATCCTGCACTTCCTCTCGCTCCGCATGGACCCGCACGCCCAGATCGAGATCCGCGACTACTCGACCGCGATGTACGACCTCATCCGCGGCATCGTCCCGATCACCTGCGAGGCGTTCGAGGACTACCGCCTGAACGCCATGCAATTGACCGGGCTCGAGATCGAGGCGCTCCGGACCGGCAAGCCCCTCGCCAGCGACAACAAGCGTGAGAACGCGGAGTGGGAGGCGAAGAAGGCCCGGCTGGGATTGGAGTAGCGGGGGAGGGAGACTTGAGATTCGAACTTGGTGGGACGGCGTTGAATGAGTCGGCGTCGTACCCCCTCCGCCTGCTTCGCAGGCACCTCCCCCGCAGGCGGGGGAGGGGAATTGACTTGCCGCGACAACAGCGCGATTCCGCTCCCCCGTTTCC